>NZ_JBIWEL010000001.1:0-355451 GCF_044762525.1 Pseudomonas sp. NPDC096950 | reverse complement strand
AATGTGGGAGCGAGCCTGCTCGCGAAAGCGGTGTTTCAGGTGACAAGGATTTCGACTGGGCTGACGCCTTCGCGAGCAAGCCCGCTCCCACAGGGTATCGGTGTTGGCCGCAACTCTTGCGAACGACACCGAACCAATGTGGGAGCGAGCCTGCTCGCGAAAGCGGTGTTTCAGGTGACAAGGATTTCGACTGGGCTGACGCCTTCGCGAGCAAGCCCGCTCCCACAGGGAATCGGTGTTGGCCGCAACTCTTGCGAACGACACAGAACCAGTGTGGGAGCGGGCTTGCTCGCGAAGGCGGAGGTACATCCGCCCTCGATCTAACTGAAGAACCGCTTACAGATCCGTAATTTCCTTATGCTGCGGCACCAGTGCCTTCATCACGCTCCACGCCACCAGATACGCCAGTGCGCAGATGGCAAACATGATCATGTAGCCAGTGTGAATGTCGTTGATCGATTTGTAGTAGTCGAACACCCAGCCGCCTATCTTGGTCATCACCACCCCGCCCAAGCCGCCGGCCATGCCGCCAATCCCCACCACCGAAGCGACGGTTTTTTGCGGGAACATGTCAGACACGGTGGTGAAGATGTTGCACGACCACGCCTGGTGCGCCGACGCGCCAATCCCGATCAACAACACCGGCACCCAGAAACTGATGTAACCGAACGGCTGCGCCAGCAACACCAGCAGCGGGAACAGCGCGATCACCAGCATGGCTTTCATGCGACCGTCATACGGCTTGTCGCCGCGTGCCATGAAGTAGCTCGGGAACCAGCCGCCACCGATGCTGCCGACCATGGTCATGCTGTACAGCACGGCCAGCGGAACCACAATGTCCGGGCCTTTCATGCCGTATTGCGCCGACAGATAGGTCGGCAGCCAGAACAGGAAGAACCACCACACGCCATCGGTCATGAACTTGCCGAACGCAAAGGCCCAGGTCTGGCGATAGGTCAGCAACTTGAACCACGAGACTTTCTTGACCACCTCGCCCGCCACCGGCGTGGCGATCACCTGCACCGGCTCATCGCTGCGGATGTAAGCCAGTTCCGCCGCCGACAGGCGCTTTTGCTGCTCCGGCTTCTGGTACAGCGTGATCCACACGGCCACCCAGACAAAGCCCAACATGCCGATCACGATAAACGCCGCTTCCCAGCCCCACAGGCCCGCGATCAGCGGCACGCAGATCGGTGCCAGGATCGCGCCGACGTTGGCACCGGAGTTGAAGATGCCGGTGGCGAATGAGCGTTCTTTCTTCGGAAAGTATTCGGCAGTGGCCTTGATCGCAATCGGAAAGTTACCCGCCTCGCCGATCGCCAGCACCGCGCGGGACAACATGAAACCGGCGATCGACACCGGAATCACCGCCAGGCCAAACGCGCTGCACACCGCAGCGATCCCCTCGCCCATCGGCATTGCAAACGCATGCATGATCGCACCCGTCGACCAGATGCCGATCGCCACCACAAACGCAGTCTTGGTGCCGATCTTGTCGACCACACGACCCGCGAACAACATGGAAATGGCATAGACAAACTGGAACACCGACGCAATGTTGGCGTAATCGGTATTACTCCAACCGAACTCCGTCGACAGACCCGGCGCCAACAGGCTGAGCACCTGGCGGTCGAGGTAATTGACGGTGGTCGCAAAAAACAACAGCGCGCAGATCGTCCAGCGGTATTTGCCTACGGCTTGGCCGACGCGTTGCGCATTGATGGGCTCATTCAGATTCATAGCATCACTTTATTATTGGATTAGGGTGATGAACTCTCGACAACCTCGCGAGAGTACAGGTGCACGTTCTCCATGCCCGGCGGCTGGAGTCAGACCTGTAACAACTGCTATGGGGTGTTTGTTGAAACCGTTGCCTGCAACGGGCCGGACTGTGCATCAAGGCAAGCAGTCAGGATCGAACCACGGGGAGCGGCATTCGGGGAGGCGAGTACGCAGGTTGGATTCATGGTGGGGCCGACACTCTTTTTTATTTTTAGGGTTCAACAGTCGATCTATCGTCTGTCGTCGTACAACTGTGCCTTTTATAGCGAGGCTGGTACGTGGCTGTCAATCTGAAAGATGGCCGTTCGTCATGACACGACCTCTCGTTCCAGATCCAGCTCTGTAGGGAATACGACGGGTACAGGCAGGTTCAGCGGTGTGATTTGCTTCGCGAACAGCAGATGGGATGGAAAAAGTCGTTGTACGACAACGAAAGATCTAACTGGCGCGGGATATCATTCATCGACGCTGCAATCGACATCGCCTGCGCCCATATGGTCGAAGCCGGTCAGCATGACCGAGGTAAACCCTGAAGACGGATCGCTTGGGCGTTTACCCGTCGAATCATCGGTCGATACATATTGCACGCTGGTGTCCATGATATTTTCCGGCAATGTCCCCTGCTCTGTTTCGGACAACACGTAGGCTTCGGCACGCGGCAATTTAAAGGCGTTGCGGACCTCGGCCTCGTTGAATGTTCCCTTGAGCAAGAGCGTCACCTGCTGCAACTCCCCATGCTCCCAGCTCAGTTGCACCTGCGTCGCGAGCGGATGAATCCTGGCAGCCAGGCTTGCGGGGAAGTCCGGCCCTTCTGTGTAGGCATCGCCGTTGTCGCATGGGTCGCCTTGATTTTCGTAGCCCTTCAGGCTGCAATTGAAGCGCTTGTCGCGATACCCCAGCGACTGCTCCATATAGCAACCAAACTCGCTCGACGACATGCGCGGCCATGCCAGCACATCGACGGTGGGCGGCGGCAGCCCCGCGCCCAAGGCCTGACCTGCACAGGCCATCAACGCGATGAACATCGCCATATCGGTATTGATCTTGAGCATGTTTTTTTTGTACCAGAGGGCCAGGGTCGATCATTCCACCAACGATACCAGACGCGGCTCAATCGACGTCGCCAGCACTTCAACCAGCGCCAAGGTCACCGGCAACTTGAAACGCCGCCGCCCTGCACTCCCGGGATTGAGATACAGCCGCTCGCCCCGCCATTCAATCAGTGGTTTATGAGAGTGGCCGGTGATCACCATCCTGACGTCCTCATTGAGTGCAATGGGGACATCGGCAATGTCATGCACCAACAGCGTCTTCCAGCCATTGACGTCGACATACAGAAGATCGGGAATCTGTTCCGCCCACGGCGCGTCCAGGTCGTTGTTGCCACGCACGACGTATAAAGGCGCGATGGCCGTCAGTTGATCAAGTATCTCGGCACTGCCAATGTCACCCGCATGAACGATCCGTTCACAGCCTTCCAGCGCCGCAACCGCTTCGGGGCGGAGCAGGCCATGGGTGTCGGAAATCACGCCAATTTTCATGTAGGGCTCCGGGATAAATAAGGGGTCGCGCCGCCAGTCACTGCCATTGAACTATCCCATCACGACACCGTCCAGAAGCGCCTTCAAACCCGCAATCTTCCCTACAAAAATCAATAAGTAACAACAACTGAAAACGCTTTGAATTTTTTTCTGACGCCACCACTCCTTTATCTATGAGCAAATGGAGGGGGCCTCATGAAGACCGATCTTTACATCATTGAATACAAGCTTCACGGGCAGACAAAGTCATTCATCATCCGCGCGCAAAGCATGACCAATGCCCAGGCCTGGCACTGGGCGAGTTGTGATGCGGGGATAGCGCCGATCCCGAAACCCGGCAGGCCGCCACTCAAAGTCGTGTCCAAACCCCAAGCGGAAAAGTATGGGCTGACTGAGGTGAAATGGCGGGAGTCGGCGACGTTGAACTGGACGGAGGTTTCGACATCATGACCTGCGCCCGGCAAAGAGAGACGCCTGGGCTATGATCCATTGCGTCAAGATGTAGATGCCCGAAACCTGATGAGTACCAGCCAATGAATGCATCCAAAGATTCAGCCCGCGTGTTGTTCATCGGGCAAGAGCCTGAAACCGTGGATTTCTCCGACCCTGCTCTACCCCCTGGCTTTGACGCCGCGAAAATACGCGCCGGCATCGCGTCCGGCATGCAGCAGATGGCCGATCGCGGCTGGAGCGCCGATCTGCTGCTGGTGCGTCCAGACGACAGCGCCGCCTTAGAGGTGGAGCGCCAGTTACTTGCAAGTCGCTACGACTGCGTGGTCATTGGTGGTGGGCTGCGCATCCCCGCCAACAGCCTGCTGTTGTTCGAAGCGTTGATCAACGCCGTGCACAAAGCGGCGCCGGATGCTGCTATTGCGTTCAATACGTCACCGCAAGATACGGCGGATGCGGCGGCGAGGTGGTTGAAAGTTGAATGAATCCGGGGCGACTCAGGCAATGTAACCGAGAAAAAGGCGATCCATTAGCCATGATCTTCGCTAGCCGGAGGCCCAAACCCAAGTTCAATGCTCGATTTGACAAGCCATAGTTTGAATTAATTTAGCCACCTACGGAGACGCTAGGTCATCAATGCATTCTAAGATATTGGTCTGGCTTAAATCCTATTGCGCGATATCCAAATGCCATCGGTCGTGGAAAAACCTGAGTTAAAGTCACGCCCGAGCTAGAAACCGATTTCACAGCCCCAGTGACTCCTGGGGCACCCGGTAAGATGGCTTTTGACAGCCTATCCACCTCAGCCTCTTTTTCAGCAATCTGCTGGACAAGTTCCTTCATGGTCTCCTTCTGAGCCTCCGTATTAGAATGGCTCTGATTGGCTCCTTGGGCCACAGAAGCGTCAGTCTTTATAACGTTGAGCTGATCACGCAAGTCTTTGAGTTGGTCAAATCGCTCGGCCAATGCCTGGGTGCTGACTGAAAGATCGGAAGCCTTGGCTGCTGAGCTTGCAATTGAAATATCTATAGCATTCGCATAATACACTTCCGTGACAACTAGTAGCTCAGGCTCGGAGACTTTACCTTTCTTATCGATGAATTTCTGAACATTCATCATTCGTTCTAAAATAACTTGTACATCTTTAACACCGCCGGCGGTGCTGTAGTTGTAGTTATTCAAAGCTGACAGAAGATCGTGTAAATCAACCCTGATGACTGTAGCGCTCGGTATCGACACGGTCATACGATACTCGTTATTTCCCACGAGACTACCTAGTAGACCAGTCACCCCATTCAATACATTACCGCTTATACCTGACTCGGCGAGTGACCCAAACTGAAAAGCAGGGAAAGCCATGACGCGATTGACTCTGAAATCAGCATCTTTATAGCCACTGCATTTAAAGTGCGAGTATTTGATTTCAGTAGGCTGCCATGGAGTGAAGGGCTTGTTTCCTACAGATCCGCCACCATTGGCCTCGTAGCCAGAAACTGGCGGAATTTCAGGGGCGCTCCGGAGTGACAAATACAACTGACAAAGGTCGAGCGATCCGATTCGAACAAGATAACTGGTGTAAAACTCAGCGGGTTTCTCCTCAAACCACTTGGTTTTCTCAGGGTAAGTTGGAACCAAAAGCATATTTCCTGGATATAAACTCTCCTGAAGAGGATAAATCGCTCGAACACCCAGGTTCTGTATGCTCTCTGACCATGCTTTGAGCATAGTCCCTGCTTCTGGCTTCGAAGCACCGCGCCACCACATAATGGCTACAAAACCTACGACCACAATCGAAATAGGGATAAAAATCTTGTAACGCATGCGCCCTCCATGGAACACGAGATAGCAGGGAACAGTCAATGGTATAGATACTAGGCAAAATTCAAGGACATGATGAGCTCCGGTTAACTCCCAGCGAAAAGCATGCAAATCGAGCTCAACTCCACATATTTATACTATTTTGGTGGCCTCTTCGGCGTCTTGTGCTCATTGCCAGCCGGTTTCACAGGTGTACCGCGATTCACACCACCTGCCTTCATACCCGGCTCTATTGAGGCCGCCAGAGCGGAAACGTCAACGGCTGCTTCGTCACCTTTTTCCTTCTCCTCCTCGATTTTCTTGTTCATTACGTCGTAGAGCGTCATTGCAGCGTCAGCAATACCCAATGGAGATCCATTTATAGCGGCGCCAATGAACACAACGACAGCAGTGATAACCTTGATTGTTTTTTCAACCTTCTTGGTGTTATAGACAAAATCAGTTATTCGCTGACTGGCCTCTTTTATAACTTCCAGGTCTTGCGTGGTCGAAGCCCCTAGCAGCACAACCCCTTGAGTTTGCAAGTGCATGTAGTCTTGCATAAGTTTAAACTGCCTATCCTTTAGCTCGGCCTCTATTGGTGAATTTTTAATATTTTTCAAAAAAGTACGAATTTCTATAAACTGATCTAAAACGGCTTCTTTCAATTGCGCTTGAGCGAGCAATGCTTCTTCTAGACCCAGCTTTCCATCAGACATGTCTGCACCTATTTACGCAGTGTATTGAGTGAATCCCGGACCGCACGAGCATCTTTCGCAAAAGCTAAAACTTCTTTCAGCTGCGCCTCTTCTGAAAGTGTTTGAAACTTTTCGGCCAGTTCGTTGTTAGCATTTATCAGCGCTTTACACGCCTGGGTAAATTTTTCTGAAACCTCTTTTCCTTTCCCAGGCGTCTTACCATCCCCAACGTAATCGAGCGCCTTGACGTAGTCTGCCTGCGCTAGCCGATGTGGCACTACAGACCCAGTGGCAGCGCCTTTTGGCAGCTTTGAAGCTTTTATAAGATCGTCGAGAACGCTTTGCAATACTGCCTGCTCAAGTCTCATTTGATCTTCATATATTCTTGTGGCGTAGAGACTCATTTTCTCTACATTGGCATTCACAAGGGCCTTATTCCGCTGAATCAAAGCGACTGACTCTTTTTTAACTTTATAAGTCGTATATACCTTTGCGATAGTATTGGCGAGTTTTGAAACGGCGCTAAGGTCTTCTTTTTTAAACTCTGGAGTCTCTTTTCTATCTTTTAGTTCAGCCGCAGCTTTTTCCAAACTGGAATTTTCATCGTCCAAATAGTTTGGTTCAACGCCTACTACCTTGGCAAGGGCATCGGCATAGCCGCTGATGACATCAGCAATCATCTCCGTGGTTTTATTTTCCTCTACGAACTGTTTACATCCTGATTCGGCTGCCTGATTAATTCGTCGATAGTCATCATTTTTCGGCTGGATAGAAGCGAACGCCCTGAAGGTTGTATAACACCGTGTCTCGGTGGCCTGCGTCATTTCTTTGAAACTTGTCGTCAGGCTGTTGGTACTGGACTCGAAACTTTTAATGGCCTTAACGTTATACCCGCAACCACCAAGCAGCAGGGGAAGGAAAATTACCAGCGCAAGGAAATTATTTTTCATATGCTGCCACCGTATTTTCGTTGTTATGACGTTGGACCAACTCCGAACTGAATGCATATGTACATGCTTTCGAATAGTCGTCTTGTATCCAAGGGGCAGAGGACGCCCATCCTTGGTGTCAGGCAGCGTTGGCATGGCCATCTGCCATTTAACAATGAGCAAAGACTATGTTTCACCCGTTCGCAAGTGAGGAAATGTCGGGTAGTTCCCGAGCACTAAATTTTATGGTCGTTTTTTGGTCCATTTGTGCTTTCTTTTTGCTTAAGAAAGGAGCCCCACACCTGCTTGAATTATTTTCTCATCTCGGCATAGCACCTACAGAGCAGTGGGCTATCGTGATAGAGGACGCCGGCCGCTCGAATTCTTCTCGGCAGCATGACGACAACCTCGGCAAAGGAGGGCATCTGGTGTTTAAGATTGACGACCCTAAGTTTCGTGCGATGGCCTCGCTCGGTGTTCCCGGGCTCACGGTGGGGTTGATCTTTGCCGTTATCGGCTGGGTAAAGCCCGAGACGCTGGTGATTCCTGCTGCCTGGGGCGGACCGATTGCGATGGTCATCGTTTTGGTCGCCGGCTTGATTTGTTTTCGCGTGACTACACCACGCCCCGCCCCGGTGACCGGCCCTGTATCCATCAGCATCCCCCACCCGATGCGATTCCAGCAGGTGGCTGAGATTGTCGCTGGCGAGGCCGTCGTGCAGTTCCTCGGATTCAATCAGGCCGAACTCGATTATCTGGTGCAACCCCGCCAGTTCACCGGCATCAATACGGCGAGCCTCCTCACCCGAATAGGTGATGCTAATCGAACTGGAATCCGGCTCTATTCGGTCAATGCTTCTACCACCGGCTTGATCGTTCTAACCATTCACTGAGACGAGCTCCATGGCTAAACACCAACTCTTCTGCCCGCCCCCCTCCACAGGAAGCATCATGTGCGACCTGGATCAGTTAGCGATATGTCGGTTGGTCAACGGACAGGCGCACGCCGAATGCTTTACGGTGCCGCCGGCAATCCGCAATGCCTCGCAATCAGAACTCGAGCAATGGTGCCTCGATAAGATCACCAGAAAGGGCCTTTACAGGTTACCGGCTGGCGATCCTAGCCTTGTCCTGCAGTCAGGGCATTTGAGTATCCCGTCTATGGGAGTGGAGATCACCTTCAGGACTCCGCACTTCTCTTCCCCGAACTCCAGAGTCACCGATGACTCAGATGGAGGCGGCGGAGATGGCGGCCTGGAAAAAGACATGGCGGCCATCGCTTAGGCCACGTATCTGCACCTTCCCAGCCTGGGAAAGGACGGGACATACCCTAAAAAACGGGAACGGATTCATTTTCCATTAGGCCGGGCTGTTCATCGAGCATTGGATTTGGAACAGCAAATCGAAAAAGCTCCCACTGCTATTCGAGCCAATCTCATGGCATCTGATGAGGTTGTCGTGTCTGACTTGATGAGGCTGTACGAGACGGCCGTTGCCGAGCAACCGCTTAGAGTCGATGCCCCCCTTTCACCACAGGCAACAGCCAGCCACGCCTAACCCACCCTACCGCTGCTGAAAAGCCACCTTCACCCCAAGCCCCACAAACATCGTCCCGATGATTTTCCCTTCCCACCGACGCAGCCTCGCAAGCCCCTTGATCAACCGACTAAGGGGGCGAATGCTGATTGAAAGAATGCTGGTATAGGTCGCGCTGAGCGCCGAGAAGATCAAGCCAAGTACCGCGAATTGAATCAGGGATGAGCCCGATTCCGGGTGAATGAATTGAGGCAGGAACGCCAGGAAGAAAATCGCGGTTTTCGGGTTCAGTACTTCTGCGCCGACCGCTTGAAAAAAGGCTTGGGTCGACGTCACGTCAGCCAACTGTGTTCGTGCGGCGGCGCCTGGCTTGGCCAGAAATGCGCGCACGCCCAGATAAATCAGATAGCACGCGCCCACCGTCTTCACGACATTAAACGCTAGCGCCGAGGTCATCAGGATGGCCGATAGGCCCAGCGCAGCGCTCAACGTGTGGATCAGGTCACCAGAGGCAATGCCCAGCCCCGTAGCGATCCCGACTTTACGCCCACCCTGCAGGGTGCGTGTGATCACCAACAGCACCGCAGGGCCGGGGATTAGAAACAGACCGATCACGACGGCCACGTAAGTCACGATAGAGGGCAGATCAAACATCGCGGGTCACCTCGAGGCAGGACAGGGGCACAGTTATCCTGATACGAGGTTCGAAAGCAACAGGTCCTTATGGATCAACCTGCCCCATCATTTCGGCGACCGTTTCCGTGCGATTGGCGTAGCGCTGCGCCAACACCGCACACACCATCAATTGAATCTGATGGAACAGCATCAACGGCAGGATCAACACGCCCAAGGTACTGCCGGCAAACAGCACCTGGGCCATCGGCACGCCGGTGGCCAGGCTTTTCTTCGAGCCGCAGAAGAGGATGGTGATGCGATCTTCCTGATTGAAGCCGAAGGCTCTGCCCAGCACGGTGGAGGCCAGCAACACGAGCCCCAGCACGATGCAGCACACCACCACCAGGCCGGCGAGTTCCCAGAGCGGAATCTGGTGCCAGATGCCTTCGATCACCGCTTCACTGAAGGCTCCGTAGACCACCAGCAGGATCGAGCCCTGATCGACGAATTTCAGCCAGGACTTGTTGCGCGCCACCCAGTTGCCGACCCAGCGCCGAGCGATCTGCCCGGCTACGAACGGCAGCAACAGTTGCACGCTGATCTTCAGGATTGCATCGATGGTCGAGCCGCCGTCGCCGTGCACATCCAGCAGCAAGGTGACCAGCAACGGCGTGAGAAAGATCCCGAACAGGCTCGACGCCGCCGCGCTGCAAATCGCCGCCGGGACGTTGCCCCGCGCCAGCGAAGTGAAGGCAATCGCCGACTGTACGGTGGCGGGCAGCGCGCAGAGGTAGAGCATGCCCATGTACAAATCGTCACCGATCAGCGGCGACAGCAACGGCTTGAGCGCCAGCCCGATAAGGGGGAACAGAATGAAGGTCAGGCTGAACACCAACAGATGCAGGCGCCAGTGGCCGGCGCCGGCAATGATCGACTCGCGGGATAGTTTGGCGCCATGCAGGAAAAACAGCAGGGCAATGGCAATGTTGGTCAGCCAGCCAAAGCCCACCGCGACCTGGCCGCTGGCGGGTAGGAAACTGGCGAGGATCACCACGCTGATCAGGCTCAGGGTGAAGTTGTCGGGTAAGAAACGCGGGCGGGTCATCGGTAGTGTCCTTCAGGAGCGCCAGGAACGTGGCGACCACTCTAACGCTACGGCGGATGACCGACTAACGCCAACGGGCCAGTAGATAGCGCCAAAAGGACAGAAAAACCTATCGACCGAACACCGGGTGGTAATCCCCTCCCGCCACCGCACGGGAATACGCCGCATCCGCCTCCAACCGCAAGTCCCGCCATTCCTCCCAATTCACAATGCCTTGGCGATCCATTTCATCCGCCTGGCGCAGCAGTTCCTCGTGATAGGCGTCGGGGCATTCCATCCGCAGCGAGCAATCGTCGAGCGCACGATGCCAAGCATCCAGCGCGCAGAGCCGCTGTTCTTGTGCCGGAGTCAGCTGGTTCTGGAATGATTTCATGGCGGTATCCTGCAAAAAGACCTACACCGGTAGACGTCGCGTGACGATCAGTTCCACGGCCGCGATGCGATCAACCTGTTCGTACCCGGCTTCCAGCAATTCCTCGCCGAAGACGTCCGGGTCAAGTTCGCGGTAGTGCCAGTCCAGCGCCGGTTGATCCACCGCCTCTTTCACTGCCGCGAGAAACGGATCCTGGCCATCCACAATGGCGACACCGGTATACAGCAGCAACGACCCGCCCACGGACAAATGCTCGATCGATTCGTGAACGATCCGCACGGACAGGTCAGCCCCCAGCGCATCACCGCCATGGCGATAAGCCCGTTGCCTGGAATCCTTCATGTAAGGCGGGTTGGCGACGATCAGGTCGAATTGCCCTTCCATCTCATTGAGCACGTTGCTGGTGTGGCAGGCCACGTTATTCAAGCCTGCCAGTTTGGCGTTGATCCCGGTGAATGCGAGCGCCTTGGGGTTGATGTCCACTGCGAAGACTTCAGCCTGAGGATTCGCCTGGGCGATAAGCATCGCGCCCGCGCCAGTGCCACAACCGATGTCGACGGCGCGTCTGATAACGCAACGGTTCAAGCGCATATGACGCTCGATGGTTTGGGCAAAACGATAGGTATCCGGACCGAAGAACACTGAATGTTCCTGAGTGGTCGGGAAGGCGGAATGAACCAACAACAGGTTATTCAGCGACGACCATCTGACGGTACTTTTGAGTCGATCATGATCACGTTCCAGCACGCCGCTTTCGATCAGTTCACCCTCAACGTTCGGTGGCAGCAGGCCAGATTCAAACGACCTGCTCCAGCCAAACGCATCACGCAGCGTTGTGCCGACGGCATTGTCAGCCCTGTCGTTGACCCGTTGATGAGTGACGGGCGTCGGCGTCACAAACGCGTATCCGCTTTCGCGAAGCAGCTCGCCCAGTTGCAACAGCGCGGATTGCTCACTCATAGCTGCGGCCCCTTGACGTTCTCGCTCATCACCTTGACGAACTCCCGCGTCGCATAGAGCCCGGCCGGGGTCGCATGCATGGCTGGGCACATGAACGCGCCAAGCAAGGCCATTTTTTCATTGGGTGCGCAGTGTTTGAGGTCGCTGAGTAGCCCTTGCAGATCCGGGTCGGTTGGAATGACCGGTGACGGTAAATCCGCATTTGCAGAATTCTTGCTCCTGAACTGGAATCGAAAGGCGTTGGCAGCGCCTTCTTCCACGATCCGCTCGCCGGCAATCCAGTCCCACAGCAACTGCTTTTCATAACCGGAGAACACGCCGAACATCGGCGCGCCCGCCCCGTCGATCAACTTCCAGAACCGACTGTTGGCCGGGTCTTCATCGCGTTTGATCCAGCCTTTTTTCAGCAAGGCGTCGAGGAACGCAGGGATCTGATCGGGTTGCGCCAGCCACTCATTCACCGTTTTCCCTTCCAGACGGCAATAGTCGGAATGCATGTGCTGTCCGAACGAGCGTTTGCGTTCGAGCATGGCGACGACTTGCTGCTCCAGGTCGAACGACTTGATGATCGCCGTGGAACCAATCCCCAACTCATTGAGTTTGTAGCCTTGCACGACACGCTGATAAAACTCCTCGCGCTCCGCTCCCATCGGCATCAGCGAAAGCACACTTTGGGCTGCCTTGCGCGCATGGCCGGTGCTCGCGTTATCGATGGTCACGTGCAGCGAAAAATAGTACGGGTCGATGCCCAGCTCATTCAATTCGAACGAGGTGATCAGCAAGTGCAACGGCAGCTGCTCATAGCCCAGGTTGTAGCCGATGACTTCAGGCAGAAACGCCGCGCCATGCTGACCCAGCGCCAACTGGATCGCGCCCTGCTCGTAATAGATATCCGCCAGCGTATAGCCGGGGTCGCAGTCCAGATCGGCGATCAGTTTTTTATACAGCGCCACATGATTGAGCGCCGGTTCGCCGTCGCCCAACTCCTCCAGATAAGTGCGGATCAACCCATGAAACCGATAATCCGCCCACTGTGGCAGCAAGCTGTAGAGCCACGCGCCATCCACTAACTTGGTCGGCGCGACATGCTGCAAGAAGTACAGCGCATGGCTGCGCCCCGTGAAAAAACGTCGGGGACCGCCAGCATGCCGCTCTTGCAGATACGCCGAATATTGCTCGGCGACGTTCGCCACACCCTGGCCGATCCAGTCTTCAAGTACCTGCGGGTTCCTCGGCACTTCGCACTCCGCGTGCTCGGCGCGGGCCAATTGTTGGCGCAGAAAATCGACAACATCGACATCGCGCAAAGCTTCGCTCGGCTGCATCAAGGCGTCATAAACAGTCTTGGCCTGATTGCTGTCGGTGGCTACCGGGCTACCTATTGGCGTGCCTGTAAGGGTCTGAAGGTGTGTCATAGGATTACCTGGCAGTCTCAACACTTCAAAAGTCTCGGCTTTGCGCCGCTCTAACTCTTACGATTCACCCCTATTCAGAAGATTCATTGAATTTCACGGCTGTCCGTTGGACGGCAATTTGCACAACCCCAGCTACCCTTCCATGGGCTCGCCCGCCCATTGGAGAAACCCTGATGATCCGCGCCCTGCTGACCGCTTCGCTGTTACTCGCCCTGAGCCTCCCGGCACTGGCCGGCGTGACGCCGTTCCCCGCCGCCTTCCGCACCAGGGACATCCCGTTGGAAGGTGTCACGATGCATGTGCGCGTCGGCGGCAAAGGCCCGGCGGTGGTGCTGTTGCATGGTTTCGGTGATACCGGGGACATGTGGGCGCCGCTGGCCGCGGACCTGGCCAAGGATCACACCGTCGTGGTGCCGGACTTGCGTGGCATGGGCTTGTCGTCGATCCCGGACAGCGGTTTCGACAAAAAAACCCAGGCGGGGGATATTCGTGGGGTATTGGCCGCGTTGGGGATCGAGCATGCGGTGGTGATCGGCCATGACATCGGCACCATGGTCGCCTTCGCCTACGCCACGCGTTACCCGCAATTGACCGATCGTCTGGTGGTGATGGATGCGCCGGTGCCGGGCGTTCCACCCTGGAATGACATCGTGCGCTCGCCGATGCTGTGGCACTTCGACTTTGGCGGGCCAGATGCCGAACGGTTGGTCGCCGGACGCGAGCGCATTTACCTGGACCGCTTCTGGAACGAGTTCGCCGGCGACCCCACCAAAGTGGACGAAGCCACCCGCCAGCATTACGCCAAGCTCTACGCTCGCCCCGGCGCCATGCACGCGGCTTTCGCGCAGTTTCGCAGCATTCGCCAGGACGCCGTGGACAACGAAGCGTCGATAAAGACGCGGCTGACGATGCCAGTGCTGGCCATCGGCGGCGAAAAATCCTTCGGCAACAACGAAGCCATCGTGATGCGCAATGCGGCGGACACGGTCACGGAAGTGGTGATTCCAGGGGCCGGTCACTGGCTGATGGAAGAAGCGCCGGCGCTGACCATTCGGGCGATTCGTGACTTTATTGCGCAGTGACAGGGTTGTTCATTTCGCCACTTTCGACGTGTTGAGCTTCACGGCCGCGCGAATCAGCGCCTTCAGCGCGGCCTCATCAATCTTCTCGCCCTCGTGAATATCGATGGCGCGCCGAGTGTTGCCTTCGAGGCTGGAATTGAACAGGCCTGAAGGATCCTCCAGCGAGGCGCCCTTGGCGAAGGTCATTTTGACCACAGCCTTGTAGGTCTCGCCGGTGCAGAGGATGCCGGCGTGGGACCACACCGGTACGCCGCGCCACTTCACTTCCTCGACCACGTCGGGGTCAGCCTTGTGGATGATCGCGCGGATGTGCGCCAGGGTTTCGCCGCGCCAATCGCCCAGTTCGTGGATTTTTGCGTCGATCAACGAAGAGGCGCTACTGCCCTCCTCTGCATCCGTTGCCTTGTTCATGGTGTCGCCTCCCGGGGTGATTGCCGACCCTTGAGTATTGCTGACAGACGAATTTTCTCCAGGCGCCGCGACCGCTGGGTAGGCTCGCCTCGCGCATCCCCGAACCTCGGTCGATACTGCAACGTTGTGGGCTGCACACGTTCATCGAGGACTGAAAGATGCCGCTGACTCTTTACTACCATCCGCTCTCGTCGTACTGCCACAAAGTGCTGGTTGCGCTGTACGAAAATGGCCTTGAATTCGAAAAGAGGATTGTTGATCTGTCGAGCGAAGCCGATCGGGCCGAGCTTCAGGCGCTGTGGCCGATCGGCAAGTTCCCGGTCATCCACGATCACACGCGCCAGCGCGACGTGCCGGAGTCAACGATCATCATCGAATACCTGGACCGGTTTTATCCTGGCCCGCAGCCGTTGGTTCCCGAGGATCGGGAGGCTGCGCTGGAAGTGCGTTTGTGGGATCGTTTTTTCGATCTCTACGTTCAGGGGCCGATGCAGCGGATTGTCGCGGATCGCCTGTTCTCCCTGCGCGGCGATTTGACCAAGGAACGTGTCTTGCTGAACACGGCGTATTACATGCTGGAGCGGCGGATGGCATCGAGGATCTGGGTCGCCAGCGAGGTCTTCAGCCTGGCCGACTGCGCGGCGGTCCCGGCGTTGTTCTATGCCAGCACGCTGCAGCCGTTCCCCAACGATTGCGGGCACTTGAGCGCCTACTTTGAACGGTTGATCCAGCGGCCGTCGGTGCAGCGGGTCATCGACGAAGCCAAGCCGTACTTTCAGTTTTATCCGTTTGCGGAAGCGATTCCGTTGCGGTTTCGCTGATGCACAGGTTCGGATTACTGCGGCTGAAAGGTTTGCAGGTAGGCCAGCAGGTTTTCGATCTTTTCCGGATCGCTGATGCCCCAGAAGATCATGCGGGTGCCGGCTACCACGCTTTTGGGGTCTTCGATGTACTTGGCCAAAGTTTCGCGGGTCCAGATCACGCCGGAGGATTTCATCGCCTCGGAGTACTGGTAACCCGTGGTGCTGCCGGCCGTGCGCCCGATCACGCCATTGAGCTCTGGACCAAAGCCCGGCCGCGCCGATTCGCCGACTTGATGACAACCGCCGCAGGTGCGGCTGAACAGCTTGCCGCCCGCCTCGGCATCGCCAGCCGCGCGGGCCTGGGTGCCGAACAATCCGGTGGTGAGCAATAAGGCGAATGTCAGTACGGCAGCGCGGGTCATGGAGCGGCTCTCGAAAAAACGAGCGGCTATTTCATCACGACCCGCGTCCAGACCGAAGCCTTCAATTTAATCGTGCAGCAATCCCGAGCTGTACTCGTTGAAGTTACTGCCGATGGCACTGCCGCCGAAGTTCAGCTTGTTGCTGGTGCGGCCATCAAACTGCTGGCAGCCATCGGAAAAACAGCTGCTGGTGGTCACACCGGAACCGGAGCACGCGCTCAGGAACAACGCACCGGCGATCAACACGACTTTGAAGAGGTTCGATTTCATTGTGACGTTCCCTTTGGCTGCAAGCATGGCCACGCACCACCCGAAGCCATCATCCTAAGCCGTGCCTGCACCCGAAACATAATGAAACATCGAAACCCGACAGCATTGGTTCAGCCAAGCGGTTGCCGGCTTATTTACGGGCCAGTTTGTAGCGCACGCAGTCCTCATAAAAGCTCTTGCGGATCGCCTCCGGCTTGAACCGCGACTTGCTGTCATAGGTTTGCTCGGTAATGCCCATGGCCATCATGCGCATCCACGATTTGTCGAACTTGTAACCCTGGATCTTCTGCCGTGCGGCATACAGCGAAACGCCCTGCAGCTTCAGTTCCTGAGCCCGGGCCGCCGTCCCCGCGCCCCAGCTGCACATATACCGATCATTGGGCTTCAGCTCCTTGGCTTCAACCGGGATGGCAATGCTCGCCAGGGCCAGCGAGATCACTAGATTGCGCAATTGAATTCACCTAACCATCTGAAAGTGCGGCGATTCTGGCGATTACGCGAGGGGTTGGGGGCCAGCAAAATGCCTTACCTTCGAAAGCCAAATCCAGACATTCGCCTACACTTGCTTCCCGTGCATGGATTATTCAAATAACGGTCGGCAAATGAGGCCCTGATGACAAAAACAAAAAAACTGATTGGGTTGATGGCCTTATTGCCTGCGGTCACCGTACAGGCGGACGATGGCGGCATCAGTTTCTGGCTGCCCGGTCAGTTCGGTGCACTGGCGGCGGCGCCGACCGAGCCGGGCTGGAGCCTGCCGCTGGTTTATTACCATGTCAGTGCCAGTGAAGGCGGAAGCAAACCCTTCCCACGCGGCGGGCGGACCACCGTGGGGCTGGATGCGAAAGCGGATTTGCTGTTCGCCAGCCCCACTTACACCTTCGCCGAACCGCTGCTGGGGGCTCAAGCGGCGGTGTCGGTGGTGGCCGCCGTGGGCCGGTCCGAAGCCAGTGTCGATGCCACATTGACCGGGCCGCGCGGTCGGACTTTTTCCGGGGGCACGGATGACAGCCTCAAGGGCGCGAGCGATGTTTATCTGCTCGGCACCTTGAAGTGGAACCACGGTGTGCACAACTTCATGGCGTACAGCATGGGCAACTTGCCCGTCGGCGCCTACGACCCGGATCGACTGGTCAACACCGGACTGGGCCATGCCTCTATTGACGCAGGCGGCGGCTACACCTACTTCGACAAGACCAACGAGTTTTCCGCCGTGGCGGGCATGACCTACAACTGGGAAAACACCGATATCGATTATAAAAACGGTATCGACGCCCACCTCGACTTGAGCGCCTCGCACTTCATCACCAGCCAGACGCACTTGGGCGTGGTCGGCTACGTTTACCACCAGGTCACGGGGGATAGCGGCAGCGGCGCCACCCAGGGTGATTTCAAATCCAAAGTCAGCGCCGTCGGGCCCCAGGCCGGGCACTTCTTCAAGGTCGGCAAAGAGCTCTGGTATGCCAACCTCAAGGGTTATTACGAGTTTGAGGCCGAGAACCGCGCCGAGGGCTGGAACACTTGGCTGACGCTGGTCGTGCCGCTGTAAGCCTGCTCAGGGCGTTGCAAAATGAAGCAGCGCCGCATCGATAAATCGTCGGAGTTTGGCGGTTCTCTGGCGATTGGCCGTGTAAAGCAAATGCATCTGCCGGCTCGGCGCTTCGTAGTCCGCTAACAGTCGCACCAACTCGCCACTGCGCAAGGCAGGCTCAAGAAAGTCTTTTGGCCCAAGGACAATCCCGAATCCGTCCAGCGCGGCCGACAACAATGCTTTGCTTTCGTTGACGTGCAATCGACTGGCGACTTGCACACGCTCAACCGTCGAGCCCTTGCAGAACACCCACTCGCGATCCGCTGGGCGGGACCAATAGGCGTAGCCCAGGCACTCATGCTGCTTGAGATCGTCTGGAGTTTTCGGCGTTCCGCGTTCAGCCAGATAACTCGGTGCCGAGCAGGCCACCAATCGATAAGGCGCCAACGGCCGGGCGGTCAGACTGGACGTGGCCAGGGGGCCGATCCTGAACGCTACTTCATACCCCTCCTCCACCAGATCGACGAAGCGATCGGTCAGATGCAGATCGATTTCCACCTCGGGGTGCTGGCGCAAGAACTCCGTGACAAAGGGCATCAGGCTGTAGGAACCAAAGGTCACGGGCGCGCTGACTCTCAGTTTGCCGCGCGGGGTGTCGTTCATGATCTGCGCCAGTGAATCGGCGGCCTGGGCCTCGCTCAAGATGTGTTTGCAGCGTTCGTAGTAAGCGCTGCCCAGCTCCGTCAGGCTCTGGCGCCGGGTTGTACGGTTGAGCAGCCGTGCGCCGAGCCGCTGCTCCAGCGTGGCCACATGCTTGGCGACCATCTGCGGCGACATGTCGAGACGCTCGGCGGCGCTGGCATAGGACCCGGATTCCGCGGCCATCACAAACGCGCCCATGCTCGTCAGGCGATCCATCATTCGACACTCCTGGTAACGAGACTAAGTAGCCGATGATTATTTATCTGCGTCTGGTTGGCAATCATCATGAACCTTACTTTCCATGAACGGAGCAATGACATGAGAATCGGGATCATTGGAGCAGGCTTTATCGGACGCGCAGTGGCGCAACTGGTCATCGCGGCGGGACATGAGGTGATGCTCAGCAACTCACGCGGCCCACAGACCCTGAGCAGCGTGCTCGCCGGCATTCGCGGCAGTCAGGTCGGCACCACCGAAGAGGCGGCGCAGTTTGGCGAGGTGGTGCTGGTGGCTATCCCTCTGGAGCACTACCGCAGCGTGCCGGCCCAGTGGCTGGAGGGAAAAACCGTGCTGGATGCCAACAACTACTATCCGGCACGCGACGGCCACATCGTCGCCCTGGACCGTTACGAAACCACCACCAGTCGCCTGCTGGCCGAGCACCTGCCCCACTCCAATGTGGTCAAGGTGTTCAATGCCATCCTCGCCCAGGATTTGCTGCAAGACGCCCGCCCGACAGCCGCGCCGGATCGACGCGCACTGCCCGTCGCGGCGGATGATCCGGTGGCAAAAGCGTTGGTGATCAAGTTGCTGGACGGGATTGGATTTGACGCAGTGGATGCCGGCAATCTTGATGAGAGCTGGCGGTTCGAGCGGGCGAAACCTGCCTATTGCATTGCGCTGGATAAAGCAGGGTTGAAGGCTGCGTTAGCTGCGGCGGAACGGCAGGTGGAATTGCCCGAGGGGTCGTGGCGTCATTGAGCGGATTGCACACCAGTCCGGTAGCTTGTTGGCTGTGAGGGCCTCTTCGCGGGCAAGCCCGGCTCCCACAGGGATCGGCGGTGGGCACAAAATATGTGCTCGGCGATGCTCCCACAAGGGATCTGTGGTGTGCGCAAAATGTGTATTCGGCGACGATCCAGTGTGGGAGCGGGCTTGCTCGCGAAGGCGTCGTGTCAGCCAATACATCTGTTGAATGTGAAGCCGCTTTCGCGGGCAAGCCCGCTCCCACAAGGGATCTGCGGTGGGCACAAAATATGTGCTCGGCGATGATCCAGTGTGGGAGCGAGCCTGCTCGCGAATGCGGTTTCAGGTGTTGGTCTTCAGTTTGTTCCACAGACGCGTTGTCAGCCGTGCGATGGCCGGCGGCAGGTCTTCCACGGTGAACAGTTTTTCCAGCACGGTTTTCGGCGGGTAAATCGCCGGGTCTTGTTTCACGTCCGGGCTGACCAGCTCATCTGCCGCAAGGTTGGCGTTGGCGTAATGCACGCTGCTGCTGATGTTGGCAATCACCTTGGGTTCAAGCAGATAGTTCATGTAGGTGTAGCCGTTCTTCTCGTGGGGCGCGCTCTTGGGCATGACCACCATGTCCATCCACAGGGTCGAGCCTTCGTCCGGGATCGAATACGCGATGTCGATGCCATTCTTGGCTTCCTTGGCGCTGGCGGCGGCCTGGACGATGTCGCCGTTGAAACCGATCACCGCGCAGATGTTGCCGTTCGCCAGATCGCTAACGTACTTGGAAGTGTGGAAGTACTGAATGTATGGCCGGATCTTCAACAGCGCCTGCTCGGCTTTCGCATAATCCGCCTGCTCGTGACTGTGGTGCGGCAGGCCCAGGTAGTTGAGGGTGATCGGCAGGATCTGCGTCGGGTTATCGATAATCGCCACGCCGCACTGGCTGAGTTTCTTGATGTTGTTTTCATCAAAAAACAGGCTCCAGGAATGGGTGACATCGGTGTTGCCGAAGATCGCTTTGATTTTCTCGACGTTGTAGCCGATGCCCGCGGTGCCCCACATGTAGGGATAGCCGTACTGGTTGCCGGGGTCGTTGACTTCGAGTTTTTTCATCAGCGCCGGGTCAAGGTTTTTCCAGTTGGGCAGCTGGCTTTTGTCGAGCTTCTGGATCGCCCCGGCCTTGATCAGCCGCGACATGAAATGGTTCGACGGACTGACCACGTCATACCCGGTATTGCCGGTCATCAACTTCGATTCCAGGACTTCGTTGCTGTCGTGGATGTCGTACGTCGCCTTGATCCCGGTGGCCTTGGTGAAGCTGGGTAACGTGTCGTCGGCGATGTAGCCGCTCCAGTTGGAAATATTGACCTGTTCGTCGGCGTAGGAGACTGCCGAAAACGTCGTGAGTAAGACCGCCAGGGAAACAGGATGGACGCGCATGTTCGATCACCTTTTGAAGAACTTTTTTTGTTTGTGATAGCCGGTTTTCTAGATTTCTGTTCTGGCCCTGACCGCCTCCACACGCATACGCAGCATGGCACCGATATCAAGCAAAGGTTTGGGCGGCAGCCAGCCGGGCTGGGCTCTTTGCATCACCGACGCCAACAGTGGCGAATGGGTGCCCGAGGCCAGTTCGGCAAGCAAGCGTCCCCACAGGGTGCCGCGCGCAACGCCGGAACCATTGCAGCCGGCCACGGCAAACACGCCCTCCTCGACTTTGGAGAAAAACGGTTGCCCGGAGCGCGAGGCGCTCAGATGACCGGTCCAGGTGAATCGGATGTCCTGCTCGGTCAACCACGGAAACCGGCGTTGCAAGCCCACCGCGTGATGTTTTCGGCGGAACAGCAAATCGTTGTTGGACAGATCCCGGGAGCGGTATTCGGCGGTGTTGCGGATCATCACGCGACGGTCCGGGGTCAACCGCACCGTGGCGCCGAGTGGCCGGGTGGACAGCACGCCCCAGGGCTCGACGCTGCCCATCGCTTCAAACTCATCGACGGTCAACGGCCGTGTGAGGCTGGCGCTGAGCTCCATCGGGAACGTGCCGCTGTCGGCGATTCCCGAGCGCGGGATGAAGGCGTTCAGGCACACCAGCACTTGCTTCGCCTCAATGCTGCCCTCGATGCCTTGGGCACGAATGCGTCCTTGAGCTGAACGTTCCAGCCCAGTGATATCGGTGTTTTCGTAGAGGGTGACATTCGGCGGCAACACGTCGAGCAAGCCCTTCACGTATTTGGCTGGTTGCAGCAAGCCGTTGCCGTTACCGCACCAGATCGCCGCCTGGTAATGCCCGGTACCGAGTTTTTGCTTGAGCTGTTCACCTTCCAGAAACTGCGCCGAGGCGCCCACAGCGTGCAGCGTTTGCAGCTTGGCTTCGACGTGGGTCAACTTGGCTGGATCGCTGACGGCGAAGAAATAACCGGCATCCCGGAAGTCGCAGTCGATGCCGTGACGGGCAATCCGCTGGCGGACTTCCTCGCTGGCAGCGCGGGAAATCGCGGTATCCACTTCATATCCGGCGAAGCCCGGATTTCCCGACAACTCGTCCGTGGCCGGATGTTCATGGGCCACGACAAACCCGGAATTGCGCGCCGATGCGCCTTGCGCCGCGCGCTGCCGGTCGACGATCACGATGCGACTCTGAGGGTGCATTTCGGCGAGCGAATGAGCGGCGCACAGCCCCGTAATCCCGGCGCCAATCACCAGCCAATCGGCTTTTTGCGTGCCGATCAAGCGATCACGAACCGGGGCGTTTCCCGCCTGCGCAATCCAGCCACATACGTTTTCCATGCATCACCTCATTGACTGTCGTTCGGCACACCGCACCTGTCGCCACATGCAGTAATCGCATGAGCCGTTTCAGGTAACAGCAGCCATAGCTGGAATCTATAAGGTCTGTAGTGATACAACCAACGTTATAAAATCATCGGACTATTCTGAAAACGCATGGATAAAATTCGCCACGTTCCTTCCCTCCAAGGTCTTCAAGCGCTGGTGGAGGTTGCCGATTCGGGCAGCTTCACCCAAGCGGCGCAAAAGCTCTGCCTGACCCAAAGTGCCGTCAGCCGCAAAATCCAGCAGTTGGAGAGTCACTTCGGCGTGCTGCTGTTCGTGCGCAGCAGCCGCAGCCTGCAACTGACCCTCGAGGGCGAACAGGTGCTGGCCAGTGCGCGCCAGATCCTGGAGCAACTGAAAACCCTGGAGGATCGGCTTTCCCCACAGAAGCGCCCGTTTCGCATCCGTATGCACGTGTCCCTGGCGGTCCGTTGGCTGCTGCCGAAATTGAGCGACTTCTACCTGCGTTATCCGGAGGTTTCCCTGTCGATCGAAACCGTGGCCACGGAGATCGTCGAACCGGCCAGCGACAGCGACGCCTACATCCTCTATCTGCCCGAACCGTCGAGCGATCCGGCCAGCCTGACCCTGTTCGAAGAAGCGCTGGTGCCGGTGTGTGCGCCAGGCCTCGGCCCACTGGATTCGATGGACGATCTTGTACGCTTCGCCCTGCTGCATCGCTCGGCGGACAAACAGGCGTGGATCGATTGGCTGGCGGCCAATGGCGGCAAATCGCTGAAGGATTACCGGCACATACCCTTCAACCTCGATGAGTTGGCGCTGGATGCCGCGGCACGGGGATTGGGCGTGGCGATGACGGATTTGACCCTGGCTCAGGAGTCGCTGGATCGCGGGATATTGGTGGTGCCGTTTGGCCAGCCGTTGAAGACGCGGGGGATTTATTCGCTGTGCCCACAGCCGTCGGCGGCGAGCCATCCGGCGTGCGGGGTGATCATGCAATGGTTTGCGGAGCAGGCCGGGCAGACTCCAGTCCAGTTATGAAAGAAGCGCTCTCAGCTGTTCTGGAAGAGCGACAACCTGCCTGGTTTCAGGCGAGACGCAAACATGAGTGATATTCGCGACAAACGATAATGTCTCATCACCGACAAACCCTTCGACCAAAAAGGTAAAGGAGTGATCCCCTAACCTGGCCACACTGACCTTGATATTCAACTGATCATCCCAAGACAAGGAAGTCAGCATTTCCAAAGACATGGCACGTACCGGCGGCAATATATTAAATCCCATCAACGTTCTAAGCCCGGGCGCCCCCAACCATTTATCAAGTGCTACATAAACGGCTTCAACTGCAAAGTATGAAAATCGCGGGGTATAAACGACCCCCGCCGGATCACAATCACCAAACAAAATAGTTCTGCTGACAAAAACCGCATTAGGCATTTATTTATTTCCCTGTCGTTATTAAATACCGGAATGCATCCAGGTCTTTGATACTTTATCCCATTATTGCCGCAGGAAAACGATACTCAACGTGTCGGCGCGGCAAGCCCATAACATAGCACTACCGTCGGTAAGCATCCGCAATTCTCGAAGATCGATGAACACTTCGACATGAACTAAGTGAGACGCTCGTTCCGTTCTCACAGCAAACTCCTTCGAAGATGGCGGCGCTTAGCCACCACTTATCACAATCTAATCATTAAGGCAATTAGACCAACGTCTATAAAATACTCCTGATTTGGCCCTTTTTATTGGATCCAACGTCTATATACTGCGCCGCGCCGTGACCACAGGATGATTTATGGTCTAAAAGTTGACCGCTAGGTCATGGCGCTGACACGGCACGCTCGAGTGCCGATATGGAGATGTAAACATTGCAAAGGACTTCTATGAATATCTTTTACCTTCATTCCGGTAACGTTAATTCCTCCGCGATCTCGCTAGTTGATCGCAAGGGTTACGCTGTCGTCGAAAAAGCCATTCATGAGTTTATCAATGATGTTAGTCCGGAGGACATCAGCTGCTCGGTTATTCTGATTGCTTCCGAGCAGTTACATGAAGTTGAACAAGTGTTGGAAGCTGTAAAAAAACCCGGCCTGTTGGTCAGCACCCGAGTATTACTGGTTAGCGATAACCCACAAGTGTGCGCCCTCGGAGACTCGGTCAAATACGATGTTCAAGGTGTCGTGTCGACCGCAACTCCAATCCCCGATATTGAAAAGGTCATCGAAAAAGCGATTTTCGCTTTTACGACACTCCAGTCAAAACACAACATCAAAGAATTTTATCTAGATAATAAGTTCAGCGAAGTTTTTGACTGGTTCGAACAATCACGGTGGGAATGGTCAGAAATCGGTGACTTCTCCAACATTGATAGAAGCTTGCTGACCGACGAAGACATTCAACTGCTTCACGATGGCGCCGTTGTAGAGCATACGACCTTGCCTGGGTCACACAACTTTCTTAACGAGTGGCGTGACGAGTTTGGCTTTTCCACATGGTCGTTGATGTGGGGGGCTGAAGAAGCGCGACACGCTTTGGTCCAAGCCAAATACCTGAAGCACTTGGGCATCGAGGTTCGCTCGAAGCACGCCATGTTCACGCGTAAACCGTATGAGGTGGGTGACTACCCTTCCGCCACGCTGATGATGAACGTGATTTCCGAGTACCGAGCGGCCAACTACTACAACTTGCGTGCCCATCGCACCAATGAACCCACGCTGAAGAAAATCTGGCGCTTGCTCAGCAAGGACGAATCTCGTCATGCCAAGGCGTTCTATGTCTTCTGCAAAGAGCTGTGCGAGGAAAGCGACGTCAATATGCTGGAAGCGCTAAAGATGGCGTACGTCTGGCTGATTGATGCCTCTTATGGCGTCAAGCACCCTGCTGGATTGTTTTTCCCGAATGCGGACTCACCCGACTCGGTCAAGACCATTGAACAGGATGTGGTGGGCGACGACGACAATGAGCGTGGTGATGCCAATGTGTACCGCGCCTTGCGCAACCTCACCGGCAATAAAGCAATCGTTGATACACGCTCGTTGAAGTCCGAGATCCGCGCCAGAATGTAGGTGATGCATCATGAAAGACGCTCTTGTAGAAGAGGCTGATGTCACATCGAATTGTTTTGGATGCAGCACGCAAAATGATATCGGTTTGAAGTTAGAGTTTGTCGACGGTCTGGACGAAGTATATGCACCGGTATCTCTGGGTCGTCAGTACGAATCTTATCCAGGCATTGTCCACGGTGGCATTGTTTCTACTGTCCTGGATGAGGCCATGGGAAGAGCTATTATGGCCTTCACCGGCAAAATGGCAGTGACGATGGGCCTGCGAGTACGCTTCATCAGTATTTGCGAGTCATTTGCAGCGTACCGGCTGGTTGGAAAGATCGTCTCGATGACCGGCAATATGATTAAAGCTGAAGCACGACTCTTGACGCCTGCCGGCGACCTGGTGGCCCTGGGTGAAGCGTCGTGGATTGTGATTGAGCCTGAAGCTGTTTTTAGCGGGCAGACAAAAGTCCCGCATAGAACGTTGTTGTATATCAACTATGAAGTTAGCCGCGATGGAGCTGTTTGTGAACGAAATTGAATTCGAAGTATTGGACATTGTCACCAAAGTTGTTGGGCTGGAAGCCGGCTCGGTGACGACAAGTACCAGTATCAGGGACCTTGGCGTGACATCGATGAAGATCGTCGAAATGATTTTGATGATTGAAAAAAAATACAACATCGAAATGCCCGATGACGCGACTTATACGATCGAAACCGCCGGGCAGTTGATTGCGGCTGTTCAGGTATTGGTTGAAATCAACCGGGAAGAATCGCTCGCCACTCATTGATGGGTCGTTGATCTGACGCCTTGCCGTCAGCCAAAAGACGGCAAGGCGTTTTTTAGTCCATTGCAGAATCAGGGAATGATGTGAATACGATATTGACTGCACTTGCTCGTACCGCCGAGCTGTCGCCGGGGCGAGGATTTCATGTCCTTAAGAATGGCAAGGTTTCGTCATTTTTGAGTCATGCCGAACTTTATAAAAGCGCGCAGGCGAGGGCCAGTGTTATGCGCGGGCACGTGACATTAAATGAACGAGTGGGACTGATTTTTTTCAACGAACTCAGCTTTATAGAAAGCTTCTTTGCCATCTTGTTGGCCGGCGGCGTTCCCGTCCCAATCGCACCGCCACAGCCCTTTTCACCGCTGCAGGGTTTCTACAGGCGCGTCGGTTTGATTGCCAGACAGTCCATGATCCACAGGTTCCTGGTTTCCGAATCGGTCAGTGAGGAAGTCAGAGAGTCTCTTGGCGTTCATAGTTCTTCAATCGTGCAAACGCTTGACGAGTTCAGTGCCCTGAGCGAGAGCGCTGCGGCAGTACCACTTGAGCGCCCGAACGCTATCAGCGACACCGCGTTGATCCAGTACACCTCGGGCAGTACTTCGGACCCGAAAGGCGTCGTTGTCACGCAAGAAAATCTGATTCTGAATGTCGCCGCAATGTGCGAATCGTTTGAAATGAACGCCGAGTCTGCCGGCGTGACGTGGCTGCCGTTCTTTCATGACATGGGCTTGATCGGCGGGCTGCTGTTGCCCGTGTTTGCCGGCTCTGACTCCTACATCATGCGAACCGCAGACTTTGTAAAAGCACCGCTTGGCTGGTTAAAAGCCATTTCAGACTTTTCCTTGAAGATTTCACCTGCGCCGAATTTTGCCTACAAGTATTGTCTGGAGCGATTCAAGACTGATGCCCTGTCGGGCCTGGATTTAACCACTTGGCGCTCTGCCACAAGCGGGGCTGAACCCATCAACCCTAAAGTCATGCGTGCTTTTACGCAGGCTTTTGCGCCTTACGGCTTCACCGCAAACTCGATCATGCCCCTTTACGGGATGGCCGAAGCGACTTTGGGTGCAACGTTCACCGCCGTGGGTGAAGGCATGCGCAGTGTGTTCGTCGATCGTGACGCACTGAACAACGGACTGGTTGTACTTGCAGATAGCGATGCTTCAGGGAACAAGGAGATCGTCTCCTGCGGAAAACCCATTCGTCATGTAGAGGTCAGCATTCGCGTCGACAACTCGCATTTTGTGGATACCCCGCTTCTGCTCGGAGAGATTGCGCTGAAAGGGAATTCCGTATGTTGCGCCTATGATAATGATCCGAAAAATACCGCTGCGATGCTTGAAAACGGCTGGTTTTTGACTGGGGATATAGGCTTCCTGTTCGAGCAAAATTTATATGTCGTCGGCCGAAGCAAGGAAGTCATCATCATTAATGGCGCCAATTACTTCGCCAATGACATTGAAAGTTATACCGCTGAAGTCGAGGGTGTTCGAGGCGTTGCAGCCGTTCCGCTGATCGGGTCAGACAGCGAAGAATGTGCATTACTGATCGTCCCTGCCAAAGGCCATGACCCATCCAGCCTGACTCAAATTATCCGCAGAAAAATCAGTGACGAACTGGGCATCTACATATCCAGCATCGACATCATTGCCGCTGGCCAGTTGTTCAAGACGACCAGTGGAAAGATCGATCGAGCCAAAATGAAATCCCTCTACAACGACAACTTTTCACGTTCCATCGAGGCCGTTAATCCATGAACCTGTTTTTCAGATTATTCGTCATGTCATTGGTGGGTGCTGTGATGCGATGGCGCAAACCTACTCACTTCACAAATGCGACGGCGATTGGATTCACCGCTGCACCGCTCGACATTGATTTGAACATGCACATCAATAACGGGCGCTTCCTGTCACTTGCCGACCTCGGCCGCCTGCATTTCCTGTGGTCTGTTGGCACGCTTGGAGGGATTCTGAAAAACGGCTGGATGCCCCTGGTAGGCAATGTTGATATTGAATACAGAAAATCGATAAAGCTGTTTCAGCGATTTGAAGTTAAAACCGAACTGCTTTACTGGGATGAAAAGTGGTTTTACTTCCAGCATGTCTTCATGGTCGGAGCGAAAGTGTCGGCCGTGGCTAACGTCAAGGCGCTGTTGATCGACCGCACGCGCAAAGTCGTAGACCCTGCCCGAATTTTCGCACTGATCGGTGAATGCCCTGAACCTCCAGTCGTGCCGGAATCAATTGCTGATTGGGTCGGACGCTCCCGTGCACACGCACAAGCCAAGTCGTCGCCTCAACGCCAGCCAATGGAAGACGAACGCGTCGGGTAATGCATGGACTGGCGCTGTCGACCGTCACCACCAACCTGCTCGGCCCGATCCGCAAGAGTTCGGCACTCGTCGAACACCTGAAGACCCAGCCTGATGCGGTCATCGTGAACGTCTCGTCGGAGCTCGGCTTCGTCACGATGGCGGTGACGGCGGTCTATTCGGCGACCAAGGCCGCGCTGCATTCCTACACCCTGTCACAACGGTATCTGCTGCGCGAGCATGGCATCCAACTGGTGGAAATCGCGCCGCCGTGGGTACGGCCGACGTTCGGCTGATCGCCTTTCAGTTCCCGAGGTAGGCAGAAAGAAACTCGTCCGAGGCCACGTAATCGGCAACGGTGCGCAGTGACGCTGCCGCCTCGGCCCCCAAGACTTCTTCGACGCGCCGGTTGGCCGTGCCCCAGTGCACGATTGCCTCCTGCAAGAGCGCGGTGCCTGCCGGGGTCAGAACGGCGCGCTTGGTGCGCCGGTCCTGTTCGTCTGGTTGAAGTTCGACCAGGCCATCCCGTATCAGTGGTTTAAGGGCATGGGTCAGGGCTGAAATCTGAATCGCCAGCTTGGCCGCCAGATCTTGCAAGGTCGGCGCCTTTCCTCCGTTCGCCACCGCCATCCGCGTTGTTTCCGTCAGAAGTGAAACCTGCGTCGCCTTCAACCCTACGGGCGCGAGCGCTTCGTCGTACAGATTTCCCAAGCGGCGCGCCGCGAGCCTGAGGGCTGTATTGGTGCACACCAGGGCATCGAAGGCGGTTTTCTCTTCAATGTTGTCCTGAAGTACGTCGTGTGTCGCTGTGGAGTTGCCAGGAATTTTGTTCATTGCGAGATGATGGTTGAGCACAACACTATTGACAAGCCCCTGTCATTCGATCTTACACTTGCGGCCTCAACTATTAGCTTTAGCACTAAACCTAAAGAGGCAAGACCATGACTATCTCGAAGAAAACCGCTGTTGTGACGGGCGCATCCTCAGGCCTCGGCGCCGTGTACGCTGACCGCCTGGCGGCGCGGGGTTATGACCTGGTGTTGGTGGCTCGTCGGGCCGATCGCCTGGCCTCGTTGGCCGAAAAACTGACCAGCACCTACGGCGTCAACGTCCGGAGCCTGGTCGCGGATCTCGAGAAAGAGGCGGATGTCGCCAAGGTGGAACAGGTCCTGAGCAGCGATGCCAGCGTGCAACTGCTGATCAACAACGCCGGCCTCGCCAAGTTGCGCCCGCTGGCAGACTCGTCCATCGATGACTCCATGACCCAGGTGTCGCTGAACATCATTGCGTTGACCCGCCTGACCCAAGCCGCCCTGCCCGCCTTCGTTTCGCGTAACGCGGGCACCATCATCAACGTGGCGTCGGTGCTGGCGGTGCAGTCCTGGTCGATCAGTTCCGTGTACAGCGGCAGCAAAGCCTATGTGCTGGCCTTCAGCCGGGGCATTCAGGACGAACTGGCCAAAGCCGATTCGAAAGTGAAGGTTCAGGTGGTGCTTCCGGCCTCGACCGCCACCGAAATCTGGACCGAAGGCGTCTCCGGCGTGCCGCTGTCGGCCCTCGGAAAAGACACTGTGATGAGCGCTGAAAACTGCGTCGACGCCGCACTGGCCGGCTTGGACAACGGTGAAGCGATCACCTGGCCTTCGGTGGAAGACCAGCGCCTGTGGGACGAATACGCCGCTGCCAGCTCGACACTCTTCGCCGCGACGCAAACCGGTACTCCCGCTTCGCGTTATCGCATTGCATGACAGTCCCAAGCGGCTCTGGAATTCAGGGCCGCTTTTTTTATTTCAGCCTCAGAATAGCGTCCTAAAAATCGGTAACGGTCGTCCCCGCAATCGTCTCGGCAAACCCCATTCCGAACACGCGCCCTGGCGTTTCAAAACCGGCTCGCCGTTCGCCGGTCAATACCCTGCGTGCCGCTTCCACGGCGGCCAATGGCGTGTAGCTGTAGCCGTTGACGGTCTCGATCACCGAGCGCGCAACCCGGCCGTCAGCGCCGGTGACCTCAGCCACTGCACGGGCGCGGTGGGCATCTCGCTGCTCGGCATTGGGGCCGTCGGGGAGTTGCGACAGATCGCCTTCGGGGAACGCATCGCCGCTGATGTGCACGAACATGGCGATGTCGGGAATTCCCGTGGAGTGCCAGCCAGTCACCAGGTCGCCGAACGACAACGGCGCGCACACGACCGGGCCATCGCCAAAATCGAAGTCGTGTGGCTGGGCGCCAGGGGTGGCGACGAGCTGACCGTCAACCCGCGCCAACAGCCCCGCGCCGATGATTTCACCAACGCTCATGGCCGATCCCCGCGACATGGAACCCGGCACTTGCAGCGCCACCTTCAACGACTGCGGATTTTGTACCCGACGCGCGACATGCATCGCCAGGCAATCGGTCGGCACCACGTCCCAACCGACGCCGGGCAGCAACATGACACCTGCCTCGGCTGCCTGCCCGCCCAATCGCTCCGCCAGCCGATAGACGTTGATCTCGGCGGTGATGTCCAGATAATCAACGCCCGCCTTGATGCAGGCATTGATCAACGGGCCAGCCGTTTGGGCGAAAGGCCCGGCGAAGTTGAGCAGCACGCCAATGCCGGTCAGGTCTGCCGAAGCATCCGCGTTGAATACGCGGTAAGGCACGTCCAGTTGTGTCGCGAGGGAGGCCAACCTGTCGGCATTGCGCCCGGCGATCACAACGTCCAGCCCTTGAGCCTTGGCGTGCTCGGCGGCCATGCGCCCGGTGTAGCCCGTCGCGCCGTAGATCATTAATGTTTTCATTGGGCGTGCTGCCAGTTTTTGTAGACGAATTCGAGGCTGTAACCGTCCGGGTCGAGAACATTGGCCGCGTAATAGTTCGGATCGTAGTGCAGACGTGCACCCGGGGCGCCGTTGTCGACCGCGCCGCTGTCGATGGCGGCGGCATAGGCGGCATCGACTTCAGCCTTGCTCTTCGCCACAAACCCCACATGCACCGCCCGCCCCTCGACGACGCCTTCGCGCAGCCAAAAGAAGACCCGCCCGTTGGCACCAAAGCCCTTGAGGTCCGGGTGGCCGGGCGGGCCGTCCTTGCCGTCATAATCGAGACGTCCGGTGATGCCGAGCGGCGTCAGCGCGGCGGTGTAGAAACGGATGGAACGGTCAACGTCGCTGACCGAGAGAAAAATATGATCGAGCATGGAAGGCCTCACCGATTCAGATGCTGATTGAGTGGTATCACCACAGTACCCCTCGCCTTCGCAGTGAGCGCCGTCGTTTCTGCTGCAATCCTGCCTGTTTCTGCTTTTTAGTAGCCAACCCCGCGTACGCCACCCGAAGCCCTGATGGATTCGCCAGTCACCCAATGCGCATCCCCGGAGGCCAGGAATACAGCCAATGGTGCGATGTCTTCCGGCTCGCCAAAGCGACCCAGCGGCGTGCCCGCGATAAGCTTTTCTCCAAACTCACCAGCGAAGTTGCCGTCGGTGGCCGGCGTATTGGTGTGACCGGGCAGGATCGAGTTGACCCGGATCCCGCGTGGCCCAAGCTCCCTGGCCAGGGCGAAGGTCAAGGTATCGACCGCGCCTTTGGTGGCCGAATAGACGCTGGAAGCGAGATAGGGATCGGTGCTGAGGATCGAGCTGATGTTGATGATGCTGCCCGAAGGTCCCAACAGCTTCACGGCCTCACGAACCGCCAGCAGGTAGCCGAGCACGTTGAGGTTGAATTGCTTGTGAAACGCTTCCTCGGTGAGGTCGTCGATCATCTGGAACACGGCCACACCGGCGTTGTTCACCAGGATATCCAGCGCCCCGTAGGTGCTCTTGACGGTATCGAACAGCCGGATGACGTCGGCGCCGTTGCTCATGTCTGCCTGGACGCCGACAGCCGTTCCGCCCTGCGCTTGAATCTGGGCGATCACTGCGTCGGCATCGACTTTACTCGACGCATAGTTCACGACGACCGTCGCGCCTGCCGCGGCAAGCGCCTTGGCGATCCCCGCACCGATACCTTTCGATGCGCCAGTGACAACGGCAATTTTTCCTTCGAGTTTCATGGGATGACCTGTGCAGAAGAGTGAAGTGTGGTCCTCAGTATTCGGGCATACGACGTTCAGGCCGTTGCCGGTTTTTCTCCGATGATTGCCTATTCTTCTCACACGCCTTGTGTTGTGCGCGGCACTGCGCCATGTTCAATCCCATGAACGAAGCGATGAATGAACTGCGCAGCATCGTGATGCGTGCGCAGAATAAGTGGACGGACACCGGGCTGGCGCGCGTGGCGATGGTGCGGGCCGAGGCGTGTGCGAATCAGGTGTATCAGCCGATGCTGCACCTGGTGCTGCAAGGCTCCAAGACCTTGTCCATCGGCGATCAGGTGTTGGAATACCGGCCGCTCACCTACTTCCTGGTGCCGGTGGATGTCCCAGCCACCGGCGAGATTTACCCCAGTGGTCCGGGCGAACCGTACCTGGCGCTGAGCCTGACTCTTAACCCTTGCGTCATCGCCACGCTGTTGGCTGACGAGGTCAAGTCGGGCGAGCAATCCCTTGCCCACTGCTTCAGTGCAGTGACCGCACCGCCTGAACTGATTGACGCATGGCTGCGCATGATGCGGCTGATGGATCGCCCCAACGAGGCGGCGGTGCTGGCGCCGATGATCGAGCGCGAGATTCTGTTTCGGGTCTTGCAAGGGCCGCTCGGCGGCATGCTGCGGGAGATCGCGCGCCCGGATGGCCGACTGGAACAGATCCGGCGTGCCACCCTGTGGATCCGCGAGCACTACACCGAGCCCTTTCGCGTAGAGCCACTGGCGGCAATGAGCGATATGAGCGTCGCAGCGTTCTATCGCCATTTCAAAGCCACCAGCGGCATGACGCCCATTCAGTACCAAAAGCGCCTGCGCCTGCTCAGGGCACGCTGGCTGCTGTTGTTCGACCCTCGCGACGCCGCTTCCATCGCCTTCAGCGTGGGATATGAAAGCGCGTCGCAATTCAGCCGTGAATATGCGCGGCTGTTCGGGATGCCACCGGTGCGGGATGCTGCCAGGTTCAGGGCGCCGCCGGCACGTCAGGCAGGTTTGTAAGCCATCCAGCCTTTGAATGTGAACCCGGTATAGAACACTTCAACCGCCTCGAAACCCGCCGCCCTCAATAATCTTTCGTCCTCTTCGGGCGACAGCACCGGCAGGTTGCTGCTGATCGCTGCGATGGCGCGTTCAGCGTCCGCAGCAGGTACGCCCGAGTCCACCGCATAGGCGGCATAGCGCTTCAGCCAGCGGGATTTTTCGTCGGGTGATTGCGGGAAACTGTGGTGCGCCACAATCAGCGGCGCACCGGGTAACAAGCGGCGCCAGATTTCCTTGAGCGTACGCAAGCGCTCTTCAGCCGGGATGAAATGCAAGGTCAGCAGACAAGTGGCAGCATCAAACGGCCCTTCTGGCGCGGTATCGATGAAGCCTTCATGCAGCTCGACACGTTCTGTGTGCGCGCCCAAGGTGGCCTCTGCCAGTTTCAGCATCTCGGCGGAGGGATCGACGCCGACGAAACGCCACTGCGGCTGAGCATCCGCAAACTTCTTCAACTCAAGCCCCCCGCCCGCGCCGAGCACCAGGATACGGCCTGCCGTAGGCACGCTTTCACGCAGGAGCAGCATCGCCATGCGTTGCAGGGATTCGAAACCAGGCACCAATCTCACGGGGCCTTCGGCGTAACGGGCGACAGCTTCGGGGTCGGAAAACTAGGTCATGACAGTTCCTGCGCGGCGGGGAAACCGTTAACCCTACTTGCGCATGACCATACTGGCAATCGCAGTATCGAGCGCAAAAAAAAGCCCCGCGACCTCAAGAGGTGCGGGGCAAGGAATTGGTTGGTTGCGGCCAACCAAAGGAGCAGGGTTTAAAGCGCTAAGCTGTCAGCGGCTTCGATGGGGTGATTCTCGGCGTTTGCCCGGCAAAGAAGAACTTGTGATTCTTGATGGTCACTATTGCTTGAACCAATAGTTGCGCCGCGTGCAGACTGCGTGACAGCCCGACTACAACTAAAAGGATTTCCCCGTGCGCACGTTTGACCTGATCCGCGATGCTGTCCTGCCCGAGTTCCGCGACCGGGTGGCTGAATACCTGGTCGAGTACGAAACCGTGTTGGGTGAAAACCCGCCCGATTCGGAACGAGTGCGCACCACGGCCCATCAATTGCGCGGTTATTTGCGTGGCCTGAACACCACACGGGTGCTGGGGATGGCAGATTGGGAAGAGCTGGATCGGCGCGTGGTGGGGACGTGGCTGACGCAGCCTGCTCAGCTATAAACTTTGACAATGCAGAACGAAAAAGGGGACAGATCATTCGATCTGTCCCCTTTCTATAAGGAATATGGCAGGGGCGGCTGGATTTGAACCAACGCATGGCAGGATCAAAACCTGCTGCCTTACCGCTTGGCGACGCCCCTGCAAGAGCGGGCGGAAATTTATCAACTTTCGCCGCGTATGAAAAGCCCCCTTACGCATATTTTTGTTTTAAAACAGCCACTTGTCCCTAGACGAACGGTTGATGGCTGGTTACGCAGTGAATTCCGCCACCTCCAGCAGACACGGCATCGATGTTGAGCTGCACCACTTCGCGGTCTGGATAGAGCCCGGACAACAGCTCAAAAGCCTTTGCGTCCGCCGCTTTGTCACCAAACTCGGGCGCAATGATCGCCCCGTTGATCACAAAGTAATTGATGTAGCCCGCCGCGAAATCCGGGTTGTTGCGGTTGAACTTGCTCTGGCGCGGTTTGAGCGGTGGCGACACGGTGTGCACCTGGAGTTTGCGGCCATCGGCGTCCGTGGCGTTTTGCAGAATCTGCAAATGCGCTCGGGTGACCTTGTAATCGAATGACGCAGGGTCGTTGTCGAGGTTAGCGATGACCACGCCCGGCTTGATGAAGCGCGCATAGAAATCGACGTGGGCGTCGGTGATGTCCTTGCCTTTGATTCCCGGCAGCCAGATAATTTTGCGCAAACCCAGGCGAGCCTTCAGTTCTTGCTCGACCTCGGCCTTGCTCCAGTCGCGGTTGCGATTGCTATTGATCCAGCTGCTTTCGGTCATGATCCCGGTGCCGTGACCGTCCACTTCGATCGCACCGCCCTCACCCACCAGTTCGCTGCGCAGATACTCCGCCTCGGCGTTCCGCGCGACCAAAGCCGCCAACTTCGCATCCTTACGATGCTGTTGTTTGTTGCCCCAACCGTTGAAGTTGAAGTCCACGGCGCCCAGTTCGCCTTGCCCATCGACCACAAAGTTGGCGCCGATGTCGCGCATCCAGATGTCGTCGAGTTCGGTGATGACGTAGGTGATGTTGGTGGTGCCGCAATGCTCTTCGGCCAGCTCCCGCTCGCGCTGGCGACAGAACACGGTCACCGGTTCATAACGGGCGATGGTGCGGGCGATCAAGCCGATGGCGGCTTGCACGTCGGCAGTGAAATCCTCCCAAATGGCTTCCTGGGCGCCAAACGCGATGAAGGCCCGTTGGTGTTTATCGCCCTCATCCGGCATGTGCCAGATGCCCGGGGTTGCCGCTTGCAGGAGCGACGGCGTCAGGCCCATGGACACGGCGGCGCCCAGACTGGCAACCACCGAAACCTGCTTGATGAACTCGCGACGCGTCGACATGTATTGCTCCCTGTGTGAAGTCATTTCGCAGTGGCCGTTTTGAACTTGGTCCAGGTGCGCATCCGCGCCCGCATATCGGATTGGGGAATGTCCTTGCCGGGAATCAGCCGCGCATAGGTAGCCTCGTCGAGGTAAATATCAGGATTGTTGCGCATCGCCGCATCGACGTTAGGGCGCGCCTTCACATTGGAGGTCGGGTAGCCGGTGAAATTACTGATGGCGGCCATGTTCTCCGGGCGCATGACGAAGTTGATAAACGCATAGGCGTATTCCGGATGTTTGGCATCCACCGGAATCGCCATGGTGTCCATCCACACTGTCGTGCCTTCGCGAGGAATGCGGTACTGGAACGAGGTCTTCTTGCCGGCACTGTCCGAGGTGCGTTGCGCCTGGGTCATGTCGCCGCTGTAGCCGAGGGACAGGCACAGGTTGCCGTTCACCAGGTCGGTCACCGGTTGCGACTGGAACTTGCGAATGTACGGCCGCAGTTTCATCAGCAGGTCGCTCGCCGCTGCCAGGTCTTCAGGCTTGGCACTGCGTGGATCGCGACCGAGGTAATTGAGCACCACCGCCAGCACTTCGTCCGACGAGTCGATCATCGAGATGCCGCAGTCAGCGAATTTGGCCGCCAGTTCCGGTTTGAACAACATGTCGAGGCTGTTGACCGGCGCGTCCGCCAGGCGCTGTTTGATCTGCTCGGCGTTATAGGTCAGGCCGATGGTGCCCCAGGTGTAAGGGACGGTCGCTTTGCTCGAGTACTCGTAATGGGTGCGCAGTTTCTGCAAGCCGGGTTCGACGTCATCCAGGGCAGTGAGTTTCGAGCGGTCCAGGGGCAGCAAACTGCCGGCGCGCATCAATCGCTCGGACACGGTGTCGCCGGGAAAGATCAGGTCATAACCGCTGCCGCCGGCGAGCATCTTGGCTTCCAGGGTTTCGCTGCCATCCATGACGTCGTAGATCACCTTGATCCCGGTTTCGGCGGTGAATTTGCTCAACGTGTCTTCGGCAAAATAGTCGGCCCAGTTGTACAGCCGCAGGGTTTTCTCTTCGGCGTGCAGCGACGGCGCGGCACACGCGAGTGTCAGGGCGGCGAGCAACAATCGGTTGGCAATGCGCATGATCAAACCCCTTGAGTGGCCCAGCGAGAATGGAGATGACGGCCGTCCTGGCTCAACAGCGCGCCGTACATGTCCGGACGGCGATCGCGGTAAATGCCCCAGCTCAGGCGTTCTTCGCGCATGAGCGACAAGTCCAGGCTGTGCACCAGCACACCGGTGCTGTCGCGGTCGGCCTCGGCGAGCAACTTGCCCTTGTGGTTGCAGATAAACGACGAGCCGTAAAAGCTCATCTGCAAGGTCGGATCGGTGGTCGCCGCCTCTCGGCCGACGCGATTCGATGCCACCACCGGCAAGAGATTGGCCGCCGCATGCCCGCGCATGGTCATCTGCCAATGGTCGCGGGAATCCAGCGCTGCGCAGCCCGGTTCAGAGCCGATGGCCGTGGGAAACAGCAACACTTCGGCACCCATCAACGCCAGGCAGCGGGCGGTTTCGGGGAACCACTGATCCCAGCAGATGCCCACGCCGAGGCGTCCGAACGCGGTGTCCCAGACCCGGAAACCGGTATCGCCGGGGCTGAAGTATTCCTTCTCCTGATAACCGATGGCGTTGGGGATGTGGGTCTTGCGATACACCCCCAGCAAACGCCCGTCGGCATCGGCCACGCTCAGGGAGTTGAAGTAAGCATTACCGGCCTTCTCGAACCAGCTCAGCGGCAATACAACCCCCAACTCCTTGGCCAATGCGGCAAAGCGCTTGAGCACCGGGCTGTCCCGATATTCTCCGGCCAGGGCCAGGTGTTTATGGCTCTGTTCGATGCAGAAATACGGCGTGGAAAACAGCTCCTGCAACAGGATGACCTGGGCGCCTTTCGCTGCGGCCTCACGCACAAGCTGCTCGGCTTGATCGAGGTTGTGTTGCAAATCCCAGGTGCACGGCATCTGGGTGGTAGCAATCGTCAACAGGGTCATGGCTTCAACCCTCCACCGGCCAGGCGGGCTGTTGCTGGGTGATGCAATGCACCCCGCCGCCGCCATGGGCAAGGTGATTGATGCGCACCGGCACCACTTCGCGCCCCGGGAACGCTTGGGCCAACACTTCAGCCGCCGCGTGGTCGGCGTCGATGCCGTAGGCCGGCATGATGATCGCGCCATTGGCGATGTAGAAGTTGGTGTAGGAGGCACAGAACACTTCGGCTTCGGTGTCCACGGCATCGGTGGCTTCGTACAACTCGATCAACTTGAACTTGCGGCCCTGGGCATCGGTGGCCAGTTCCAGCACGCGGCGATTTTCCCGGGCGACTTCGGCGTACACCGACTGTTTGTCGTGGGTCGCGTCCACCAGCAACACGCCGGGACGGGCGAAGGCGCAGACACCATCAACGTGGCCGTCCGTCATGTCGCCGGTCACGTAATCCGGATCGCCCGGCAGCCAGATGGTTTTCTTCACGCCCAGCAGGCGAGTGAAGATGTCTTCCATCTCGGCTTTGCTGATGTCCGGATTGCGATTGGCGTTGAGCAACACCGATTCGGTGGTGATCAGCGTGCCTTCACCATCCACATGAATCGCCCCGCCTTCGTTGCTCAATGGTGTGCCAAAGCACGGCACGCCGAGGTGATTGAGTGCACGGCGCGCCAGGCCTTCGTCCAGATCATGGGCCGACTTGCCGCCCCACGCATTGAAACGCCAACTCACCCCGGCCAGCCCTTGTTGCGGATGGCAAACGAAGCTCGGGCCGGAGTCGCGGCACCAACTGTCGTTCACCGCCAACGGGATCAATTCGATATTGGGACCGCACAGCGCTTTGGCACTGGCGATAGCCGAAGGATCGACCACCATTTTCACCGGCTCGAAACGGGCGATTGCATTGGCCACGCGAGCGAAATCCTCTTGCACCAGCGGCAACGTCACGCGCCAACCCGATTCCCACAGCGCCTGGTTGTGTGGCCAGACCATCCAGGTCGCGGCGTGCTTGACCCACTCTGCCGGCATCATCCAGCCACTGTTTTGAATTTGATTGTTCTGCATGACAAACACCTTTTAGTTAAGTCATTGTGTTCAATGAAAACTGCCTCGATGGGCTTGGCATGCATGCTACGGCTGTAAAATCGGGGGAACAAACGATGGATTTAGTGGAAAACTGATTAGAGGAACTTATCAATATGCTCAAGCACTGGCCTCCGCTCAGCACCCTTCGCGGCTTTGAAGCCGCCGCGCGACTGGGCAGTTTTCACAAGGCTGCCGCCGAGCTGCACCTGACCCAATCGGCGATCAGCCAGCAGATTCGCAGCCTTGAGGCGTACCTTGAGCAACCGCTGTTTTTCCGCAGTGGCCGCAGCGTCAGCCTGACCGATGCCGGCCAAGACCTGCTCAGCACCACCCAGGCATTGCTGCAACAATTGGCCGTCGGCATTCGCCGTCTCGGGCAGTACCAGAAACCCAATCAACTGGTGCTCAACACCACGCCGGCGTTCGCCCGACACTGGTTGCTGCCGCGCCTGGGGGATTTTCGCGGACAGCACCCGGAGGTGGATCTGTGGATCTATAGCACCGATGAAGTACCGGACATGACCACCCAGACCATCGACGTCGCGGTGCGCGATGACATCAGCTCCCAGGCCGAATGCAGCTTCAAAGTGCTGCACGCCGACCGCCTCTACCCGGCCTGTCACCCGAGCGTGTTGGCGTTGCCGCAGGAACGACGCACCACCCTGCACGGCGAACGGGAAATGGATTGGAGTCACTGGGCGGTGGAGGCCGGTATCGATGTCGGCCAGCAGGATCAGGGGCTGAATTTCTCCGATCCTGGCCTGTTGCTCGACGCGGCGTGTGCGGGACTGGGCATCGCGTTGGTCAGCGAACTGTTGAGTTGTCAGGCCCGCGCTAGTGGGTTGTTGCAGCCCTTGGTGGAGCAAACCATTCGTGGTCCGAACTGGGCGTTGCTGACCCATCGCGACAGTGAAAGCAATGCGCGGAGTTTCAGTGAGTGGTTGCTCGGTCAGTTGGAGGCGGCGTAACGGCTCAATTCATGCGGAATCCGGCAACAGTGTTTGTCCAGTGGCCCGCTGTTTGGGGGAAGGTCAAACACCTAGCATCGTCTCTACCCGGTGAGCAAACAGTTCGCCGAGGTAAAACAACTAACCCTTGGATGAGACGGTGAACATCATGAAACTTTCAAGTGCAGCAATTTTTCTGGCCCTTATCGGTATCGGCGCACCTGCCTTTGCAGACGACGCGACCAGCACCACGCCGGTCGAGAGTTATAGCTACGGCATGAAACTCGACATTCAAAAAGTCATTTCGATTTCGGATACCGCCGATCAATGTGGCCCGGTGCCGACCCAGATGACTTATGAAGACTCGAAAGGTGAACGGCACATCCTGCAGTATTCCGTGATGGGTACTGGCTGTTCGAACGGTTGAGCCCGGTGCAGACGATGGAGGGTCGACACTCCATACCTGCGGCGCCAGCGACGATTACTTGTTTGATGACCCGACGACTTTTGCATCTGCGGCCAACATGCCCGGAATGTAGTCTTTAAGAAACTCCACCCATGTCCTTATCTTCGCGTCCACGAACTTGCGTGACGGGTAGATCGCAAACAGATTTAACTCTTCCAGATGGTAGTCCGGCAGCACGCGCACCAACTTGCCGGCCCGCAAGCCATCGACCGCCGAGGCAATCGGCTGAATCCCGATTCCCATCCCGCTGAGTATGGCCACCGTCATGGCGTCCGCCGTGTTGACGTGAATGGGCGACTCGGGAATCGTCACCGTTACCCCGCCTTCCGGTCCCTCGAATGCCCAGTTTTCAACCGGCATTACCGTGTTCACAATCCGCAAGCAATCATGTGAAGACAACGCATCCGGTAACTCGGGGGTTCCGCGCTTCTTCAGGTACGCGGGCGATGCGCACAGAATGCTGTAGGTGATGCCGAGCCGCTGCGCGACGAAACCTGAATCGGGCAGATCCCGCGCCAGGACAATCGACATGTCATAGCCCTCCTCCAGCAAATCCGGCAGGCGATTGGTCAGGGTCAGATCGAACATGACTGAGGGATGGGTCTCTCGGTATTTGGCGATGGCATCGATCACGTAATGATTGCCGATGGCGGCCATCGCATGAATCTTCAGCCGCCCCACCGGCATGACCTGAGCGGTGCCCGCCTCTTCGTCGGCCTCCCGTACCTCATCCAGAATCTTCTCGCAGCGCTGCAAGTAACGTTGGCCAGCTTCGGTCAGGGCGAGGCGTCGAGTGGTGCGGTTGATCAGGCGTGTGTGCAGCCGGGCTTCCAGGCTGGACACCGCTTTGGATACGTTGGTGGTGGTGGTGTCCAGCAGGTCGGCTGCCGCGGTGAAGCTGCCGCTTTGCGCAACGGCGACAAAGACCCGCATGGTTTGGAAAACGTCCATCGTTTCGCCTCAACGGTATGGCCAAAAAGTGGGGTGATTTATTGTGGGAACGGGCTTGCTCGCGAAGACGGTGTGTCAGGCAACATCTTGTCGACTGGTACGCCGCATTCGCGAGCAAGCCCGCTCCCACAGGTTCTGCGCCTGGCTGACTATCTCTACTCAGTTTTTTTGCGCGGAATAAATCCAGGCACACCAGTCTCCACCACCGAATTGAAGCGCACCCGGGTGGTAATGTCTTCCTTGATCTCACGCATGGCCCTTTGCGGCAAGGTCTCGATATCGATGTTTTCCTGGATGTGGCTCGGCGTGGCCGATGTGGTCAGGAACGCCACGCCGCGCTGCACCGCCCAGGCCAACGCCACTTGCGCCGGGGTCTTTTGCAGGCGCTTGGCGATGCCAGTGATCACCGTGTCTTCCAGAACGTTCGGCTCCATGCCATGGCCCAGCGGCGCAAACGCCAGGACGATGATGCCGTGCTGCTGACAAAACTCCAGCAGTTCCCATTCCGGCAGGTATGGGTGGGACTCAACCTGCACCACGGCAGGCTTGATCCGGGCCACCGCCACGATCTCTTTCAACGCTTCCAACGTGATATCGGACAAACCGATGGACCTGCACCGTCCTGCATCCACCAGGCGTTCAAGCGCCCCCCACGTCTCGATCAGCGTCACGCCTGAGTCGTAGATCACATGCCCGAATGCATCCCTCGGGTCCTGGTTATCGCCAGGCTGAAAGGCGAACGGCGTATGGATCAGGTAGCAATCAATGTAGTCGACTTGCAGGCGCCGGCAACTGGCTTCAAAAGCAGGTTCGACGCGCTCGGGACGGTGGTTGGTGTTCCACAGTTTCGTGGTGATGAACAAATCCTCGCGGCGGATCGTGCCCGCCTCCAGCACGTCTTTCAAAGCGACGCCGACCTGCTCTTCATTGCGATAACGCTCGGCGCAATCGAAATGGCGAAACCCGGCGTCCAGCGCATGCTTGACCGCTTGGGTGGTGACGCTGAGATCGCGAAACAGCGTGCCAAACCCTACCGCCGGCATTTCAACCGAGCCGTTATTCAGCGGGAATCGGGTATCGCGAAGTTCATCGTGAAACGCTTCATATGACATGTCTTTACTCCACAACTTGGGGCCGCAGCCGTTATTGATACGAATGTTTGGTTGCTTCGCGAGACGCGACTTTCTGCTCGAACACACCGACGGAATTGCCGCCGAGCGCCACGTACAACCGCACGGTGTCGAGGTATTGCGCCGTCTTCACCCGGATTTGCCCGAGCAATGCCTGTTCATAGGCACGTTCCGCTTCCAGCACTTGCAGGATGCTGTTTTCGCCTTGAGCGTAGGCTTGCTGGTTCAAGCGAAAACTCGTGTCGGCGGCGCGCAGTGCGTCTTCCTGGGCGAGGTTTTGTTCGGCGTCGTGGTTGATCGCTTGCAAGGTGTCCGCGACCTGGCCGAACGACTGGATAACGGTCTGCTGGTAGCCGGCGAGAGACGCCTGGTAACCATCGACAGCAGCCTGGCGTTCAGCCTTGAGGGTGCCGCCATTGAAAATCGGCGCCGTCAGCCCCGCCGCAAAACCCCACAGCGCCGCGCCGCCATTGCCGGACGCCGCTTGCGCCAGTGGGGCCGACAGCTCGACACGGGGATAGAGATTGGCCGTCGCGACACCCACCGCCGCGCTGGCCATGTGCAGCTCGGCCTCGGCTTGCAGGATATCCGGCCGGTTGCGGGCCATTTCCGAAGGCAGACTGACCGGTACGTTGGACGGCAAGGCAAATTCGGCCAGCTCAAACTCGGGCGCGATCCAGTCCGCCGGGCCTTTGCCCGTCAGGATCGACAGCGCATGACGCGCCGAATCCCGCTGCTGCGCGAGGGGCGGCAACAGCGTGCGGTCCTGGGCTAGCCGCGTCTCGGCGAGTGACACGTCAATCTGGGTGGTGGCGCCATTGGCGTGGGCCGCTCGCACCAGTTCGAGGTTTTTGCTGTCATTGGCGAGCAACTTTTCGACGGCTTGCATCTGCGCGTTGGCGGACGCCAGCAACAGCGCCTGGCTGGCGACATCGCCGGTCAGGGTCAGGTACGCCGCTTCGTAGCGATGTTTTTGCAGCTGCGTAAACGCTTGCTGTTGTTCGACCAGACGCTTGTTGCCACCGAATGCATCCAAGTCAAAACCGACTCGCGGCCCGATTGCATAGAAGTTGGAGACGGTTGGCTCGGGCCCGTTATGGGTGCGTTGACGACCCGCCTGCGCACCAAAATCCACTTGCGGATACAGTGCCCCTTCCGCCGCCGCAACCGAGGATGCGGCTTGCCGAATGGTGGCGTCCGCCGCAACCAGTTCAAGGTTGCCATCGATGGCCCGGCGCACCAGCGCGTCGAGCTTCGGCGAACGAAAAGCGGTCCACCAATCACCGTTGATCTTCTTTCCATAGCCGATGTGTTGAGCGAGTTGCTGTTCGGCCTGTTGGTCATAGTGCTGCGACTCGCTGGCCGCTGGCGTTTGAAAGTCCGGGCCGACGGTGCAGGCGGACAGGAACACCATGAACGACATCGCACCGACCACTCTCGGGAGCTGATGTCTGTTGATGAAAAGCGCAGGGGATTTCATTGGGCACACTCCACGACAAATTAGTTGGTCGGAACGGGTTTGCGAAGGAAGACAACCAGTGGGCTCACCACCAGCATCGCCACCATCAAAATCTTGAATTGGTCGACCACCGCGATAAAAGCCGCCTGCCCGGTGATCATTTCATTGAGGCCCGCCAGCGCCTGTAAGGACGGCATTTGCGCGCGATACGGCGTTATGTTGCTGACCAGCGCCAAGTGCATCGCCTGGGTGTTGTTGAAGAAAAACAGCTGCACAATCGCCACGCCCAAGGTGCTGCCGTAGACCCGTGACAGGTTGAACAGACCGGTGCCTTCGGGGCGCAGCGCCGGGTCGAGGGTGCTGAACGCCACCTTGGTCAGCGCTGGCATCAGGATGCCGATGCCAATTCCCTGAACGGCGCCGGCAACTGCCACCGGTGTCCAGTCCATCAACGGCGAATAGCCAAGCATCATCCAGTTGGCATAAATCACCAGGGCCACCCCCGCCGCAACGAACAGTCGACGGTCGAAACGCTCCGGAACCCGGCCCATCAGCAGGAACGCGCCGACCAGGCCGATGCCACGCGGGATCGTCAGGGAACCGGTGGTGTCAGGCGGGTAGCCGAGAATCTCGTCGAGCATCGGCGAGGTCAGGGCCATGGTCGACAACAGCACGAAACCGACGGCGAAAAAGATCACGGTCGACAACACGAAGTTGCGGTCGTCGAACAAACGCTTGTTGAGGAAATGCACCTTGGCGGTGAACACATGCACAAGGAACAGGTAGAACCCCAACGCAGATCCCAGCGCCTCCACCCAGATTTCGGTCGAGGCGAACCAGTCCAGGCGTTCACCGCGATCGAGCAACATCTGCAAACTGATCAACCCCAACGTGAAGGTGCCGAAGCCGAAAAAGTCGAACGTCGGGCGCTTCTCGGCCCTCTTCTCTGTGAGCAACAGCGCCATCACCAGGAAGATAAACGCCGACAACGGCAGGCTCATGTAGAAGATCGGACGCCAGCCGAAATGCTCGCCGATCCAGCCACCGATGCTTGGGCCGCTGACGATGCCCAGCAGCACGATGGCGGTCCACGTCGCACCGAATTTCGCACGCTTGGGCAGTGGCAACGTCTCCATGGCAATCGCCATCGACAGCGGCGCCAATACGCCACTCGCCAGCCCTTGAACAATTCGCGCGCCGATGAATTCCAGCGAGGTGGTCGCCTGGGTCACCAGCAGCAGACCGAGGACGAAGCAACCCAGCGCGACCAGGTAAACCCGCTTCAAGCCATAACGCCCGGCGAGCCACTGGGCGATCGGCAAAGTGATTGCGCTCGCAGCGAGGTACGAAGTGAATATCCAGCCTGCCTGGTCGTCAGTCATCGACAAGCTGCCCTGAATCAAGCGCAGTACCGCATTGGGTAATGGCAGGTTCGCCGACTGCATGTAGGTCGCGAGCAGCGCGGCGAACCGTAATGTCCGCGTCGTTTTCATCAGAAGTTACCCGCCGTCAGCAACGATTTCAGTGGACGCCACCACGGCGAGCGAAACCCGGTATCAACCTTGACCGTGGCGCTGGTCCCGGAGAACAGCGGCAGCGCTGGATCGGCTTCATCGAGCTCAAGACGAACCGGCACCCGCTGCACGACCTTGACCCAGTTGCCGGTGGCATTTTCTGGCGGCAACAGGGCGAAGTCCGCGCCGGCACCCGGGCTCATGCTGGTGACGTGGGCTTTGAAAACGTGATCGGGATAAGTGTCGATGCTGATCGTGGCTTTCTGGCCGGGACGCATATGGGTGACGTCGGTTTCACGGAAGTTGGCTTCGATCCACACCTCACGACCGGACAGCAGCGCAAAGGCTGGCGCGCCGTTGTTGACGTAGTTGCCCACCTGCAAATCATCGACCTTGGCGACGATGCCATCGTCCGGCGCATACACCGTGGCGTACGACAGGTAGAGCTGAGCTTCGTCGAGCTGGGCCTTGGCCTCATGCACCGTCGGGTGGTTGTCGGCGTCGATGTTGGGGTCGCCGTTCAAAGCAACTACGGTGCTGGCGATCTGTTGTTCGATCGACGCGATTCGCTGGCGGGACACCTTGAGGTCGGTGTCTGCGCGCTCATAAATGGCCTTGGAAACGAACTCGGTCGCCACCAGCGCCTTCTTGCGGGCAAATTCCTTTTGGTCGAAACCGGCGGACTCTTTGGCCGATTGCAATTCAGCCTGCTGCTGGCGGTAGCTGGCCTTGAGGCCATCGATACGTAGCCGGGCGACGCTCAGTTGAGCCTGGGCGCGGTCAACCGCGATCTGCAACGGTTTCGGGTCGATGCGAAACAACACCTGGCCTTTGTGAACCGGCTGGTTGTCCTCGACTGCGATTTCCACGACTTGCCCGGAAATGCGCGCATTAATCGAGGCTTTCGCCACCCGGGCGTAGGCGTTGTCGGTGGTGACGAAAGGTTCGTCGGCCACGTAATGCGCATAGCCGACGGCGGCGAAAAGCACCGGAAAACCTATCATCAGAAACGGCCGCAGTTTCTCCCTGAGGGGCTTCTTGAGGGGCAGGTCCGGGCCTGGATGCTCGGTGGCTTGTGTTGCTGAGATGTCGAACTGTTTAGTCATGATCGAATGCACCTATAACCGGGGGAATTGGGGATAGCACCCATAAAAAACAGCCATTCCGCGTGCGGTCTGGAGGATCGCTCCACCGCACCTGTTTCGTCGCCGCAACACCCAGTTCGAGCTCCGCTACAACAAACCTGAAGCCAAGGAATTTTTGGTTCCTTAATTTTGTGCGATGATGTAAGAATATAGACGTACCCACCTTCCATCAAGAGTTTTGTACGACATGGCACAAAAAAAGATCACAGAAGGAAAAGGACGCGGTCGCCCTCGCGCCTATGACCCGCAAACAGCCTTGCAGCAAGCGCTTGGTGTGTTCTGGAACACCGGTTATTCCGGTGCGTCGCTGGACAGCATCGCCACCGCCGCCGGCATGAATCGCCCCAGCCTCTATGCGGCGTTCGGCGACAAACACGCGCTGTACATCAAGGCCCTGGAGCAATATTGGGAATTTGCGGCGGCGGCCATGCACGAGGCGCTGACGGACAGCACGCTGACCTTGAGCGAGGCGTTGATGCGTTTTTATGAAGGGCAGTTGTCGATCTACTTCTCAGGCGAGGGCCAACCCCGGGGCTGCTTTGCGATTGGCACGGCGACCACCGAAGCCGTGGAGGACCAGGAAATTCGCGACGTGCTTTCCGATCGGCTGAGCCGGCTGGATGCCGATCTCGAAATCCGCCTGCAAACCGCCGTCAGCGCCGGCGAATTGAAAGAAGGCGCAGACCCGGCCGCTCTCGCCGTCCTCGCTTCCTCCCTGCTGCACAGCATTTCCATCCGCGCACGGGCAGGCAAATCCCGGGATGAACTGACGGAACTGGCACGCAATGCGGTCAGCGTCATCTGCGGATGAGGGACTTTTAAGGTGGGACTCGAAGACATTCTGGCCGAGCAACTGGCCGTGATCTTTTGCGGCATCAATCCGGGAATGCTGGCCGCCGCGCAGGGGCATCATTTTGCCGGCCGAGGCAATCGTTTCTGGCGCACGCTGCATCTGGCGGGTTTCACGCCAAAAGAAGTGCGCCCGGAAGACGACCGGACGCTCTTGCAATACCAGTGTGGGTTAACCGCTGTGGTTGACCGGCCCACGGCACGGGCGGATCAGCTGTCGCAACATGAATTCGCAGCGGCCGCCGCAGACTTCGAACAGAAGATCACCCGTCATGCGCCACGCTTCGTGGCATTTCTCGGCAAAGCGGCGTACTGCGCGCTATCCGGGCAACGAACAATTGCCTGGGGGCTTCAGCCAAAGACGTTTGGCGGTGCGGCGGTGTGGATCCTGCCCAATCCGAGCGGGCGAAATCTGGCATTCACCCTGGATCAACTGGTCGCCGCGTACCGCCAGCTTAGGGCGGCAATGGACGAACCTTCAGTGCTGGCTCATCAACCCATGCATCACGCCAAAGCGTAAACCCGGTTCGGACGGCGTCATGTGCGAGATGCCAAACACCTTGAACGCGGCCAGCATCACCACCAGGCCACCGGGCAAAATACTCAGCCGATGGGTCTGTAACCCGGCCAGTTTGAGTTGTTTGACGTGCCCTACTTCAAGCAGCCGCAGCGACAGGCGCAACAGCCCGCCATAGGTGATGCCGCTTTGGCCGTCGTCGTTCAGGCCGTTGGCCTTGAGCACTTTGGCCAGCATCCGCGCGGTGCCGGAAGAGCCGATGGTCTGCTGCCAGCCCAGCGCGCGATAACGTCGGGCGACTTTTTCAAACTGCAGCGAAGCCACACGTTCAGCCTCAAGCAACGCCTGGGCGGTGATGCGACCGCCGTGAAAGTAGCGTGAACCGAACGTGCCGCTGCCGATGGCAATGCTCTCGGTCACCAGCGGCTGAGTGCCACGCCCCAGAATCAACTCGGTAGAGCCGCCACCAATGTCCACCACCAGGCGCTGACTCTCGACACCCGGCAACGTGTGAGCCACACCGGCGTAAACCAGATGCGCCTCTTCCTGCCCGGAGATGACATCGATGCGAAACCCCAAGTGACGCTCGGCGCTGGCCAGGAACAGTTGCGCATTCTCGGCTTCGCGCACCGCGCTGGTGGCCACGGCCCTGACGCGGCACGATTCAAAACCGCGCAATTTCTTGCCAAAGCGTGCGAGCGCCTGCCAGCCCCGGTCCAACGCCAACTCATCCAGCGCCCCGCCCTGGAATCCCTCGGCCAGACGCACCGGCTCGCGCAGGGTTTTCACTTCCTGGATGACGAACTGCTGGTTCCGTTTGACCGACTGGCCAATCATCATGCGAAACGCATTGGACCCCAGGTCAATGGCCGCAAACAGAGAGGCGTCTCCTTTCATGGTAGGGATTCCTGGCAGGTTCATTCGCCCACAGTCGGGGCCTTCAAGACGGTTTGCGAAGATCTTGCCATGGCTTAGGTGACACGAAGATGACACCGCCCTACCTCATGTCCTACAGCCTTTTCGTCACCACTTCGTCATATCTCCCGGAATACCATCGTCAGTGCCACCTTCCACGGGAGCCACCCGCCATGCTTTTAAATAACGACACCCTGATGCAGCGGATCCATCGCGAGCTGCTCGACCACAACGACGAAGAGCTGGAGCTGGAGCTGCTGGAGGACGGCCACGACCTCGATGCGATGTTCGACGGACACATGGACGACGGCAGCGAGAAGGAAGAGAGACGACGCTATTTCAGCGAGCTGTTCCGCCTGCAAGGCGAACTGGTGAAGCTGCAAAGCTGGGTGGTCAAGACCGGCGCCAAAGTGGTGATCCTGTTCGAAGGACGCGATGCCGCTGGCAAGGGTGGCGTGATCAAGCGCATTACCCAGCGCCTCAATCCTCGGGTTTGCCGGGTCGCCGCCCTGCCCGCACCGAATGACCGCGAACGCACCCAATGGTATTTCCAGCGCTACGTTTCGCACCTGCCGGCGGCAGGGGAAATCGTGCTGTTCGACCGCAGCTGGTACAACCGCGCCGGGGTCGAGCAAGTCATGGGTTTTTGCAACGCGGATCAGTACGAAGAGTTCTTCCGTACCGTGCCGGAGTTCGAACGGATGCTCGCCCGTTCCGGCATTCAACTGATCAAATACTGGTTCTCGATTTCCGACCAGGAACAGCACCTGCGCTTTCTCAGTCGCATCCATGACCCGCTCAAGCAATGGAAACTCAGCCCCATGGACCTGGAGTCCCGTCGGCGCTGGGAAGCCTATACCAAGGCCAAGGAAATCATGCTCGAGCGCACCCACATCGCCGAGGCGCCATGGTGGGTGGTGCAAGCCGACGACAAGAAGAAGGCCCGCCTCAATTGCATCAACCACCTGCTCGGGCAAATGCCCTATGAAGAGGTGGAACATCCGACAATCGAGCTGCCCCAGCGCGTGCGCCAGGAAGATTATTCCCGCAGCCCGACGCCGCCGGAACTCATCGTGCCGCAAGTCTATTAAGCGTCATCATTCTGTAACCTGACGCCGTCAATACTCAGGTCATACAACGCGTGCTTTTTTTATTGCTGCCTTAACCGGCGGCATTTTTTTGCCCGTAGGTTTTGCGCTGACAGGCGCTTCAACCCTGCCCATCAAAGCGCTTCAACGAAAACGCCGACAGATCAAGATCACTGCTGCCCCGCACGCACCACTGCGCCAGTGCTTCGCCCAACGCGGCGGAATGCTTGAACCCGTGACCGGAACAGGCGGACACCACCAGTGCATTTTTCAGATGCGGATGCTCATCGATGATGAAATCCCCATCCGGCGTAACGGTGTAGGCACACACCGAAGACTTGGCTACACGGGAAGTGACGCCGGCGATCTTGCCGCGCACCTGGGTGTCGAACATCTCATGCGCTTCGGCGTCGCTGACGGTCCGGTCCAGGGTGTCTGGCGAAGACGTCTCGCTGTATTGCTCAGTGGCGACTTTCAGGCTGCCTTCGCCGGGCAACGGCGGAAAGCCGTAGTGCATGTCTTCATCACTTGGCCCGTGGTGCAGGATGAACGTCGGCGAGACCGGGGCAAACCGCGCGTTTTCTTCCAGTTCGAACCAGAACAGCTTCTGCCGGCACACCCGCAGCAAGCGGTCGAAAGGCTGACCCAACAAGTCCCGAGACCACATCCCGGCACTGATTACCACCTTGTCGGCGAGGATCGTACGCTGGTCGGTGGTGACGGTGACGCCCTGCTCGTCCGAGGTGATGTGCGTGACGGTTTCACCCTTGAACAGAGTCGCGCCCAGCGCTTCGGCAAGTTTGAGCTGCACGCCAATGCAGCGCTCCGGACGGACAAAACCGCCCTCCGGCTCGAAGTAGCCGATGGCGCTGTCCAGCACCGGGGAAAACTGCGGGAAGCGCTGGCGGATCTGCGTCGCCGACAGCCGCTCATGTGCGATGCCGTTGGTGTGGGCGAGTTGCAGGGTGCGATGGGTGAAGTCCGTGGCGTCCTGCGCGTCATAGTCGGGGTTGGAGGTCATGACCAGCACGCCGCACTGTTCGAACAGCGACTCGCCCGACAGCGCTTCGAGTTCACGCCAGATTCTGTGTGAGTTGCGAACGATGGGCAGGTAAGCGGCACCTTCGCCGACCGAGAGCCGGGTGATGCGCGTATCCCCATGGCTTGAGCCTTGAGTGTGCGGGGGATGATAACGATCGACGCCGATCACCTTGACCCCGGATTTCGCCAGTTGATACGCCGTGGCGGCGCCCATTGCGCCCAAACCGAGAACCGCTACTTCACACCGTTCCATCGACTCGCCTTCCAAAAAAATCACCTGTTAAGCGCTCAACCCTATGACATTCACCGGTTGAAAATCCAGACGCCTGTGCGCACTGGCAGTAGACCCGCCATTACGCATACCATGCCGCCATTCCAAAAACGGCGGACACGTCCATGTTCAAAGCAAGCCTGCGTAGCCACCTGACCCTCTGGTTTGCCGGTCTGTCGCTGCTCACATTAATGAGCGTGGGCTTTTACGTCGGCCACATCGCCACCGAGCAGATGAAGCAGGCAAGCGGCAATGCGCTGTTGAGCACCGCCAAATCAGCGGCCGAGCTGTTGGGTGCGCAATTGCGTGAACGCCAGCTCGAAGTGTCACTGCTGAGCCGAGCGCCGCTGTTGAAGCGTGGCAACCTGGACGATCCGGACATCCTGACCTCGATGGAACTGCGCACTCAGTCCCGCGCCGAATACGCCTGGATGGGCGTGGCCGATGCCGACGGGCGTGTGCGGCAAGCGGTGAACGGGCTGCTGGTCAATCAATCGGTGAAGGAGCGCCCGTGGTTTCAGGCCGGACTGCGCGGTGACTACACCGGCGATCCCCACGAAGCGGTGTTGCTCGCCAAGCTGTTGCCGGGAAGTGCCAGCGGCGAACCGTTGCGGTTCATCGATTTCGCCGCGCCGATCCGCAATGCCCAAGGCCAGGTGATCGGCGTACTGGGCGCCCACGCTCACTGGAGCTGGGTGACGAAGATTGTGGATGCCGCCGTGTTGCAAAAAGGGACGGCGCCGGAAATCGAGGCGTTGATCGTCGATCACGACGGCAAAGTGCTCTACCCCGAACAGCTCGCCGGGGAGCAACTGCCCAATCTGCCGGGGACAGCGAAAAACCCCGGCGTCGCGCCGGGCTGGTCGGTGGGCCACGGTTACTTGACCAGTGCGGTCGCGGTGCCAACACCTTCGAGTGCAGGGCTGGCGTGGTACATCGCGGTGCGGCAACCGCTGGATATCGCCCTTCAGCCTGCGCGGGTGCTGTTTTACAAGCTGCTGGCGCTTGGAGTGTTGGCGGCGGTGATTTTCGGCCTGGTGGCGTATTACCTGGCGCTGCACCTCAGTCGCCCGATCGAGCAACTGGCGCGGGCAGCCAGGCAGGTACGTGAGCAGCAACCCGATGTCGCCTTCCCGGTGCATCATTCCGTGCGGGAAATCGACCAACTGGTGCAGTCCATCCAGGGCATGACCCAGTCCTTGCTCGGCAAGGAGCGCGAGTTGCAGGAGGCCAATACTTCGCTGGAAGCCACGGTCGCGCAGCGCACGGCCGCCCTCACCCGGGCCAATGCCGACCTGCTGAAACTGGCGACCCACGATGGGCTGACCGGTGTGTTCAACCGCCGGCGATTCGATGAGAAGCTGGCCGAATGCAGCCTGCTGTTCAAACGCACGGGACGTCCGTTCGCGCTGCTGTTCATCGACGTCGACCACTTCAAGCGCATCAACGATACCCATGGCCATGCCATCGGCGATGAAGTACTGGAACAACTGGCGAAGCTGATCCAGCACAACACCCGCGCCACCGACTTCGTTGCTCGCTACGGTGGTGAGGAGTTCGCCGTGCTGTTGCCGGAAATCGAAGAGCCGGAAAGCCCGGACGTCGTCGCCGAGAAGATTCGCGCGGCGATTGCCGAGGCGCGTTTTGCCACGGTCGGCCAGGTCACCGTGAGTATCGGCGTCGGCCTGGCCGAGCTGTCGGACAGCAACACCTCGACGCTGATCAGACGTGCCGATCAGCAGTTGTACCAAGCGAAAGGCGCGGGACGGAACCGGGTGTGCAGCACAGCGTAAAGGCTCAAGCCTGACTGCGTTTTCCCTGTGGGAGCGGGCTTGCTCGCGAAAGCGGTGGGTCAGTTAACGATGATGTCGACTGACACGGCCCCTTCGCGAGCAAGCCCGCTCCCACAGGGGGATCGGTTTACGGGACTGGATAGCCTTCAACCTGATCCGGCCAGGAGGTCAGCACTTCGAAGCCGTCGTCAGTGACCGCCACCATGTGCTCCCACTGCGCCGACAACGACAAATCCTTGGTCACCACCGTCCAGCCATCGGCCAGGGTTTTGACGTGGCGCTTGCCGGCGTTGAGCATCGGTTCGATGGTGAAAATCATCCCGGTCTTCAGCTTCAAGCCCTGGCCTGGAAACCCGTAATGCAGGACCTGCGGCTCATCGTGATAGACCTTGCCGATGCCATGCCCGCAGTACTCGCGCACCACACTGAAGCCGTCGCGCTCGGCGACGCTCTGGATCGCGTGGCCAATATCGCCCAGCGTTGCGCCGGGGCGGACGACGCGGATACCGGCGCACATCGCTTCATAGGTGGTCTGCACCAGGCGTCGCGCTTCCGGGCTTGGTTCGCCGACGAAGTACATGCGGCTGGTGTCGCCGAACCAACCGTCCTTGACCACGGCGATATCGATGTTGACGATGTCGCCGTCCTTCAACACCTGGGCCGACGGAATGCCGTGACAGACCACTTCGTTGACCGATATGCACACGGTTTTCGGAAAGCCGTGGTAACCGATATTGCCTGCAACGGCTTTCTGCACGTTGACGATGTAGTCGTTACAGAGCCGATCGAGCTCGTTCAACGTGACCCCGGCCTTGACGTGGGGCGTGATCATCGCCAGCACTTCTGCCGCCAGTTTGGCGGCCACGCCACTTTGGACGATTTGCGCCGGGGTATTGATCACCACGTCGGTCTTGATTGCGCGGTTCATTGCACGGCTCCTGCGCTGGCTTGCGACTCATCGGCGAGTGCGCACACCTGTTGTAAATCGAGGCCACCGGCCTGCTCGGCACGAATCAGCAAGCGGCAGATGTCGTGGTGATCCAGGTCGGGGTACAACTCGGCGAGCATGCCGATGCGCATCCAGTGCTCGGCCTGGGCGTTGATCGAGCGACTCAGCGCATTGCTGGCGACGCGCAGATTCTCGTGCATGTCTTCTGAAATTTTGACGATTCCCACAGATTCCATCCAATACGAAGTGTATATGAATCGTATACTAGTTGAATCGTCAGGGAGACCGCAAATGCCGATAGCGTTTTTCCGTCCTGCGGCGCTTTCGCTTGGGCACAATCGATCTAAAAACACTGGCCCAGGCCTGGGTCTTTTTGGCTATTCTGAAATAGTAGGTGAAGACGCAGACTGATGCGCAAGAGGATAGCGAGGAAGCGTGGGGCGCGCTCCGAAGGGTACACGGTTAGAAAGATCTCCGCGCTGAGATCCAGCCCTTATGCCGTGTGAGGCAGTGAAGCACATCGCTTTGCTGTGAGAGGCCTGATAAATCTCGTAAGCCGGAGACCAGCACCGGCCACCTACTCAAATTCCAAAGCCCGCCTTGTGCGGGCTTTTTTGTGCCTGCAACGTCCCCACGGAGGCGGCAACCCCATCAAAAACGGATCAAGAATGCCCAGCTTTTAATGCGCATAAACATGTTTAACGACAAGCGTTTAACGACACCCGGTGTTACGTCATAAGAGGCTACAACACCTTGCGTCGTTACCTACGCGTGCGCCAGAATTCGCCGGCTTGTGCGCTTTGACCCCGGTCTTTATCGTTTCCCTGCCACTGCTCATCAGTGGTCGGGTTTAGTCGCCCGGTGGTTATCGGTAAGGTGCATAAGCGCCATTCAGTCTGGTCATTCTATGCCTGAACTTGATGGTGGTTGTGCGCAGGGCGCCCTTGGGCGCGCCGGGCTTGCTGATTCCACCGGTCGACTAACCTGCGTACAGCCGCCACCCTCTTTTAGTCGAGAGCGGTAGCGGCCCCAACTCAGGAATCAGATCTATGTTCAAAGTAACGCCCAACCCCCCGCACACCGGTCCAGTACCCTACGACGCCTCTCTTGATCTTGACCCCAAGAAAATGAAAGCGGCGGCCGACCGCGCACTCGATTTCTACCTCAACCCCGGGGCGACGAAAACGCAGATACCGCCCCGCAGGTCCGGCACCTTCCTCACCATCGACGCAGCGGTGGATGACGAAACGTTGCTGGTCGAGGCCTACGAGTCGCTGTCATCGTCCCGCAAAATGGTCAACGACCTCGCCGAGATGGAAGACGGCCCGCGACGCCATACGATGCTGGTGCTGCATCGGTCACTCCTGATCGGTGAGCTGGCGCTCAATCGCGTACTGGACAACCACAAGCCTGGGTAGCAGCCAGGCACTGTAGGAGCGAAGCTTGCTCGCGAAGGCGTCGTGTCTGACACACCGCGTCATCGTTCTTCGCGGGCAAGTCGGATCGCCGCACCGCTCGCTCCTACACCACCACCCGCTCACCCGCCCCCTAGCGGCGACACCCTCAAAAACACCCGCCCATCCCACGCCTCAAACGCAAAGCCATCAGCACCACGCTGGCCGTAACCCTTCCCCCAATTCTGAAAAATCGCTTTGCATTCTTGGCCATAACCTTAACGGCAGCTGCGAATTAGACTGGCCCGCGTGCAGTCCTCGCTGCGATTAAGGAAGAAAACGTGCAAGACATTTTCAGCATCAACTGGCTGCTCTGGCTGTCCACCATGGCGCCGCTGACCCTGAGTGCAGGCCCCGGCAACCTGATGGTGGCGACCTCTGGCGCTCAGAGCGGTGTTCGCCGTTCGGTCCGGTTTATCGTCGGGCTCGACATCACCTACTTCCTGCTCGCCGTGCTGGTGGGGCTGGGGCTTTATCACACGCTGATGAACAACCCGACCCTGGTCTGGCTGCTGCAAGTGGTCGGCAGTTTCTACATCCTGTGGCTGGGGGTGCGGCTGCTGCGCCGTCCGTTGAAAGCCCCCGACGACAAGAGCCTGCACCTGCAATTTCGCGACGGCATCGTTGTGCAACTGGGCAACGTGCAAGGGATCGTGATGTTGCTGGTGATGTTCTCCACGTTTGTGCCCACCGGCGACACCAGCAGCAGCGTCGTGCTGATCCTCAGCGCCGCGCTGATCTCATTGAATTTTTTCTCTCACGTCATCTGGGTATCGATGGGCTCGACTGTCCAGAAACTGATCCGGGCACGGCCCAGGCTACTGGCCTTTCAGAACGCAGTCTTCGGACTGATGCTGATCGCCGTCGCGGTCTGGATTTTCCTGCGTACCGGCTCACTTTAAGGAGCACCAATGACTCGCACATACGGAATTGTCTTCGCCGCCCCCGGTGAACCGGAAGTCCTTGAACCGCGTGAATATGATCTGCGCGCCCCAGGCCCCGGAGAGATCACCGTCGCCATCGAAGCTGCGGGCGTGAACTTCATTGATCTGCATCGTCGCTCTGGCGTACTGGAGGACGGCTCGCTCTTCCCCCGGGGCCTTGGCATGGAAGGCGCGGGCCGGGTCGTCGAATGTGGACCGCAAGTGTATGGCTTCGAACCCGGCGACCGGGTGGCGTTCGTCGACAGTTCGACGGGAAGTTACGCCAGCCATGCGGTGCTGCCGGCAGCACGGGCGATCCGCCTGCCCGATGATGTGTCATGCGAACTCGCCGCGTCATTGATGTTCAAGGGACTGACCGCCGAATACCTGACCCATCGCTGCGTACCGCTCAAACCGGATGACTGGGTGCTCTGGCACGCGGCGGCAGGCGGGGTCGGCAGTATTGCCACGGGTTGGTTGGTCGCACGGGGCGTGCGCGTGATTGGCCTGGCTTCGACCGAAGAAAAAAGGCGCCAGGTGCTGAACGCCGGTTGCATCGCCGCTCTGGATGCCGAAGCACCGGGGGCGCACTCGTTCATTCGTGAATTGACCGAGGGCAAGGGTGTTCACATCGTGTTCGACTCCGTCGGTAACGCCACCGTGGAGCTGTCTTTGGCCAGCCTGCGCCAGCGCGGTCACCTGGTGCTGTTTGGCAACGCCTCCGGCGACGTGACCGGTTTCAATCTGTCGCGGCTCGGCCACTTGGGCTCATTGCATGTGACACGACCGTCCTTGAAACACTACATCGGCCAGGACCATGATCTGGCCGCCGCCTCCGACCGGGTCCTGCTGGCGTTGGCCGACGGCGCGATCCGGCCGCCGCAGGTGACGCGGTTGCCGCTCTGCGAGGCCGCACAGGCCCATCGCAGGGTCCAGGACCGTCAAACCCAGGGCTCACTGATCCTTGTGCCCTGATCGCCCGGCACTACGGTCGCTAAAATATTTTGGTGGTTCGGCTGTGGAACAGGCCCGTCAGATAATCCATCACCCGATCAACCCGGCCAATGCCCTGGGTTGCCTGGTTGCGCAGCAGCCAGATATCCGAATGGCGCGAGGGCCTGTCGGGTAGCACCTGTCGCAGACCCAACCGGTGCCCGACATAGGCTGGCAGCGCAGCGATGCCAAGATTCGCTTCGACAGCCTTGAGCTGGGCATTGAGGTTGGACACACGCATCCACAGCCTCTGGTCACCACTCACTTCTCTCAACCATCGGGCGAGCGGCATATAGGACATCTCTTCGGTCCAGCCGATCAGGTAGTGGTGCTTCAACTCCCCAGGCTCCGTCGGCAGGCCATAGACCGCGGCATAGCCTTCGGAACAGAACAGGCTCTGCACGAGGGTGCCGACCCGGCGCATGGTGAAGTTGCCGTTATCGGGCCGGTGCAACCGGACAATGATGTCGCTCTGGCTTTGCGTCAGTTTTGACGACACCGCCGAATTCATGAAGTCAAAACCGATCCCCGGATACTGTTCGCGGAACTCGGTCAGCCCGGGAATGATCAAGTGCGTGCCCATCAGCTCCGGGCAATCGATACGCACCTGCCCCGCCATCCGTTCACCGGGCTGCGACATCTGCCGTTCAATGAGCTTGAAGCGTTCCTCTGACTCCAGCGCCAGCGGCAACAACGCCCGCCCGGCTTCGGTCAGGAAATAGCCATTGGTCTTCTTCAGGAACAACACCGTACTGAGCGATTCCTCCAGCCCGGCAATCCTTCGCGACACGGTCGACGCCGAGACTTTCAGGGCGTTTCCCGCCTCCGTCACGTTGTTTGACTTTGCGACAAAGATAAAAACCTTCAGATCGTCCCAGTTCATGACATACCCAAAAATGGAAAACCGATCCCCACCTATTTCCGTTCGAAATAATAGGGGGTCACGTTAATTTTTTCGCATCGAGCAACAATGAGGATACGGAGATGATTCGTCACTCGATGCGCGCCCTTCCAGGGTTTATGCAACCTTTCTTGAGCTGGCTCACGGCCAAGCCTCTGCCTGAAGATATCAATCAGGTCCGCCGGTTGAAACCGGTTCACCATATTCTTGTGTCGGCGGGATTAATCGCCTTCGGCGTGATGTTGTCCGGCATCGGTTACCTGTACGGCAGCCCTGGTCCCTGGTTGTTGGGGTTTGTCGTGGCGACCGGTGGCATCAAGCAAATGCAAGTCATGATCTGCCATAACTGCGCCCATGACATGGTGTTTGAACAGCGAGAGTGGAATCTGCGACTGGGCCGGCTTATCTCCGGCGTGCTGATGCTCAAGCCGTTCGATATCTACAAGCACGAACACACGCTGCATCACAGCTCCAGAACCCTGCTGACCGACGATGACGACACCCTGTCCTACCTGCAAGGCGTGGTGGGGTTAAAACCCTCCGACAGCATCGCCATGATGTGGGCCAAACTGGTGACCACTGCGATGTCGCCGTTAGTGATGCTGCGCGCTGCCTGGGGGCGCTTGAAAGCGACCGCAACCGCGCCAAACAGAGCCGTATCCGCATTGACGCTGATCTTCTGGACGACCCTCGCGTGGCTGGCCGTAGCCCTTGGGCACTTCGATCTCTTTGTGATGGCATGGGTGATACCGGTATTCGCCGGCTATCACATCAGCACCACGTTCCGCCTGGCGGCCGAACACACCTGGCCCGGCATTGATGTGCTGGAGCGGCGTGGTATCGACTTCATTTGCGAAAGCACGACCGGCGTGTTCATCGGCGAAGAACTGCGCATACCGGACGGTGCCGGTGGTGTTCGACGCGGCGCTCATATCGGCCTGTGGCTGATCAAGATGCTGGGTTTCCACTTGTTTATCCGTCTGTTCGTGATGGTCGGCGATACGCCGTGTCACGACTACCACCACCGTCGCCCGAGATCGAAAGACTGGCCCAACTACATCACGGCACGGGAGCGGGACAGGCTCGAAGGGGCTCACCCGTTTCCCACCAACTACACCGACTACTGGGGCTACATCCACGCCGTCACAACGAACTTTCGCAAGTTCCAGCAGGCACTTCCGTATTACGCAGACCGGCTGGCTACCACAAAGGGTTTCTAACCATGGCGTTCAACAAAACTGTTCTTCTGACGACCGTTTCCTCGGACTCCCATAGCTGGAACCTGGTGTTCATGGAGTTCCTGCTCAATGACTTTGGCTACAAGGTCGACAACATGGGGCCCAACACGCCGATGGACGAAGTGATTGAGCGGCTGCATCGCCGCGGTTACGCGATGGTCGTGGTGAGCACCGTCAACGGCCACGGCTACATCGAAGGCGCTGAGCTTGCACGGCGTATCCGCAGCGAGACGAATCACGCAGAGGCGCTGTATATCGGCGGCAAGATCTGCACTGAAAATGACGCGGGGACCATTGCCCGGCACAGCGATACGCTGATGGCTGCCGGTTTTGACGGGGTGTTCGACGACAGCGTGGCGAGCAGCTTCGACGCCTTTCAGGAACTGGTCACCGCACAGCTGTACCCAACGCACAATCTGGAAAAACGGGTCGCCCGATGATCGACTTCAACCGCCACGTCCTCGAACGGTACGACTCACACGGCCCGGTCCTGCAACCGCGAATGGGCTTCAGCTGCCCGGCCCGGATGCAGGCCGGGCTGGAAGCCACGGCGGCCAGCCGCGCAAATACCGTGTGCACCATCACCCTCGATGCCTTCACGCGGGTGAAGGATCTCGACGCGGCGCAGCGGGCCATTGATAGCGGCGCCATGCTCAACGGCTATCCGATCGTCAATCATCCGGCGGCCCAGACCCGCGCCATGCTCGGGCAGATTCATGCCCGCTATCGGCTGCCGGTGCAGATTCGGCATGGCTCTCCCGACCCGCTGCATATCTTTGAGCGCATGGTCGAGATCGGCTCGGCCACCACCGAGGGCGGGCCGCTTTCCTATTGCCTGCCCTACAGCCGCACGCCGTTGCGCCAGGCATTCGGTCATTGGGAAAAAGCCTGCCGGGTGCTGGCCGGTGGTGTCGAGCACAGCCATATCGAAAGCTTCGCCGGCTGCATGATGGGGCAGATGTGCGACCCGGCCATCCTGGTTGCACTCAACATTCTTGAAGGGTTGTTTTTGCGTGCCAACGGGATCGAGACCCTGTCTTTTTCCTACGCCCAAGGTACGTCGCCCGTACAGGATCGTGCGGCGGTGACGGCCCTGCAGCAACTCGCCGCCGAGTTCTTTGCGCCGGGCAGTTATCACTTCGTGGGGTATGTGTTCATGGGTTTTTTCCCGCGTACTCTGGGCGGGTTCTGTCGGATCACCGGCGATGCGCTGGGCATGATCCGCGCTACCGGCGTGCAGCGGGTGATCATCAAGACCCCGGTGGAATCGCGCCGCATTCCCCGGGTCGAGGAAAACATGGCCGCGCTGGAATATGCCGATTATTGCCTGCGTACCGAGGGTGTCTTGCCGAACATTCCGTTCGACGCGCAAGAACATGCGCGCATCCTCAACGCCGCCAAACGGCTGATCGAGGGCACGCTGACGCGCGATACCCACCTGTCGGAAGCGATTCTGGATGCGTTCGACAGTGGTTTCCTGTCGATCCCCTACTGCCTGCACCCGGACAACAAACGGGGCGCCGGCACCGTGGTCACCGCGCAAAACTATTACCACGGGTTCGAGGGCGAACGAGTGGAAAATGCCTTCTCGTTCCTGGCGGCACTGCGGCACAACATCCGTACTTACGACGCCGTGCTCTGATTCACACCACACCCTAATGTGGGAGCGGGCTTGCTCGCGAATGCGCTGTATCAGTCAACCTTTAAGCTGAATGACACACCGCATTCGCGAGCAAGCCCGCTCCCACAGGTTTTTGAGCTGTGCTTACTGAACGGTTTTCAGCTTGATCACATCACCCGAAACTTTGGTGGTGTAACCGGTCAGGACGTAGGCCCAGAACCAGTTTTCCTGCACCTGGGTGTTGATCATCGCGTCGCCGCCCTTGGCTTTGATCGCTGCGTCTTGAGCGCGAACAAAACGGTTGTTGTGCTTGATCGGGATGCAACCAAACAGCAGCATGCCGGTGGCCGTGGCTTCACTGTGGCCCAGGACGGTGTATTGGCTGCTGTCATAGTGTTGGGTGTTCATCGGGGTACCGGTGCAACCTGCCAGAACCAGACCGAACATTGCGACGGCGACCATTTTGCTGAGGTAATTCACTGTGTAACTCCATTAGAAAACGCACGGGATCCGTCTCCCGAGCGGCGCGTACTCTAACGAAGGTGATAGCTAATAGATATCACTTTTTGGCGCCCCCTCAGACCGCTTCCTGCACCACGCCTCGCTCCTCCAGCAAACGCACAAACATGGTCAGGCTTTGCGACACCGTGCCCCGACGCCACACCAGCCAGGTACGCAAATATCGGAACGATTGCGACAGCGGCCAGACACTCACCGTGGTGCAGCCGGGCATGCTTTCGAGCATGCTGCGGGGCATCAGCGCCAGACCCGCACCAGCGCTGACGCAGGCGAGCATGCCGTGATAGGACTCCATTTCGAAAATCTTGCCGGGCACCGAAGCGTCCTTGCTGAACCAGCTTTCGAAGTGATGCCGATAGGAACAGTTGGAGCGGAAGGCGTAGATGTTCTCGCCGTTGACGTCTTGTGCGCGATGGATCGGCGCATGGTTGAGCGGCGCGATCAGCACCATTTCTTCCTCGAACGCCGGCACGCCTTCCAGCGCCGGGTGCAGGACCGGTCCGTCGACAAACGCGGCGGCCAGTCGCCCGGACAGCACACCGTCAATCATCGTCCCGGAAGGTCCGGTGGACAGGTCCAGCTCAACCTTGGCGTGCTTCTGGTTGTAGGCGGCCAGCAACTCCGGAATCCGCACCGCCGCGGTGCTTTCCAGCGAGCCCAAGGGAAACGATCCCTGGGGTTCTTCGCCCGCAACCGTCGCCCGGGCTTCCTGAACCAGATCAAGAATGCGCCGGGCGTAATCGAGAAAACTCCACCCGGCCGGCGACAGGCGCAAGCGGCTTTTCTCGCGGATAAACAGGTCCACGCCCAGGTCCTGCTCCAGCTGCTTGATCCGCGTTGTCAGGTTCGACGGCACCCGGTGAATGTGTTGAGCCGCCGCGCTGATGCTGCCGTGCTCGGCGACAGCCTTGAAAATTTCGAGCTGGACCAGATCCAAGTCATTCTCCAAACGTGAACGTTACGCTCAGTATTATTCAGTTTCCAGAAAACAACCACCCCCGTAACCTGAGCGCATCCCCACCCAGCAGGACGGTGCCATGAACCCGATTTCCAGTCTCACCCACGCCATTTCGATCAACCCCGTCAACGGCGAGCAGATCGGCCACTACGCTTTTGAATCCGCCGCGCAACTGGATACCGCCCTCGCCCGTGCCGCCAGCGGCTTCTCGGTCTGGCGCCGTACGCCCGTCGATCAGCGCTCGCAATTGCTCATCGCCTTGGCCCGGACACTGCGCGAAGACGCAGAAAAACTGGCGCGCGTGATCACCCTGGAAATGGGCAAGCCCACCAACCAGGCCCGTGGCGAAATCGAAAAGTGCGCGCAACTCTGCGAGTGGTACGCCGAACACGGTCCCGCGATGCTGACTGCCGAGCCAACCCTGGTTGAAGGCAGCAAGGCGCGCATCGAATACCGTCCGTTGGGCCCGATTCTCGCGGTGATGCCGTGGAACTTCCCGATCTGGCAGGTGCTGCGGGGTGCCGTTCCGGCGCTGATCGCCGGCAACACTTATGTGCTCAAGCACGCTCCCAACGTGATGGGCTGCGCCTACCTGCTGCGTGATGCCATCCAGCGCGCCGGATTTGCCGAAGGTGTGTTTGAAGTGATTAACGTCACGCCGGACGGCGTGTCCACGGCGATCGCTGATCCACGCATCGCCGCCGTGACCCTCACCGGCAGTGTGCGCGCCGGCATGGCCATCGGTGCCCAGGCCGGTGCAGCCTTGAAGAAATGCGTGCTGGAACTCGGCGGCTCCGATCCGTTCATTGTGCTCAACGATGCCGACCTCGATGACGCGGTCAAAGCAGCGGTGATCGGCCGTTACCAGAACACCGGGCAAGTCTGCGCGGCCGCCAAGCGCCTGATTGTCGAGCAAGGTGTGGTCGAGGAGTTCACCCGCAAGTTTGTCGAAGCGACACGCCAACTGGTGGTCGGCGATCCACTGTCCACCGACACCTACATCGGCCCCATGGCCCGTTTTGATCTTCGCGATGAACTGGATCAACAGGTGCGCGACACCCTGGAAGAAGGCGCGACCTTGCTGTTGGGCGGCCAAAAGGCTGAAGGCCCCGGCAACTACTACGAGCCGACCGTGTTCAGCAATGTCACCGACCAGATGACCTCGTTCAAACAGGAACTGTTCGGCCCGGTGGCCTCGATCATCACCGCCCGCGATGCAGACCACGCACTGGCGCTGGCCAATGACAGCGACTTCGGGCTGACGGCGACGATCTACACCCGCAATCTCGAACTGGCCAAACAGATTGCCGACGAACTGGAAACCGGTGGCGTGTTCATCAACGGCTACAGCGCCAGCGACCCACGCGTCACCTTCGGCGGCGTAAAGAAAAGCGGGTTTGGCCGTGAACTGTCGCACTTCGGCGTGCGCGAATTCTGCAACGCGCAAACCGTTTGGCTGGATCGTCGCTGATTGCATCGTTAAGCCCGGGGGCGTTCGGTTCCCGGGTTTATAGACGTCACGTCACTTCAAAATGCAGCAGTCCAGAATCGGACTTCTCATCCGTAATTGGCATTATTCAAAAACAACCTAATGTGGACGGATCGCAGTCTGGACTAACCAAGTTCTATTGCTAGTGTTACTCATGTAGTGCACTCGTTCTGCCTTCCTGTTAACTACAACCTGAACAGTCGAAACAAGAACCGGGATTTATTTACTTTCGGAGAATACCGATGAGTAAGGCCACGGAAGGTAGACGCAGAACTTTTCTACTCAAAGAAACCCACTGGAGACCTCGGTGGCGGTGTCTGTTCCTGACCAGCATTTTGTTGGCCATCAATTTTCTCGGATGGCTGTTCATGCTGCACATAGCCGGGCTCAGCGGTGAAATCCTGCTGTTTGTGTTGGTGCTGGGGGCCTTTACCACAGCGCTGTGTGGCGCCCCACTCATCATTTTCCTGAGCCTGGGTTGGTTTACTCGCTACAGCGAATTCCAGAACAGTTTGAAAGGCGGCGCCTTGGTGGCCTATTTGCAACGCTTTTGGTCGCCCAGCCTCATTCATTCACTCGAAGATGAAAAGTTGCTGAAGCCCGATGATCCGGATTGGCGAACCTGCGCTGATAAAAACCCATTGTTATGTGAGCGTTTATTTGCGCGGATTTACCATGAGCAATATGGGTTGGTGCCGTTTGTAGTGCCTTTCACTATTCTTTTGTCGATGGCTTATGCAGGGGCAGCCTTGTTGGGCTCCAACTATCTAAAGCAGGACTGTGCGCACTCGCTGCAACTGTTATGTGTCTATGACGTGGGGCGCCCACTGTTACTTAGTTCTCTGGCGGGTGCCTTCATGTTTGTCGTCAGCGACTCCGTGCTCGGTATCCGGCGCAAGTCGCTGAACATTTCCGATGTGTATTGGTACGCCCTGCGTCTGTTCCTGGCGATTCCGCTCGCCATGGTGATTGCAAGCGCCAGTCCGACAGGAGTCCATGTTGCCCTCGCCTTTGCCTTGGGCACCTTACCCGTCGATCCGCTAATGAAGGTCATCCGCAGACTCGGCTTCCCGCAACTGACCGCAGAGGACAGGGAGGGTGGCAGCTCGGACAAGTTGCTGGTCCTTGAAGGCGTGACACTGCCCGTGGTGGCGACCCTGGAATCAGAGGGCATCAACTCCACCGAACAAGTGGCCGCGGCCGATCCGGTGTTGCTTTCAATCCGCACCGGGTTCCCGTTCAGGTTCACCTTGCGCCTGGGCTCTCAAGCCATCGTACGGCGCCATCTGGGTCAAAACGCAGCCCAGCTGATCGACGTGGGGCTGGCCGACGTCGTGCCGATTTACCTGCTGGTGAGGGCGCTCGATCCGCTGACGGCGCCTTCCGCCAATGGTCCGTTTCCACTGATCGAAGCGCCCGATGTCATCGTCCAGACGGCTGCCAAACGGCTGTTTCCAAATTACGATGACACGGAGCGTCAGGCCGTGACAAAAATGAAGTTCCGTCAAATTGCCGCGGAGGAATACACGGTAATGCTGGCGCGGATTACGCCGCCCGATACGGGGTTGTAGCTCACCTGCTCGCCCGATCAGATTGACGGGTTGCCCGGCGCCGGTCGCACAAACCATTGCCCGGTAATCCGTCCGCCCCACTGCTCTTCTTCTTGCTCCTGCTCCAGGGTGAAGCCCACGTCTTCATACAGTTTGCGCGCTGCATCCAGGCCCTTGAACGTCCACAGCCGCGTCTCACGAAAACCCCACTCGTCACAGAACTTGATGGCCTCGGCCAACAGGCGTTTGCCGACGCCTTTGCCCCGGGCGCTGTCATCCAGAATGAAACAGCGCAACACCGCGCCGCCGCCCTCGGCTTCGCCGTCGATGGCGATCGAACCGACAATGCGCTGGCCGTCCAGCGCTGCCCACACCTCGTTGCGAGGGTTGTGCAGTCGCCCCATCAATTCGGCCATGTCGGTGGCGACCAGACTTTCGAACGGCTGACCGAAATTCGCGTACCGCGCGTAGTAACTGGCATGCATTTCGACAATGCGACCGATGATGCCGGGCCGGTAGCCCCGTGCAATCTTCAGCGCCGCCGTGGGCGGTTCTGTACCGAGTCGCTGGGATTGCAGGGCTGCGGCGTAATGCCCCAAGCCTTCGCTCACTGACTGTTGTTGCGCCGGGTTCAGATGCGTCATGGCAGCACCGACCCGTTGGGTGGCGAAGGCGTCCACTGCGCGCAAGGTGTGCCGACCTTGATCGGTCAGCTGCAGCTTTTTCGAGCGCGCGTCCTGCTCATTCGGCACCTCTTCGATTTCACCCGCTTCGATGAGCTTGCGCACCATGCGACTGACGCTGGATTTTTCCAGGCCCAGCAGCGTGACCAGTTCTACGGCGGTCAGCGAATCGCGATTGCCCAGTTCCACAATGGTGTGCACGGATGACGGCGGATAGTCCGTCGCCGCCAGCGTGGCCTGCATGAAGCCCAACTCACGCACCATCAGGCGCGACGCCGAGCGAACGTGGTTAATCAAGTCGGAATCGATCACGGTGCACACCTCGTGGAAAACGATGATTTAGTTGTATCGCACAACAAAATAATCGTCAATTGAGGATCGCCTCGCAATGACCGTCCGTAACCCATTCCAGGGTCGCTCTTTCGCTTAACTATCCTTAGTTTGGAGCAAGGATCTTGATAGGGAGCAGCCACTTCAACCGAGAATCGAATGATGAAAATGCTACTGACGGTCGAGTTCCCCCACGAACCCTTCAATACCCTGGTGCGGGCCGGAAAAGTCGGCGAAATCATCGGTCGGGTGCTGGAAAGCCTTAAACCCGAAACGGTTTACTTCACGGAGCAAGACGGCATGCGCGGGGGGATTTTGCTGATCGACGTGCAGGACGCCTCGGAAATCCCGCGTTTTTCCGAACCGTTTTTTCTCCACTTCAACGCCAACTGCAAATTCCGTATCGCTATGAGCCCGCAGGATCTGCAAAAGGCCGGACTGGAAGCGCTCGGCAAAACCTGGGGCTAAGGCGTGATCACGTCGCCTTTCGCCCACGACTTGCCAATGCAATGGCGAGCGCTGCGACGATCAACACAGCGGCCACCACAAACGTAATGCGCATACCAGTGGCGACGGCTTCGGGGGCCGCCGTGGTCAGGTCCGTCGCCGCCGAAGCCAGGGCAAACACCGCGCCGATCACCGAGGCGCCGGTGATCAGCCCGAGGTTGCGCGACAAGCTGAGCAGGCCGGACATCACACCGCGCTGGTCCGCCGGCACGTCCACCATCACCAGCGTGTTGTTGGCGGCCTGGAACAGTTGATAGCCGGGCGTCAGGACGACAATAGCCGCGACGTAACCCGCCACGCCGAACAGCGCCGGGAGCACGGACAGCGCAAGTGAACCCGCCGCCATCGCCATCAGCCCGATGATAACCATCGTCGGCGCACCAAAACGATCGACTACGCGTCCCGCCGGAAAGCCGCTCACTGCCGAAATGATCGGACCGATCGACATCACCACCCCGACGACGGCCAGGTTGAGCCCCAAGCCACGGGACAGGTAAAACGGCCCGACCACGAGCGTCGCCATCATCACCGTCGATACAAACAGGTTGCTGGCGAGGCTGCCGCTCAGCGCCAAATCGCGGAACATCCCCAGGCGAATCAACGGTGACGCCACCCTCGCCTCGACGAAAACAAAGACCCCGCCGCCCACGACAGCCGCCAGCAACAGCATCCCATTGAGTACGCCGAAACTGCCGTGGCCCAGGGTCATGGCGAGTGCATAAGCCGCGAGTGTCAGCGCCAGCAGTAATGTGCCCAGAGGGTCGAAACCGCTACGACCGGTTTTCGGCCCGCGACGATCAGCAGGCAGGTACAAATACGCGAGAGTGAACGTCAGGATCCCCAGCGGCACGTTGATCAGGAAAATCGCCTGCCAACCAAGCCCGGCGATCAACACGCCGCCCAGCGAAGGCCCCAGCGCCGTGCCGATGGCCGACATCGTCCCGAGCAATCCCATGGCGCTACCGGTCCTGGCCTTCGGCACCGTTTCGCCGATAAACGCCAGGGTCAGCGCCATCATGATCGCCGCGCCCAGACCTTGTACTGCGCGGGCGGCGATCAACAGCGAAAGCTTGGGCGCCAGGCCGCACAACGCGGAGGCCACTGTGAACAGAACGATGCCGATCAGCAGCAACCGGCGGCGACCCATGAGGTCACCGAGCCGTCCGACACTGACGATCAACGTGGTCATCGCCAGCAGATAGGCGAGGACGATCCATTGCACGTCCTGAAAGGACGCGCCAAACGCCTGGGCCAGCGCCGGCAACCCAACATTGGCAATGCTGGTGCCCAGGGATGACAGCAGCATCGACAACGACAGGCTGGCGAGCACCCAGTGTACTGACGGTGTCCGTCGCGCACTGGCGACGAGGGTGTGATCTGGAGAGGTCATGGGCGTGAGTTCCTTGGCTGGCAACTCCCGAAACGGAGCTTTGAAAAGCCTACGGCGTCGGCTGACAAGGCGGAAGACGCACCGTTTGCACATTACTTGTGCGTCTGACGCGCTATCCCGATGGCGCCTGTGCTAACGTCGAACCATGTCGATGCCCGATTTCAACCTGCTTATCACTCTTGATGTTCTGCTCGCGGAAGGCAGCGTCACGCGCGCGGCCCAGCGCCTGCGGCTGAGCCCGTCGGCGATGAGCCGGGCGTTGGCGCGCTTGCGGGAAACCACTGGCGATCCACTGCTGGTGCGGGCCGGTCGCGGCCTCGTGCCTACACCTCGGGCGCTCGAATTGCGCGAGCGGGTCAGTCAACTGGTCCAGGACGCCGAAGCGGTGTTGCGCCCTGTCGAGCAGCTCAATCTGAAACAGTTGGTGCGCACCTTCACCGTGCGCACCAGTGACGGTTTTGTCGAAACCTTCGGCCCGGACCTGCTGGCTCGCATCGGCGAAGAAGCGCCGGGCGTGCGGTTGTTGTTCGTGCAGAAACCGAACAAGGACAGCACGCCCCTGCGCGACGGCAGCGTGGACATGGAAACCGGCGTGGTCGGCCAGTCGATGGCGCCGGAAGTGCGCGCACAAGCGCTGTTCAGGGATCGATTTATTGGCGTCGTGCGTCAGGAACATCCGCTGAGCGAGGGCGAAATCACTGCCGCCCGTTATGCCGCCGGCCGGCACATCGGCGTGTCGCGACGGGGTCCGGAAAAAGGCCCGGTGGCCATTGATGACGCCTTGAATGCACTCGGGCTGGAACGGGAAATCGTCACCCTCGTCGGCGGCTTTTCCACCGCCCTGGCGCTCGTCCGCGCCTGCGACCTGATCGCCAGCGTTCCGGAACGGCATACCGCCAGCCTGCGCGCCGGCCTGCACAGTTTTGCCCTGCCGCTGTCGATCCCGCCGATCACCGTGTCATTGCTCTGGCATCCACGGCTGGACGCCGACCCGGCGCATCGCTGGTTGCGCGGGTGTATTCGCGATGTGTGCGCCGGGCCGCTGCTGTAGTGCGTGGTGATGCATTCAAATAACCGGCTTATTCACCGGTACCGCCCATGCACTCTGCGGTGGCGGCAAGTGACGTTCCGGCCTGCTGGACAAGCTTGCGCCACTCGTCGCTCGTGATGAGGTCGGCACGCTCCATGTCGTCAGCCCGCCTCAACAACCTGAAGTACTTGTCCTCTGGGTTTATTTGGTTTTCAGTCAAGGCGAATAGCTTGCGCCAGGCTGTCATGACGAGTCTTCGCTGCGCCTCTCTCATCGGAGCCCCTATTATTGGTCTTATTGAGGGTAGAGGTTAGACCGTCAGTAGCGTTCCATATGATGGCACGCCATGCGACCAATGGTGGCGGTACGCCATGAACATGAAGGCATTCAGAGGAAAAGGGGGATGCAACACGACTAGCTGTGAAGAGCGAGCGAAGGAGAAAAGGGATCAATGAGCCCGATGCACTTGCGCGAGCAGTTGGCCAAAGTCGCAGCTACGTCTCCCTGTATTAGCAACCAGGCTCATTGATCATTGCCCAGCTCAATGTTGGGCTTATTTCCATTTCACCAATGGAGACGATGCAGTGGTCACGCGAATCGCGGCCATGCCCTGATTTTTTATCAAGGTTACTTTTGCCTGTCTAATAACCTTTTGCCTCGGCTTTATAGGCTAATGAACTACCGGATCAGCGCGCCTGTTTATCTTCCGCCAACGCTTGGCGAACCAGCGCCCGAGCGGCCCAGGCCGTCGCGTCGAGGGATTCTTCGACGCTTGCGCGGCTGATATCCCGCACAGCGATCACCGCCTCGGTGCCCATGACGATCGACAGCGCCTGCTTCAGCCGTTTGCGCGCCCGGGGGGTGAGCACGTCCTTCAGCGAATCGACGATCGGCTCGATGTAGCTCATGCGTCGGCCCGGTCGCAAAGGTGTCTCGCGGGACTCGCTTTCGAGCCACACCGTCATGAACGAGCGCTCCATCACGTGCAGGCCGATCTCGTCGTCGATCAAGACCTTGTTCAATGCGCTCGCCGCCCGGCCAATGCCCTCGACCGCATCGTCCCCCGGCGTCCAGAAGGTCTCCAGCGGCTTGATGTCGCGATCGGCCGTGGTCTCGCTGATCAACGCTTCCAGAGTGGGGAAGTAGCGATACGCCGTGGCGCGGGACACCATTGCGCGCTCCGCCGCCTGCGCAACCGTCGGCTGGTGGCCTTCGTCGCGCAAGGCGATAGCGGCATCGATCAGCGCCTGCCGCGTGCGCAGTTTTTGGTTAGCGCGACCGGGTGAATTGCCGTCGGTGCTGGACGGGCTTGACTTCGAAATTGTCATGGAATATATGAGACTCTGTCTATTCATGAGACACAAGTCTCATAATAGGCACATCGGCCACCCACCGACAAGCGGTCGATATTTCAACATCTGAGCGCGCCTCAGGGCGCATGAGGTGAATGCCATGAATCACAACCTCCGTTCGCGAACCTGGTTTCGGCTCGCTGCCGTTTATTTTGCCCTTGGCGTGGTGATGGGTGTGGCGATGGGCGCTTCCGGCGACCACTCGCTCTACGCGGTACATGCCCATGTCAATCTGTTGGGATGGGTGTCGATGGCCCTGTTCGGCATCATCGGCACAGCGCACCCGTCCACCACCGAAGGGCGCGTGGCTGCGGCGCAGTTCTGGACCTACAACCTTGGCGTCCCGGTGATGCTCGGCGCGCTGACCCTGCGCCTCAAGGGCTTCCCGTCCGTCGAGCCCTTGATAGCCGTCGCGTCGATCCTGATTGGCGTCAGCGTGCTGCTTTTCGCCTGGCTGGTGTTCTCGCGCATTGGTGTAACGGTGGAGGGTTTGAGCAACTCGCGGCGCGAATCCCGTGTGTCATAACGCGCACAGATCCGCACTCAAGCCAGCAACTCAGTAATCCACCGCGCCTGCCGGGCGACGTCCTGCATCTTCTCCTCAGGCACGGCCTGCCGTGCCTGGGCGAAATTGGTCAGGGTCTTTTGTTTCTCACGCAGGATGCGCTGCCACTTGGCCAGGAACACCGGGCTGCGGGCCTGCATTTGCAGCGGGCCGAAGTACAGTTGCTCGGCGGTGTACGCCACCGGCCCGGCGCGCTCGGCGATGATGATTTCGTAGTCGAAGCGGTTTTCCCGCAGCAGCTCCTCGCAGAGGATGCGGTAGCCATTTTCCATCAGCCATTGGCGCAGGGGCTGCTCGCCGCCGTTGGGTTGCAGGATCAGGCGTTCCTGGCCGCTGAGGTGCGTTTTGCCGCTGTCGAGGATATCGCGGATGGTCTCGCCGCCCATGCCGCAGATGCTGATCGCCGTGATCCCGTCTTCCGGCTCGATTGCCGCCAGGCCATTGGCCAGGCGCACGGTGATCCGTTGCTCCAGGTCGTTCTCGCGCACGGTGCGTTCGGCCGCGCGGAACGGCGTCAACGCCACCTCCCCCGCCACCGCCGCCGTGATGGCGCCACGGCGCATCAATGCCACCGGCAGGTAGCCGTGATCCGAGCCGATATCGGCCAGGCGCGCACCGGCCGGCACATGTGCCGCCACGCGTTCCAGGCGCATGGACAATGTGTGTTCGTTCAACTGCAACCCCTTTTCACCACGAACGCCCGGCATCGTTGGCCGGATCGGGGCGAGACTGTGTCGAGCAACGCCGTGCATGTCAAATTCCTGCGACCGGGGCCACTGAGCCAAGTGCGGTTTCGTATCCCAATGTATCCGACGCCCCGCCAGACATCTTCAGCCTTAAAAGCCGTGGTTTGCGACACATGGCAGATACCTCGGATCGATTAAATGGGTTCCATCGAGACAAGACGACTTGCCTCACACCAACAACCCATTAGCGCTTGAGGAAATCATCATGAACTGGAGCAAATTTTTCGCCGCCGGCTTCTTCGCTGTCCTGAACGTTGCAGCGTTCTCGGCCCATGCCGATGTCACAAACGAATCCCAGGCCCGCACTCACCTGGATATCAAGCAAGTGATCTCGATCGTCGACAACAGCGGCGGCAACTGCGGCATCGTGAATGCCCGCATGACTTACCTCGATTCCAGCGGCACGCAAAAAGTACTCGATTACAGCAAATTCGCAGAGTGCGGCAATCAGGGAAGTTGAGGGTCTACACGCATTATCCTGCTGAAGGGAGGAATCGTCTGAAACCTCAAGACCGGGCAGGTTCGTCGGTCCCCAGGCGTTCGGTAATGAAGTCGACGAACGCCTTGAGTTTCGGCAGTGTGTTCTTGGAACGTGGGTAGACCAGTTGCACCGGTTTTGGTGGGGGCGCAAAGGCGTCCATGATCCGGACCAACTCGCCGCTGGCCAGTGCGGCCGAGACCAGGAAATCCGGCTGCATCAGAATCCCCTCCCCAGCGATGGCGGCTTGCAGCAGGACTTGCCCGTCATTGCTGCGCAGTACCGCCCGCTCCGGCCACGGCACTTCGCTGTTGCCGTTTTTCAATGGCCAGGCGAAGCGGTTGTTCCAGGACGTGTGAGTCAGGATCCGGTGTTCGTGCAGGTCTTCCGGTGCCTTGGGTTCCTCTGCCTTGGCCAGGTAACAAGGGGCGGCACAGATCACCATGCGATACGGCGGCAATGGCCGGGACACCAGATTGACTTCGATCAGTTCGGAAATGCGAAAGGCCAAGTCAAACGCCGCTTCGTAGAGGTCGAGCACCTCGTTGCTCAGGATCAACTCCACCTGCACCGCCGGGTAGCGCTGCATGAATTCGGTCACCAGGGGTCCTACCAGGTTCACCCCCAACGTCATCGGCGCGGTGATGCGCAACAGTCCGCTGGGATCCAGGCTGGAGGCCTCGACCCGGCTGAACGCGTACTTGATCTGCTCCATCGCCAGTTTGGCTTCCTGATAGAACAACCGCCCCTCCCCAGTGATGGATTGGCGGCGGGTGGTGCGCTGGATCAGCTTGGTGTTGAGGGTTTTTTCCAGGCTCTGGATATGCCGCCCGACCATCACGGCCGACATGCCGACCTGATGCGCGGCATCGGCGAAGCTGCCCGACTCCACCACGGCGATAAACACTTCCATTTGCCTGAGTTTGCTCATCTCGACGCCTTCTAAATTTCGGGCCTGACTATATCCGGCTGGACGTATGCCTGCATGATTTGTCTGACCCGGTGGCAAACATCATCCGGCAGAATGCGACCGTTTCGGCCACTGCCGCAGAGCATGCCCAGGGGCACGCCCAATTCTCTGGCGAGCTTGCGCACCGAGGGTGAGGCATACGGCAGATTCTTGCGTACAAGCCGAGCATGCACCACGGCTGATTCAGACATCACACTACTCCCGATATGGGCGGGCAACGGCCCGCCGTCAACGATTCGAAGATGACGCGGCCCAGGCCGACGCCGGAAAAAATCAGGTCCGCGTCAGCAGGTCCACGAGGCCGGGCTCTCACTGTCCAGGCCATAGCGTTTGATCGCCTCGGCGCACAGTTGTCGATCCACCGTGCCCTCATCGGCAAGGGTCGCCAGGGCTGCCAACACGATGTGATGGCGATCGACTTCGAAAAAGTCGCGCAGCGCCGCACGGGTATCGCTGCGCCCAAACCCGTCAGTGCCGAGCACGGTATAGCGTGACTGGAGGTACGAGCCGATCAGCTGCGGCAACGCGCGCACGTAGTCAGACACGGCCACCACCGGCGCGCCGCTCGGCAGACATTCGCCCAGATAACTGGTGCGCAGGTCGGCCTGTGGGTGCAAGCGGTTCCAGCGCTCGACCTCCCGTGCATCCCGAGCCAGTTCGCTGAAACTGGTGACGCTCCACACCTCGCTCGCAATTTGCCAATCGTTGGCCAGCAACTCGGCGGCGGCCAGGACTTCGCGCAGGATCGTGCCCGAGCCCAGCAGGCGCACCTGACCTTTCGGAGTTTCCAGGTACTGCTCAATGAAGCAGTACATGCCGCGAATGATCGCCTGTTCCACGCCCTCGGGCAGGGTCGGATTCGCGTAGTTTTCGTTCATCAGTGTCACGTAATAAAACTCGTCGACGTCCTGTTCGAGCATCTGGCGCATGCCGTGGTCGAGGATCACCGCGAACTCGCCGGCGAACGCCGGATCGTAGGCGCGACAGTTAGGGACCGTGGCGGCGATCAGGTGACTGGTGCCGTCCTGATGCTGCAAGCCTTCACCGCCGAGGGTGGTTCGCCCGGCCGTGGCGCCGAGTAAAAAACCTCGGGAGCGTTGGTCAGCGGCGGCCCAGATCAAGTCGCCGACCCGCTGGAACCCAAACATTGAGTAGTAGATGTAGAACGGCAACATGCGCAGGCCGTGGGCTGAATAGCTGGTAGCGGCGGCCACCCAGGAACTGATGGCGCTGGCTTCGCTGATGCCTTCTTCGAGAATCTGCCCGTCGGTGGCTTCGCGGTAGCTGAGAATCGAGCCGATGTCTTCGGGCTCGTAACGCTGGCCGACGCTGGAATAAATGCCGATCTGCTTGAACAGGTTGGCCATGCCAAAGGTGCGCGCTTCGTCGGCGACAATCGGCACAATGCGTGGGCCCAGTTGCTTGTCCTTCAGCAAGTTGCTGAGCATTCGGACGAAAGCCATGGTGGTGGACATTTCCTTGCCTTCAGCCTGGGTGGCGAAGTTGGCATAGCTGGCGATCGGCGGCACCGGTACTGCGGCGGCCGTGCGGTTGCGCGCCGGCATGTAACCTCCGAGCGACTGGCGCCGCTGATGCAGGTAGCGCATTTCGAGGCTGTCGTCAGCGGGTTTGCAAAAGCTCAGCGACTCTACCTGTTCGTCCGACAACGGCAACTGAAAGCGATTGCGGAAAGCGATCAACGCGTCGCGGTCGAGCTTCTTCTGCTGATGGGTGGTCATCTTGCCCTGCCCGGCTTCGCCCATGCCGAAACCCTTTTTGGTCTGGGCCAGGATCACCGTCGGCTGCCCCGCTTTCTGACTGGCGGCAAGGTAGGCCGCGTAGATCTTGATGATGTCGTGGCCGCCGCGTTTGAGGCGGTCGATCTGCTCATCGCTCAAACCGTGGGCCAGCCGCGCCAGCGATGCGCTCTGGCCGAAGAAATGCTCGCGGTTATAGGCACCGTCCTTGGCAGCGAACGTCTGGAATTGACCGTCGACGGTCTGCGACAAAGTGCGCACCAGCGCCCCCTCTTCATCCTTGGCCAGCAGCGCGTCCCAGTCCGAACCCCAGACCAGTTTGATCACGTTCCATCCGGCACCGCTGAACAACGCTTCCAGTTCGTCGATGATCCGTCCATTGCCCCGCACCGGACCGTCCAGCCGCTGCAAGTTACAGTTGACCACCCACGTCAGGTTATCCAGGCCTTCGCGGGCGGCCAGGGTCAGGGCGGACATGCTTTCCGGCTCGTCCATCTCGCCATCGCCGAACACGCCCCAGACGTGCCGGTCGGTGGTGTCTTGCAGGCCACGGTGCTGCAAATAGCGCATGAAGCGTGCCTGGAAAATCGAGCTGATCGGACCGATCCCCATCGAGCCGGTGGGGAACTGCCAGAAGTCCGGCATCAACCAGGGGTGCGGATAACTCGACAGCCCTTGGGCCCCGGATTTTCGTGCGGTGATTTCCTGGCGATAGTGCTCCAGATCGGTTTCGCTCAAGCGCCCTTCGAGGAAAGCGCGAGCGTAGATGCCGGGTGCCGAATGTGGTTGGTAGAACACCAGGTCACCGTCGAAGACTTCATTACGCGCCCGGAAAAAATGATTGAAGCCCACCTCGAACAGATCCGCCGCACTGGTGTAGCTGGCGATGTGGCCGCCGAGTTCGCCATAGGCCCGGTTGGCCCGGACCACCATGACCAATGCATTCCAGCGCATGATCGACGCCAGGCGTTCTTCCGTGGCGAGATCACCGGGGAACGGTGGCTGCTGCGTGACAGGGATGCTGTTGACATAGGCAGTACCCCGGCGCGGCTGCCAACCCACGGCCGGATCACGGGCCGCCTCAGCCAGTTGATCGAGCAACCGGCGCGCATGCTCGGGGCCGCGGGTGGCCACCAGCGACTCCAGGGCTTCACGCCATTCGCGTAGCTCGTCGAGATCATTCTGGGTCAGGGCGGCTGGGGTTGTATCGGGATGACTGGAATCGAAACGGCTCATTGGCACCTCCTCGCTTTTTAAATAGTCTATGCCGAGCCCCGCAGCTTTTCTGACCGTTATGCCGATCAACTTCGATCATTCGCGGCATAAAACACTTCTTATACTCAAAGCAGAAGCACAATGAACTTCGACAGTATTGACCTGAAGATCCTTAGAGAGCTGCAAAACGACAGCAGCCTGTCCAATGTGGAACTGGCCAAGCGGGTTCATCTTTCGCCCTCTCCGTGCCTGGCCCGGGTCAAGGCGCTGGAGGCCTCCGGTTGCATCCGCGAGTACGTGGCGCTGCTGGCGCCCGAGGCGCTGGGCCTGCGTTTGAATGTGTTCATTTCCATCAGCCTCAAGCAGCAGGGCCGGGAGTCTTTGCAGAATTTCGAACGCAATATCTGTGAATGCGACGAGGTCATGGAGTGCTACCTGATGACCGGTGATGCGGACTATTTGATTCGCGTGGTGATGGCCGACATGCAGGCGCTGGAGCACTTCATCATCGAGCGATTGTCACCGATGCCGGAGGTCGAGAAGATTCGCTCCAGTCTTTCGTTGAAACAGGTCCGCTATAAAACCGCACTGCCCTTGAGAAAAGAAAACGCATAAGCGCGGTACTGGGTTCATTACGAACTTGAAGTTCCACAAGTCCGAACCGCCGATGCGTTTATTGCCGAGGGCTTTGCCCCTAGAGTCACTTTAAATAACAGTGACCAGCGAGGTCGTATTGATGCAATCCGTAGTGGAAAAGGCAATCGAGGGTTTTGCGCGTGCCGACCTGTTGCAGGGCCCGACGCCCATCCAGCGCGCCGAACGCCTTGAGCGAGTGCTCGGTATCGAAGGTGTCGGGATTTACTTCAAGCGTGACGATCACATGTTGATTGGCGGTGGCGGCAACAAACTGCGCAAGCTGGAATTCCATCTCGGCGCCGCGCTCAAGGACGGCGTGGACACCGTCATCACCATCGGTGGATTGCAATCCAACCATGCCCGGCTGACCGCTGCGGTGTGCGCACGCCTGGGCCTGGCCTGCGAACTGATCCTGACCCGCTCGGTGCCCAAACCTGAAGTCGATTACGAACTCAACGGCAACGTGCTGCTGGATCAGTTGTTCGGCGCGGAGATCCATGTGCTCGCGGGCGGCAGCGACGCGTTGGGCATGGCGCAGATTCGCGCGGCGCAATTGCGGGACTCGGGACGCAAGGTGCTGGTCATCCCCACCGGTGGATCGACCCCGCTGGGCGCACTGGGTTATACCCGTTGCGCAGCGGAGATCGCTCAGCAGGAAGCGCAGTTGGGCGTAACGTTCAAGAAGGTCATCGTGCCCAACGGCAGCGCTGGCACCCACGCCGGCCTGGCCGCCGGTTTCCACCTGCTGGGGCGTGGCGCGGCGACGGTCATGTCGTACTCGGTGCTGGCGGACCGTGACACCTCCGTCACCCGAGCCTTGCAACTGACCCAGGACGCACTGGCACTGCTCGGCGGCGACGCAGTCGAGGCCAGCGAGATCGTGGTGGATGGCAGTCAGCTCGGCGACGGTTACGGCTTGCCGACCCCGGCCATGCAGGAAGCCGTGCGCCTGATGGCTCGCACCGAAGGTTTGTTGATTGATCCGGTGTATTCCGGCAAGGCCTTCGCGGGCCTGTTAGCCGACCTGCGCCAGGGTCGCTACCGTGCCGGCGAGAATGTGCTGTTCGTGATGACCGGCGGCACGCCGGGGTTGTACGCCTATCGCGAGACGTTTCAGGGCGAGTGATCGTAAATGGCCCGAGGCAGTCAGCACAAAGGTTGACTGCCACGGCTTATAAGTTATCGAACGGGCTTCAAGGCATCGCCTCGAAAATCGGTGCCATGCGTCCCCGTGAACGCAGGATATGTTCCTTCATCGCCTCGGCCGCTGCCTCGGCGTCTCCGGCCAGCAGTGCCTCGACAATCACCGCGTGTTCCAGCCGCGCCTCGTCGGTAACGTGAGAATGGAACCGCAGGCGGAACAGGTGCATGTGCGCGTGCAGCCGCGACAGGGTTTCTGCGACCAGTTCGTTGTCACCACGCTCAATGATCCATGAATGGAAATCGGCATCGTGCACCGCGAATTTGCCGTAGGCGATGGTCGCATCCGGGCTGCTGAGGGCTTCCATGCGCTGCGCCAGCTCCACCAGTTTTTCCCGCTGCGCCGCATTCATGTTCTTCGCCGCCCGCGCCACCATGTAGGGCTCGAGCATCAGGCGCATGTCGTAGATTTCTTCAAAGCGTTTGCGCGTCGGCATCGGCGCGGCGCTGTAGCCCACGTTGTGGGTCTTGATCACCAGGCCTTCGGTTTCCAGGCGAATCAGTGCCGCCCGAATCGGGGTCTGCGACACGTTCAACTCCCTGACCAACGCATCCACCGACATGCGGCTACCTGGGGGAATCTTCAGCGAAATCAATTGAGACAGCAGGGTTTCGTACACCTGGTCACCCAGCGACGAGGAGCGAATAACCTCCCGCACGCCTACAGATCCAGCGTCCGTAAAAATTGAAGTGCCCACAAAAAGCCTCACAAAAAATCATTGACTCCATGGTATCGCCAGATTAGCTTAAATCAAATCGTATTTCCGATCGGATATTATCTGGAGGCAAAACCCGTGGTCACCATCGACATCGTCCCGGCCATTTCCACCTGCATCAAGGCACTGAGGCTGGCCGGCGTTCCTCTCGAAAATGCGCAGATCCAGACCGATCTGCTGGTCGAAGCCGAGCTGCGCGGCCGCGCTTCCCATGGCTTGCAACGTTTACCGCGGATCATCCAGCGGATCGCCAACGGCGTGGCCGACCCTGAAACCACCGGTGTTGCCCAGTGGAAAGGCACTGCCCTGCTGGAAGTCGACGGTTGCCATGGCCTCGGCCCGGTGGTGGCGTTCAGTGCGCTGAAGCAGATCTCGGCCCGGGCCCGGGAAACCGGCGTGGCCACCGCCACGGTCAGCAACTGCAATCACATCGGCATGCTCGCGCTGTACGCGCAACGAATTGCCGAACAAGGACAAATCCTCATTGCCATGACCACCAGCGAAGCGCTGGTGCATCCATGGGGCGGGCGCAAGGCGTTGATCGGGACCAACCCGATCGCCATTGGCGTGCCTGCCCTGCCGACCCCGTTTGTCCTCGACATGGCCACCAGCCTGGTGTCGATGGGGCAAATTCATGACTACGCCAATCGCGACCAGCCCCTTCAACCTGGTTGGGCACTGGATATTCATGGCGAACCGACCCTCGACGCCAAAGCCGCTCGCGACGGTGCCATCGCGCCCTTCGGCGACGCCAAGGGTTACGCCCTGGGCCTGGCAATCGAGGTCTTGGTCGCGGGCCTCACCGGTTCGGCCTTGGGCACTGATGTCAAAGGCACCCTGGACAACCATCAGCCCTGTAACAAAGGCGACGTGTTCATCGTGTTGCAACCGGCCCATAACGCGGCCCAGGCCATCAGCGCTTACCTCGACGCCATTCGCCAGTGCGAGCCAACCCGTGCCGATCGGCCGGTGCTGGTGCCCGGCGATCGTGCCGAAGTCGTGCGGCGCAACAGTCTGGCCAACGGCGTCCGCCTGCCGGTCGACATCTGGAAGCAGATCCAGGCTTACGCAGGCGAGAAATAGCCCCCTCCCCCGCAACGTAAAAACGCATCTTTATTGAAGGAAACCCATGAACAGTTCATTCGGCTTGACCCGCGCACCTCGCGCCATTTTGTTTGGAGACGGCCAACGCAAGGCCTTGGGCAGCGTGACCGCGCAGATCGGCAAACGCGCGCTGATTTGTACCGACGAACGCTTGTCCATCTCACCCTTGCTGGAAGAAATGCTGCAAGACCTGGCCAGGCATGGTGTCGCCTATCGCGTGTTCGATGGCACCCAACCGGAGCTGCCGTCCGATGGCATTGAAATCTGCGTGCAGGAAAATCGCGCGTTCAACCCGGACGTCATCATTGGCCTGGGCGGTGGCAGTTGCCTGGACATGGCCAAGCTGGTCGCCCTGTCGCTGGCGCACGAAGGACCGTTGGCGCGCTACTACGGCGAGCTGAAAGTGCCTGGGCCGGTGCTGCCGGTGATCGCCATTCCGACCACCGCCGGGACCGGTTCGGAAGTGACTCCGGTGGCGGTGCTGGCCGACAAGCAGCGCGACTTGAAGGTCGGCATTTCGTCGCCGTACCTGATTCCGCATACCGCCATTTGCGACCCTGAACTGACCGTGACCTGCCCTCCCGGCCTGACCGCGTTGTCCGGTGCCGATGCGCTGACCCATGCCATCGAGGCCTTCACGGCGGTGGTCAACCCGATCGACGCACAACTCTCGCAAACCCGTGTGTTCGTGGGCAAGAACCTGCTCAGTGACCAACACGCGCTGACGGCGATCAAGGCGATTTTCGAGTTTCTGCCCCGGGCCGTGGACAACGGCACCGACCGCGAAGCACGCCGCATGCTGATGTTCGGCTCCCTGCAAGCAGGCCTGGCGTTTGGTGTCGCCGGCACGGCCGCTGCCCACGCCATTCAATACCCGGTCGGCGCCCTGACGCACACCGCTCATGGCCTGGGGGTCGCGGCCCTGCTGCCCTACGTGATGCGCTTCAATGCCGACACCCATCCCGAAGCCTACGTGGCGATCGCCCGAGCCATCGGCATCACGACCCCTTCCGCTGACCAGGCGGTGGACCAACTGATCCAGCAGACCCAGCGCTTACTCGGCACCATCGGCATCCCGCGCACCCTGGCGGACCTCGGCGTGCAGGAAAGCCAACTGGACTGGATTGCCGAACAGTCGCTGCTCTCCGCACGGCTGATCAACAACAACCCACGCCGCTTGCAACTCAGCGATGTGAAAACCCTCACCGCTCGCGCGTTTCATGGCCAGCTCTGAACTCTCCAACCCAGCAGGTAAAACAATAAAATGACTCAAGCCCTCCTTATCAATGACTTGCCCACCGATCTGTTTATCGGCGGCCAGTGGAAAGCTTCTGCGTCCCGACAACGCATCGACGTGATTGACCCGTCCACCGAAGCCGTCATCGCCCAAGTGGCTGATGCCACCCTCGAAGATGCCCGCGCCGCGGTAGACGCCGCCGCTGCCGCCGCCCCTGGCTGGGCGGCCACCGCACCGCGCCAGCGCAGCGAAATCCTGCGCCGCTGCTTTGAGCTGATCACCCGCGACAGCGACCAGATTGCCCGGCTGATTTCCCAGGAAAACGGTAAAGCGCTGAGCGATGCAAAAGGCGAAGTCGCCTATGCCGCCGAGTTCTTTCGCTGGTTTGCCGAAGAAGCCGTGCGCATCAATGGCGACGTGAGTAGAGCCCCGAGTGGTCAAGCAAATATCCTGGTGCAATACGCGCCGATCGGCATCGCATTGCTGGTGACGCCGTGGAATTTCCCGGCAGCCATGGCCACCCGTAAAATCGCTCCGGCCCTCGCCGCCGGTTGCACCTGCATTCTCAAACCGGCCACCGAGACACCGCTGACCGCGTACCTGATCGGCAAGCTGCTGGCCGAAGCCGGCGTACCGGACGGTGTCGTCAACATCCTGACCACCCGTTCCGCCGGCAAGCTGTGCAATGAGATTCTCGATGACCCGCGCGTGCGCAAACTGTCGTTCACCGGGTCCACGGAAGTCGGGCGGATTCTGCTGCGCAAAGCCGCAGATTCGGTGATCAATTGCTCCATGGAGTTAGGCGGCAATGCGCCGTTCCTGGTGTTCGACGATGCCGACATCGACGTCGCCATCGAAGGCGCCATGCTGGCGAAAATGCGCAACGGCGGCGAAGCCTGTACGGCGGCCAACCGCTTCTATGTGCAGCGCGGGATTGCCGAAGCCTTCAGCGCGCGATTGGCCGAACGCATGGGCCAGTTGCGGGTCGGTGACGGAGTTGACCCACACACCCAATGCGGACCGATGGTCAACGCCGCGGCGGTCGAGAAGATTGCTTCGCTGGTAGACGACGCCTGCACCAAAGGTGCGCGGATCATTGCCGGCGGCAACCAGCCCGATCGCCAGGGTTACTTCTACAACCCGACGGTGCTGGCGGACGTCCCACCCGACGCCGATCTGCTGAGCGAAGAAATTTTTGGCCCCGTGGCACCGATCGTGGTGTTCGACACCGATGACCAGGCTGTGGCGCTGGCGAATGCCACCGAGTACGGCTTGATGGCGTATGTCTTTACCCGTGACCTGGCCAGGGGCCTTCGCATTTCCGATCGGCTGGAGAGCGGCATGATCGGTTTGAACCGCGGGATCGTCTCCGACCCGGCGGCACCGTTCGGCGGCGTGAAACAGAGTGGCCTGGGTCGCGAAGGCGCACACCACGGCATGCTCGAATTCCTCGAAGCCAAATACATCTCCGTTAATTGGTAATCGAAGTAAGCGGCAGTGGTCGTTTAATACGGTGTGATTGCCACGCGCGATAGCCGTGGTTCTATAAAACGAACTTCAGTTCTTTTAAGTGCCTGTTATTAAACAGCCACTGTCGATTTCTATTGATTGCAATTGCGTTAACCATCGTAAAAAAAACAAATCGACATGGTGAACAACGCTATGAAAACAGCAGCAGAAAATACCGCACTGACCCGTGGCCTCGGCCAACGGCAAATGAACCTGATGGCGCTGGGTGCGGCCATCGGCGTGGGTTTGTTCTATGGGTCGGCCAGTGCGATCAAAACCGCCGGGCCGGCCATTCTTCTCACTTATGCCGTGTGCGGCGTGTTTGTGTTTTTCGTTATGCGCGCATTGGGCGAAATGGCCGTGCACAACCCGGTGGCCGGTTCTTTTTCCCGTTATGCATTTGATTATCTCGGGCACCGCGCAGGCTTTATGACCGGTTGGACATATTGGTTCTTCTGGATCGCCTGCATCATGGCCGAAGTGACCGCCGCGGCGATTTACATGACGTACTGGTTCCCCGATGTGCCCGCCTGGATCTGGGCATTGAGTGCCCTGCTGGTCATGGGTGCGTTGAACCTGATTGCCGTGTCGGCCTTCGGTGAAATGGAATTCTGGTTCGCCGCCATCAAGATCATCACCATTGTGCTGCTGATTGTCGTCGGCACCGGGATCATCGTCTTCGGCATTGGCAATGACGGCATCGCAGTGGGCATCAGCAACCTCTGGACCCACGGTGGTTTCATGCCCCATGGCACTTGGGGTGTGCTCTCGGCGCTGCCCATGGTGACCTTCTCCTACGTCGGCATCGAGATGATCGGCCTGACCGCCGGCGAAGCCAGGAATCCGGAAAAATCCATTAAGCGCGTGGTGAACTCGGTGTTCTGGCGGATCGCGATTTTCTACGTCGGCGCGCTGTTCGTGGTGATGTCGCTGTACCCCTGGGACCTGATCGGCACACAGGGCAGTCCTTTCGTGATGACCTTTGAAAAACTGGGTGTCCGCCAGGCCGCCGGGATCATGAATTTCGTCGTGCTCACCGCCGCCTTGTCGTCGTGCAACAGTGGCATCTTCAGCACCGGCCGCATGGTGTTCAATCTCGCCGAACAGGGTCAGGCACCCTCGCGTTTCAAGCTGACCTCGGCCCGTGGCATTCCAACCTACGCGGTGGGCCTGGGCGTGGCGGTGGCGTTGATCGGCGTGCTGCTCAACTACATCGCGCCACCGGACCTGTTTATCTGGTTGACCTCGATCGCCACGTTCGCGGGCCTGTTCACCTGGACCATCATCCTGCTTTCGCACATCAACTTCCGCAAACGTGTCGCGTTGACCGCCGAGCAACGAATGATGCCGTGGGCGCCGCTGAGTTCCTACGCGACCCTGGCGTTTCTGGCGCTGATCGCCGTGATGCTGCTGTTTACCGAGAGCACTCGAGTGGCGATGATCGTCGGCCCGATCTGGCTGGCCGGCCTGTGGGTGTCCTACACCGTTCTCTACAAACGCAATGCTGTCATTGCGTGAATCCGACTACGACCAGCAGGTGAATCATGAGTCTGGAACACATCACGCACCAGGTACCGCTAACGCTCGATCGCCACATGAAAGGCATACCGGAAGAACTGGTGGGCTTGCCCCGGGCCGCCATCGCCGATCTTCAACTTTCGCTGCTCAATGAAGATTTGCCCTTGCCGGTGGCGATCCTCAAATCGTCGGCGCTGGCACGCAACAGCCAATGGATGAGCCACTACCTCAACGCGGCCGGCGTGAGCCTGGCGCCCCACGGTAAAACCACCCTGAGCCCGGAGCTGTTTGCGCTGCAACAACAGGACGGTTGCTGGGGGCTGACCCTGGCCACGTTCCATCAGGTGCGCGCGGCCCGACAGCACGGTGTGCAGCGAATTATCCTGGCCAACCAGGCCGTGGGTCGGCAGGAAATCCGCTATTACCTGAACCAGTTGCGGGACGACCCGAACTTCGACATCTACGTCTATGTCGATTCAGTCGAAGGCGTCCAGCGCTTGCTGGACATCGCGCGCACGGCCGCTATCGGTCGGCCCCTGGAAGTGCTGGTGGAACTCGGTTACGCCGGGGGACGTACCGGTTGCCGAACTGCCGACGAAGTGTTGGCAGTGGCCGAAGCGGTGACCGCCAGCGCGGGGCTGATCAAGTTGCGGGGGGTGTCGGGGTTTGAGGGGCTGTACCAGAGCCGCGTCCAGGAAGATCGCATCGCGTTGGTGCGCACCTTTTTGCAACGCATCGCCACAGCGGCTCGCGTGTTGGATGAGCGTCGACTGTTCGGTGAGGGTGAGATCCTCCTGACGGCCGGTGGCTCGTCTTACTATGACCTGGTGATTGAGGTGTTCAACGCGGTGACGCTGTCCCAACCGACCCGCATCGTCACCCGTAGCGGTTGCTATCTGACCCATGACAACGGGATGTACCAGACGCTGCATCAGGAATGGCTGAAAAGGAATCGCCAAAGCCATCGGATGCCCGGTCCACTGGAACCGGCACTGGAGGTCTGGGGCCAGGTCCTGTCGTTACCCGAGCCGGAGCTGATGATCGTCTCGGTGGGCAAGCGTGACTTCGGCACCGACGCCGGCCTGCCGCTGCCGTTGCGCTGGATTCGCCCAGGCTCAGGCGTGCTGACGCTGCCGCAAGGTTGCGCCATCCACGCCACCAGCGATCAGCATGCGCATGTCAAAGTCCCGGCGGATCACGGCATCCAGGTGGGTGATTGCATTGGTTTCGGCGTATCTCACCCGTGCACCACTTTCGATAAATGGCAGGCGATTTACCTGGTCACGGATGACTATGTGGTAGAGGACGTGGTGCAGACGATGTTCTGACCTGTGGCCGGCTCTGCCTCGGCAGAGCCGGTTTTCGATACGGTGGGCTAACTGAACTGGCTCGCCAGCATTTCCCGTACCGCACTCACCAGCTCGGGTTCGCCGGGGCGAGGCGGTAACAGACTGAATTCGACTTCCGGCAGCACCGGCAAATGCCGGGCCGACCGGCAAATCTCCGCCCCCGGCGGTACAGCGGAGGCATTCAGGCACGCGACGCCCAAACCGGCCACCAGCGCTGATTGCAGCCCTGCGACGCCCGACGCGGAATGCGCGACCACATACGGCACGTCATGTGCTTCCAGCGTCTCCCGGGCCAGGCGCTGCAAACTGCATCCTTGCGGCAATACCAACAATGGCAACGGGGTATTTTCTTCTCGCTCGGGTTCGAAGCCGGCGACCGATACCCAATGCAGAGCCTCCCGTCGAACCGCGATGCCCTCGGGAAGGCTACGACCGTCGAGGATGCGCATGGACAGGCCGATATCAAATTCATCCGCCTCCGCCCCGCTCTCGATTTGCATGCTCTTGCGCACGGACACATGCAGACGCAGGCGTGGATAACGGGTTCGCAGTTTTTTCAGCAGATCGGCGATAGAGCTGGGCAGGAAGTAGTCGGTGATGGCCAGCCGCAATTCGCCGGCAAAGGTCACGCCTCGCACGTCTTCCAGGGCGCGATCACTGAAGGCGAGCATTTCTCGTGCATGCACCAGCAAGCGCTCGCCCGCCGGCGTGGGCCTGACGCCTTTCTTGCCGCGCTCCAGCAACGTCACGCCGGTGAAGGCTTCCAGTTTGCGCAGTTGTTCGCTCAGCGCTGATTGTGAGCGAAACAGTTTGGGAGCAGCGTCTGAGAGGCTGCCGGATTCCATCGCCACGGCGAAGGAATGCAAGAGATCCAGATCGAAGGGGCGCATGTCTTATCCTGCCGTTTTACCGATGGATACGATCATATCTTCCGGCTTTTCAGCATTCAACTCGCGACTTAACCTGAGCCCGACATTACTTCCTGCGAGGATTCAATCATGCCTGGTATCACACTCAAGATTGCTGGCGATCCGAATGCCGAACTGGTCCAGCGTATCGTCCCCCAACTCACCGCGTTGACCTGCGAAGTGCTGGAGAAACGCCCCGAACTGACCATGGTGATGGTGCAATTCGTTCCCCATGCTTTGTGGTTCATTGACAGTCGTTCGCTGGCAGAGCTCGGGCGCAACTCGTTCCGCCTGGAGGTCACCATCACGGATGAAACCAACACCAAAGCGCAGAAAACGCGGTATCAAAAGGAAGCATTCGCACTGTTGGCCGAGGAAATTGGCAACCTGCACCCGCACTCGAACATCCATGTCATCGATTGCAAGGCGAGTTCCTATGGATACGGCGGCGTGAGCCAGGAATACAAGCTTTACCATCCCTGATCCCGCATAGCCTGCGAACGACACCGGACAAAATGTGGGAGCGGGCTTGCTCGCGAAAGCGGTGGGTCAGACGATGTTGATTTTGACTGGGCCGCCGTCTTCGCGAGCAAGCCCGCTCCCACAGGGGATCTGTGTCGACCGCAAATTCTGCAAACAATACCGAACTACTGTGGGAGCGAGCCTGCTCGCGAAAGCAGTGGGTCAGGCGACATTGTTTTTGGCTGGGCCGCCGTCTTCGCGAGCAGGCTCGCTCCCACAGGGGATCTGTGTCGACCGCAAATTCTGCAAACGATACCGAACTACTGTGGGAGCGGGCTTGCTCGCGAAGGCGGCGGTACATTCAGTCTCTATGTCACTGACGAATGGCCGCCTCGATCGCCGCAATATCAATCTTGCCCATTGTCATCATGGCATCGAACGCGCGTTTGGCTTTCGCTTGATCGGGGTCGGTGACCGCAGCGGTCAGGACGCGCGGGCTGATCTGCCACGACAGTCCCCACTTGTCCTGGCACCAGCCGCAGACGTTTTCTTTGCCGCCGTTTCCGACAATCGCGTTCCACAAGCGGTCTGTTTCAGCCTGGTCGTCGGTCGCGACCTGGAACGAAAACGCCTCGTTATGCTTGATCCCTGGCCCACCGTTGAGCCCAAGGCATGGGATGCCCATCACAGTGAATTCGACCGTCAACACATCGCCCTGCTTGCCCGCCGGATAGTCGCCGGGCGCGCGATGGACTGCGCCCACCGTGCTGTCCGGAAAGGTCTTGGCATAGAACGTCGCCGCCTCCAGCGCGGTGCCGTCGTACCAGAGACAAATCAGGTTTTTGCTGATCATTTTGGTTCTCCAGAATTTGGGTTGACCCGTTCATTCTAGTGCGCCATCTGAAGCCTTCGCGAGCAAGCCCGCTCCCACAAGGGCCAGCGTCGGGCCGCAAGTCTCCCAAACAACATCGCCCCCCTGTGGGAGCGTGGCTTGCCCGCGAAGAACGATAACGCGGTGTGTCAGGCGTGACGCCTTCGCGAGCAAGCTTCGCTCCTACAGGGGATCGGGCTGTTACTTCTCCCACTCAGCCTTGGGAATCAACAACCCGTGGTTACCGTTATAAGCCGCCCGCTCAGGCTGCTTCCAACCCTCCAGCAGCGTTTCATCGAGCCGATAAATCTCCACGCCCAATGGCCGGCAGACCTTCAACGGATCTTCCGCATCAGGCCCCCACATCGGCAATGACAGATCACCGCCCGGACACGTGGACAGCGCACACAGCAGATCGATTTCCGCAAAAAATTCCAGGTAATCGCCCTGCTTCGCCGGGCACGCCTTCATGAAGTACATGTCGTCGTGATTGAGGCCGGTGCACTGGAAAATGTTCAGCACATCGTGCACGTCGAACTCGGTCAGGCCGTGAGGCAACACAGCGCGGGTCAGGTTGGAGTGGCAATGGTGATGGAAGTCCTCGCCGGTGAGCATCTTGTTCACGTAAGGGTCGCAACGGGTGCCGAGCAGGTCGTGCAAACGGCCGCCATGTTCGTCGATGCCGTAGTCGGCCAGGCTGTCATCGGTGATGGTGACCATCGGCCGCAGGAACGGCAGGTTCGACCACAATCGGTCGTAAGTGGTGACGTGCGCGCCCTGCAACTGACGAGTGCGGGACGCCCACATGCGTTCCCGGGGATCGTTGGCGCTCCAGACGTTGAAGTCGCCGACCTGCGGCCCCACCGGCGTGGTCACGCGAAACACATGCCCCGCCGGCACCTTCCAGGCGCGACCGGTGCGAATCGGCACCTCGAATTGCTCGACCAAGGTACGGCCACCCTTGCTTTCGCGCACACGGTCATAAAACGCTTTGTCGACCTGCAGTGCGGCGCCTTTGCTGACTTGGTAGGCCGCTGGATAATCCTTGTACATGATGGATCCTCTCTTCAGTGTTTGGGTTGGCTGCTCAGGATGTGCAGCAGCTCCGTTTCGGAGTCGTTGAGGTAGCTGCTCATGGCTTCCTCGGCGTCTTTCTTGCGGCCATCGCCCAGCAGGTCGTGAATGTGTCGATCACGTTCGAGCCAGGGTTTCTGGAAGGTTTCCTCACTGGGGGCGTTGGAAAACACCAGGCGCATCTGCGCCGCCACATGGGTGAAGAATTCGTCGAACAGCGGGCTGCGCATCAGGCCGACGATGTGTTGGTGAAAGCGCAGACTGTGGGTGCCGAAGGCTTGCCAGTTCTCGCGATCCTGAGCCAGTTGCGCCGCCTCGATGGCATCGAGCATCAGATCGGACTGGTACTCGCGCAGCGGCTTGCTCGCCGCGATCGCTTGCAGTTCGAGGGTGCGGCGAACCTTGAAGATGTCGCGCACATCGTCGATGCCCATTCGGCGCACCATCACGCCTTTGTTGCGCACATAACTGGTCAGTCCTTCGCGACCCAACTGGTGCAGCGCCTCGCGCACCGTGTTGCGCGAGGCGTTGTAGGCGTTGACCAGTTCGCTTTCCACCAGCGCCATGCCCGGCAACAGGCGCCCGCCAATGATGTCTTCGCGCAACTCGATAGCGACCTGGTCCGGCAGCGACAGGCTTTTTTCCTTGGGTTGACTCACCGTTGCACTCCTCCGCTCACGCCAGTTGTACGTCTTTGAGGAACTTGGTCATGCGCTCGCTGCGCTGTTCCAGCATCTCCCGCGGCGCGGCGTTCTGAATAATCTCGCCACCTTCCATGAACACCACCCGGTCGGAGAGCCTGAAGGCGAAGTTCATTTCATGGGTCACGATCACCATGGTCATGCCTTCGCGCGCCAGTTCCTCGATCACCGCCAACACATCGCCAACCAGTTCCGGATCGAGGGCCGAGGTCGGCTCGTCGAACAGCATCACCGACGGCCGCATGGCCAGCGCCCGGGCAATCGCCACCCGCTGTTGCTGACCGCCGGACAGTTGATGCGGGTATTTGCCGGCGTGTTCCAACATGCCCACTTTGCGCAACAGCGCCAGGCTCAACAAGCGCAGCTCATCGCCGCCGCCATGGGCGTGATAGACCGGTGCGAGCATGACGTTCTCCAGGGCCGTCTTGTGCGGAAACAGGTTGAAGCCCTGGAACACCATGCCGACCTGCACGATGCCTTGCATGTGCACCTTGTGACCCAGGGCGCCCTGGGGTTCTTTGGTGCCCCGCAGAAAGGGTTGGCCTTGCAGGGTGATTTCGCCGTGGTCGAGGCTTTCCAGGCCGTTCATGGTGCGGATCAGCGTAGTCTTGCCCGAGCCGGACGGACCAATGATCGACACCACTTCGCCCCACCGCACATTCAGCTCGACGCCCTTGAGCACTTCCAGCTCGCCATAGGACTTGCGCACGCCCCGGGCCTGCAACGCAAACTCGCCGGGCTCGGCCTGGCCGGCTGCACGCCGGGTCGCCACCTGCCCGAGTTCGACGGCGGCGATGCGCTTGGGTTTGCGTCGGGTCACGTCCAGATGGTTTTCCAGCAACCGCAGCAGGCGGCTGAACACCGTGACGATAAACACGTAATAGAAGGCCACTGCGAACATGGTTTCCATGACCAGAAAGTTCTGGGTGTAGAGCTGTTGGCCGACCAGCAGAATTTCCGACAGCGAAATCACCGAAACCAGCGAGGTCAACTTGACGATGGTGATGTATTCGTTGGCCAGGGTCGGCAACGCGACGCGAAGCGCTTGAGGCACCACGATCAGCCGCTGCACGCCGCGATAGCCGACACCCAATGCCTTGCCCGCCTCCAGTTGACCCTTGGCCACCGCCAGCAGACCGCCGCGATGGATCTCGGCGATATACGCCGCTTCACTGAGCACCAACGCGATCAGGCCGGCCGAGTACGGGTTGGACAGCAACGCGCTGGTCGACGGATACGCCTGGGGCAAGTTGTAGACGAAGATCAACAGCACCAGCAGCGGCAGACTGCGGAAAAACCAGATATAGAGGCCCGCCGCATCCCGCAGCAAACGTCGCTGCGACTGTCGGGCCAAGGCCAGGAAAAAACCCAGGACGATCCCCAGCAGCCAGGTTTCCAGGCTCAGTTCGACCACGGTCGCCACGGCGCGCCAGAAGTCGCCGTTCCACAACAGGCCCAAGGTGTAATGCCAATCGAATTGCATGTACGTACTCCGCGTTGCTGTGAGGTTCCACAGCCTGGAAAGAATCGATGAATCGGTTACCGGATAGCTCAGGGTGCGGGGGTGCCCAGCGCCGCGTTGACTTCCTCGGCATTCGGTTCGTCCAGGTTGTAGCGGGCGAGCAGTTCACCGTAGCTGCCGTTCTGTTTGATCTCGCCGAGGGCCGTGGTCAGTTCGCTTAACAGCGCCTGATTGCCTTTGCGCACCGCCAGGCCGATGACCACCGGGTAGATCAGTTCGTTGGAGCTGATCACGGTTTTGCCCTGCAGTTTTTGCACGGTGATCTTGGCGACGGCGGGATCTTCCATCTGCACGTCAACGGCTTTGGCCAACAGGGCCTGGGCCGCTTCCGGCGAGGTCGGGAACTCGCGGGATTCGATCGCCGGTTTGCCCGAGGCCAGGCAGTAGTCGGCGGACACTTTGTTGAGTTTCGGCACCCAGGACGCGCCCTTGATCGAGCCCACGCGCTTGCCGCACAGGTCTTCCGGGCGCTGTGGGCGGAATTCACTGGCGGTGAGCACCATCAGCGAAGAACCGGTCTTCAGGTAGCTGAGGAAATCCACCTGTTTGGCGCGTTCCGGGGTGACGTACAGCGCCGAGGCCACCAGGTCGAAACGCTGGGCATTGACGCCCAGGATCAGGTTGGCAAACCGCGTATCGAGGAAGCGCGGCGCCAGCCCCAGTTGTTTGCCGATCAACTGGATGAACTCGGGATCGAAGCCGCTGGGCTGCTTTTGCTCCAGATAGGTGTACGGCAGATAGGTCAGGTCGGAACCGACCGACAGCTCGCCCGGCTTGAGCGTGCCCTTGATCTCGGCGGCAGACAGCAGCGGCGCCACGCACGCCAGGGCGATGGTTAACGCCAGGTTGCGCTTGGTGTTCTTGCCAGTCAGACCTTTTTGCATGTTCTTATCCTCGGTTGGCGGGTGATGACGATTGTTCAACAATCGTGTAACCACACATATGCGTTAACCGTGCCAAATCCAGAATTGAAGGTCTGACGGAAAGTTTTTTATCGGTGAATTGTTCTTTTTCGATCGGCGGACAGGTCAATCCGGTGCACGTCGTTACCGAGGGCCACAGAGCGGGGCAAACGCAGGCGCGTTCTGACGAAAAGCTGAAATCCAGGCTGTTACCCATGGCGCGCCCCGGACCGATGGTCACCGGCCCGGGCCCGTCGTCATGAGCGATCTATACTTTGGAGTTCGATATCTGAGAGTCATGCAAAACGTCGACACCCGTGCGCTGTGCGGCGTACCCGTGCCAATCGCCAACGTAACCAGCCCGAGCCCCAGCGTCGTGTCGCCCCTGGATCAATCGACCGATAGTGCTCAATGGCTTTGTGGCTGATGGGTTATGGAGAACATCATGAAATACAAGCTCTTTTCAGGCGTTGTATTGGCGCTCGCGGCGACCGTGGCAGTGCCCGGTGCGTGGGCGGCAGAGGCACGAGCCTTGGCGTCGGATGGCGCGGATCATGTGGGTGCCGGGGCTGTAGCGGCGGATGGTGCGGATCACGTCGGTGCTGGTGCAGTCGCCTCCGATGGTGCTGATCATGTCGGCGCTGGCGCAGTCGCCTCCGATGGTGCTGATCATGTCGGCGCTGGGGCAGTCGCCTCCGATGGTGCTGATCATGTCGGCGCTGGGGCAGTCGCTTCCGATGGTGCCGATCATGTCGGCGCTGGTGCAGTCGCTTCCGATGGTGCTGATCATGTCGGCGCTGGCGCAGTCGCCTCCGATGGTGCCGATCATGTCGGCGCTGGTGTAGTCGCCTCCGATGGTGCCGATCATGTCGGCGCAGGTGCTGTCGCCTCCGATGGTGCTGATCATGTCGGCGCAGGTGCAGTCGCCTCCGATGGTGCTGATCACGTCGGCGCTGGCGCAGTCGCCTCTGATGGTGCCGATCATGTCGGTGCCGGGGCAGTCGCTTCCGATGGTGCCGATCATGTCGGCGCTGGAGCCTTGGCGTCCGATGGCGCAGATCACCTCAGTGCGGCTCGCCTCGCTTACTCTCGCAGTGGAATCGGTTCGGATCGCGTGGCATCCTCGCTGATGGACGGCAGTTACTCCGACCAGTTCAACAGCCCGATCGGCAACCAGTAAACGGGCCACTTCACCAAGGGGAATGACTATCCATGACGACGCAAACCGAAACCGCCATCCTGGCCGGGGGTTGCTTCTGGGGCATGCAGGATCTGTTGCGACGCTATCCCGGCGTGGTGTCCACGCGGGTTGGCTATTCGGGCGGCGATGTGCCGAATGCGACGTATCGCAACCACGGCAACCATGCCGAAGCGATCGAGATCGTGTTCGACCCGGAGCAGATCAGCTACCGCCAGATTCTCGAGTTTTTCTTCCAGATCCACGACCCGACGACCCAGAATCGCCAGGGCAACGACATTGGCGCCAGCTACCGCTCCGCCCTCTTCTACCTCAGCGATGAGCAGAAACGGGTCGCCGAAGACACCGTGGCCGACGTCGAGGCTTCTGGCCTCTGGCCTGGCAAAGTCGTCACCGAAATCACCCCGGCCGGTCCGTTCTGGGAAGCCGAACCGGAACACCAGGACTACCTCGAACGCCTGCCCGACGGTTACACCTGCCACTTCATCCGCCCCAACTGGAAGCTGCCGCGACGGGCGTAATCACACAACAGAGGCGGCTCGAATGAGTCGCCTCTTTTACGTGTGGCGCGCCCCCCCTGCTCCGCCGGTTGCAACCGGCCCCTATCAAGACGCCACGTGGCTTTAACGCGTGACCGGATACCTCTACACTGCCGGGGACGCCAAAAATGCCTTTGGCGCGCCGGGAAATGCACGCATGGATCTTCAACATCGCAATAACGTAAAAGTGCTGGGTGAAGGTCCGTCGACACTGGTCTTTTCCCACGGCTTCGGTTGCGACCAGACCATGTGGCGTTACCTCGTCGATCACTTCACCGGTCGCTTCAAGGTCGTGCTGTATGACCTGGTCGGTGCGGGTCAGTCGGACCTCGACGCCTATGATCGGGAAAAATACAACTCACTGGCCGGGTACGCCCTGGACCTGAGTGAAATCGTCGAGCACTTCGCTACGGGCCCGGTGATTCTGGTCGGCCACTCCGTCAGCAGCATGATCGGCGCCCTGGCGGATCGTCTGTCCCCCGGCAACATCGCCGCCCACGTGATGATCGGTCCTTCGCCCTGCTACATCGATGTCGACGACTACGTGGGCGGCTTCAAACTCGAGGACATCCATTCGCTGCTCGACACCCTCGACAGCAATTACCTCGGCTGGTCCAGCACCATGGCGCCAGTGATCATGGGCGCGCCCGGCCAACCGGCGCTGGGCGAAGAGCTGACCAACAGTTTCTGCCGCACCGAACCCGAGATCGCCAAGCAATTTGCCCGAGTGACGTTCCTGTCCGACAACCGCCAGGACGTCGCCGGGTTGGCCACGCCTACCCTGATCCTGCAATCCACTGACGACCTGATCGCCCCGGTCGCGGTCGGTGAATACCTGCACAACGTCCTGCCCAACAGCACGCTCAGCCTGGTGGCCAACGTCGGCCATTGCCCGCACATGAGCGCGCCCAGTGCCTGCTCCGAAGCCATGGACCACTTCCTGTCGCCGTTGATGGGCGCCAATGTCGACTGAGCAACCGTCGCTGCCCGACGCGCAGACGCTATTCGAACAAGCCCCCTGCGCATTGGTGGTGACGAAAGAGGACGGCACGATCCTGCGCAGCAACCAGACGTTCAGCCAGTGGGTCGGCTTCGACGCCCAAGCGTTGATCGGCCGGCGTTTCCAGGACCTGTTGACCATGGGCGGGCGGATTTTCCATCAAACCCACTGGGCGCCATTGATGCAGATGCAAGGCTCGGTGGCCGAGGTGAAACTCGACCTGGTGCATCAGGACAAACGCATCGTCACCATGCTGCTCAACGGCGTGCGTCGTGAACATGCCGGCGCTGCGTTTTATGAACTGGCGCTGTTCGGCACCACCGATCGCGACAAGTACGAGCGCGAATTGCTCAACGCCCGGAAAATCGCCGAAGACCTGCTGCGTGAAAAAACCGCGGCCGAAACCGCCCTGCAACAGGCCCAGATCGAACTGAACGACGCCTACGAAAAATCCCTGCGCCGCGCCTCGTTCGCCGAACAAATGGTCGCCATCGTCAGCCATGACCTGAAAAATCCGCTGACCGCCATCAAAATGGCCTCCGACATCCTCGCTCGCGCTGAACGCACCCCGAAAGACAGCAAAATGCTCGGTCACATCAGCCAATCGGCGGACCGTGCCGAACGCATGATCGCCGACCTGCTGGACTTTGCCCTGGCCAGGGTCGGACGCGGGATTGCGATCGCCCCTGACTGGCTGGACCTGCACCGGTTTATCAGCCAGTGCATCGACGAACTGCGCGTCGCGTTTCCGAAAGTGACGCTGCTGCATCAGTCCATCGGTTCTGGCAACGCGTACCTGGATGCGGACCGGGTGCAACAGATCATCGGCAATCTGGTCGCCAACAGCGTGGCCTATGGCGACTTGAAGCAACCCATCACCATCACGTCAGAGTGGGTCGATGATTACGCGGTTGTTTCAGTGCACAACCATGGCCCGGTGATACCGGACGCACTGATGGCGGTGCTGTTCGAACCGATGACCCGAGGCACGGAAACGGATAGCGACGTGCGCAGCGTAGGGCTGGGGCTGTTTATCGTTCGGGAAATTGCTCAGGCCCATGGCGGGGATGTTTCGGTGGCTTCAAAAGCCGGCACTGGCACGACATTCCGTGTGCGCTTTCCGGTGCTCCACACCTGATCTTGCCGCAATAGGACATCGGCTGGCACACGGTACTGTCCGGCGGCAATCACTCGCGCAGCGACGCCGCCAGACAACACAACAGACTCAGCCCTTCGCCGCCATCGCGGTGACTTCCACACGCATACCTTCCACCGCCAAAGCGGCCACGCCCACGGCGGCGCGCACCGGCCAGGGCTTGGCGAAGAAGCGTTGGTACACCTCGTTGAACGCGGCGCGGTCAGCCATGTCGGTGAGGTAGATGGTCAGGTGCAAGACCCGATCCATTGAACTGCCGGCGCCTTCCAGCGCCACTTTCAGCGCCTGCAAGGTGCATTCACTCTGCTCGACAATCCCGCCCAGTTCCAGGCTGCCATCGGCACGCGTGGGGATCTGCGTGGAAACCAGTAGGCCGCCGAAACCGGCGACGTCGGAGGAGATGGAATCCGCGTCTGGGTCGGGGATGAAGGTGATGTCTTGGTTTGCCATTGAGGATCTCTTGAAGATGTATCGGGCGATGAGTTTACAACCCCATCGCCAGACTGTTCGAGCAATGCCTTCAAAATACCGCGCGACGCCACTCGTCGGCCAGCCCCTAAATTCCCTGTTGACACGTCTCTGCATCTGGAGGAATATTATTCCATCGGATGCGATATAAACGCACACGATAACAAACCCAAACCTAATGCAATTTTTGAGGATTCATCCCATGAGCAAGATCGAAAAAGTCCTGGCCAGCGGCAAAACCCACACTACCCTGAGCAGCGCTGGCACCACTTCCCGTGGCCATAACGGCAGCGTCGATATCCAGCTCTCTTCGCCCGGCAGCACCACACCGGCCCACGTGTTCACCGCCATCCAGCCGCACCCGACCGCCGAGCAACTGTTCTCCGGCGCCTGGTCCGCTTGCTTCATCGCCGCTGTCGGCCTCGCCGCCAAGCAGTTGAATGTCGAACTGCCAGCCGATCACGCGGTCGATATCGAAGTTGATCTGGGCCAGACCGGCCAGGCTTACTTCCTCCAGGCTCGCTTGACCCTGCGCGTACCAGGTTTGTCCGAAGACACCGCCAACGCATTGGTACACGCCGCCGACAGCATCTGCCCGTACTCGAAAGCGATCAAAGGCAACATCGACGTGGCCCTGAACGTTCTCACGGCATAACGCCCTGAGCAGAATTGATTACACCTGACCTTCTAAAAGCCTCTTATATATCGCATGCGATACACTCGCACGCGAACACCACGACAAGACAATGAGAACCGATCATGAGCAAGATTGAAAAAGTACTGGCCACCGGCAAAACCCACACCACCATCAGCAGCACTGGCACCACATCCCGCGGGCATAACGGCAGCGTCGACATCCAGCTCTCGTCGCCCGGCAGTGCGAAGCCAGCCCACGTGTTTGCAGGTACCCAACCACACCCGGCCGCCGAGCAACTGTTCGCCGGTGCCTGGTCGGCCTGCTACACCGCAGCTGTTGGTTTGGTGGCCGGTGAAATGAACGTGGTGTTGCCGTCGGACTTCTCCGTGGATATCGAAGTCGATCTGGGCCAGACCGGTCCGGCCTACTTCCTCCAGGCGCGATTGACACTGCGAGTGCCAGGCCTGGCGCCTGATGTGGCCACGACCCTGGCGCACACCGCCGACCAGATCTGCCCGTACTCGAAAGCAACGCGCGGCAATATCGACGTGGCTCTGAACGTTCTCACGGCGTAACACCCCGTGTGGCCGGTTCGACGCTGCCCTGCTCGTCGAACCGACCGCCCACCATCGGAGGCCGCGCTAATTTTGAGCATTTCCGACACCATCGCACACGATGTATATTTCACGCATTCACGCCATAAAACTGGCCAAAGAGGATGCCCATGGAACCCACCGACACATTTAACCCCGCCGACCTGAAGCTCTCCGACTTCCTGTGTTTCGCGGTCTATTCCACCAACCTGGCCTTCGGCAAAGCCTACAAACCGGTGCTCGAACGCGTCGGGCTGACCTACACGCAATACATCACCATTGTTGCGCTGTGGGAGGCAGACAATCAGACCGTGGGCAGCCTCGGCGAAAAACTGTTCCTGGAATCGAACACCCTCACACCGATCCTGAAAAAACTGGAAGCCATGGGCTATGTCCAGCGCCAACGGGATCCCGAAGACGAGCGCCAAGTGCGGATCAACCTGACCCAGGCTGGTCGCGACTTGCGCAAGGACCAACCGCAACTGGGCGCCGATACCACGGGCCTGACCCAGGACGAGTTCACGCAATTGCAGAAAGCGATCGTGCGGTTGCGCAGTAACGTCATCAAGTCGACGAAAGACGGGGAATGAACGCACACCGCCCTGCCCTGACCGCTCGCGAGGTGTGTCAGTTATTGCGCGATGCTGCGCTGGGCGTTCGCCCCTTTACGACGCCTCGGTCCGCCCGGCGCGTCCGAGCATGTAAAGATCGATATCGAGGGCTGGCGCCTGACCCTCGACCTTGACGGGCAACACCTGCGTCACTGCCAAAGTTGTCAGAGCCCGGAAGGCCGCGAGGGTGTTTTCGACAGTTGGCAACGCTACGGCACCGATCCGGTGAGTTTGCTCAGTACTTGGGAATTGGCCCAGATTGAGCGTTTGCTGAGCACCGGATCCGGTCAGGTGGATGACGCGTCCGACTCCAGGTGACAGACGATCTGCTCGACGAAACGACTGACCGCCAGCGGCACCTGCCGACGACTCGGATAGACGATGTTCAAGCCATTCTTGAAACGCCCATTGTCCGGAAGTATCTGAATCAAGCGCCCGGTTTTCAGGCTTTCGCGCAAAAACGGCAGCGGCAGCAGGCAAATGCCCAACCCCGCCAAAGCAGCCTTCAATTGTGCTTGCGCGGTGTTGGCGCAGAACCGCCCCGAAACTTCGACACTGACGGTGCCCTGTGGCCCGTCGAGGTTCCACACGGTGCTTGTGGCGGGCCTTACCGGGCGAATGCATTCGTGGGTCGATAGCGCATCGATCGTCTGCGGAACGCCATGGGCTTGCAGGTAATCCGGGCTGGCCGCCAACACCTGAAACACCGTGCTGATCCTGCGCGCCACCAGGCTTGAATCCGGCAATTCACCGCCTCGGAACGCGACGTCGATACCTTTGTCGATCAAGTCGTCCCGGCCATCACTGAGAAGAAAATCCAGCTGCACGCCGGGGTACTGCCGCAAGAATTCGGCGACCCAGTCCATCGGATACACATCGAAAAAATCCGCCGGCGCGGACACCCGCACCGCACCGCTCGGCTCCTGGCTTTCCCCGGCCAGGTGACGGGCCGCGTCGATCAACTCATTGACCTGGGCGGCGCTGCGATCGTGCAAGGAACGACCGGCGTCGGTCAGCACCAATTTGCGCGTGGAGCGCTGCAACAACCGCACCCCCAAGTGCTGTTCCAATTGGCCCACGCGGCGGCTCAAGGTATTGGCCGGCATCCCCAGGCGCCGCGCCGCCCCGGCAAAACTGCCGGCCTGCACCACCTGGACAAACATCGCGACTTCATTGAGATCCAGCACGGCATTACTTCCAAAAATGGACGGGTTCAAGCCAATCATAGCCACTTATCAACGCATTACGCGCTGGATACCCTTGGCTTCTCTTTCAACGTCCGAGACATGAAGATGAATTCCCTCAGCGCTCGCCTGCACGATAACGCCCGTCGCATCAGCCACAGCACCCGCGGTCATGGCCACGGCCCTATCGTGCGGCTCATGAGCCCTTCGGATTTCGGGCAGTTGCTCAAACCGTTCGTGTTCCTGGACCTGTTCGAAACCGATCTGCGGCTATTTGGGAGCATGCCGCTGCATCCCCATTCCGGGATTGCCACCATTACCGTTATCACCGAAGGCAATCTGCGGTTCGACGATCCGGATTCCGGCACCGGGCTGATCGGCTATGGCGGCGTGGAATGGATGCGTGCCGGCGCGGGCGTGTGGCACGGCAAAGAGTTGTCGGCCGGCACGTCGTCGCGGGTCCAGGGATTTCAGCTGTGGATCGCGCTGCCCGCCGAGCTTGAGTTGGCGCCCGTGGACAGCCAATACCTGGAAGCGGATGCAATGCCCCACGCCGGACCGGCCCGGGTCATTCTCGGTGAGTATCAGGGTGCCCGCAGCCCGGTGCGCGCGCCGTCAGGGATCACCTATTTATTGGTCACCCTGGCTGCCGGTCAACGCTGGGAATACCAGCCACCCGCCGGCCACGAAGTGCTGTGGTTGAGCGTCAGTCGTGGCACGCTGCACTCGCCGGAGCCCATGCTGGAAGGTGAACTGGTGGCTTTCGAGCCTGGCAACGGGGCGTTGACGCTTGAGGCCGGGGATCAAGGCGATGCGGTTTTTTGTGCTCGGTTCGGCGGTGCTTCATCCTCATGAGCTGAAAATGGGCAGCTATTCCGTGCACACCAGTGTGCAAGCGTTGAACACCGGGGAAGCCAATATTCAGCGGTTGGGCGAAAGGCTCAGAGCGCAGCCGTCGCCAGAGTCTGGAACACGTTCGACCCCAATCTACAAATAACCACCCCCTGTAGGAGCGAGGCTTGCCCGCGAAGGCGTCGTATCAGTCGATATCAATGTTGAATGAAAGGACGCCTTCGCGGGCAAGCCTCGCTCCCACAAGGGATTGCATTCAGGCCACAACACCGAGCACGCCTTGCCCATGCATCTGTTGCAACAGCGCCAGGCCGTTGTCCATGAACTCGCTCGACCCGGCAGCCCCCGCTTCCACCGCCAGCCCTTGCAGTTGCGCACGTCCGTCGAGTTCGGGAAATTCGCCAATCCGCTGCAACAGACGCCACGCCAACGGGCTTAATTCGGAGAACTTCACGCTCCAGTCCGCCGTCCGCCGAACCAGCAGCAATGTCGGCTGATCCGGCACCGTTTCCGGCCGATAATCCGGCCCCACCAATTGCACCGGCCAGCCATACGCCAACGGCCAGGCCAATGGCGAAAGCTGCAACGGGCGCTCCAGCAGCAACCCGGCATCACTCGCTGGCAATGGCTCGTCATCCGACTGTTGCAACGCCATCTCGACCCATTCGTAATGCGCCAGTTCGACCATGAACGGCGGCCATTCCCTTTCGCTCAACCCTTGGGGCTCAGTCGCCAGAAACTCGACAAACTCCCTGGCGATCTCACCAAATTTCGGCGTATGGGCGCGGTAGTCTCGCAGGAAGATCCGCATCAGCGAGCGCCAGTGTTCATCCCCGAGAACCTTCACCAGCACCGGGAACGTGCCGCTGAGCAACAACGACAGATTGTTGAACACCAGATCGCGATAAACCTGGACCCGCGCGGCGTCCATTTCGGTTGGCGGCGCGCAATGCTCGGGGTCTCGCAGGTAACGGGTCAGGGCATCCTGTTGTTGATGCAACGAAGGCTTATCCACGCATCACCTCCGCGCCTTGCAAACGGCGAATGGTCTGCAACTCGGCGACCAGTTCTGAAAACGCCGGGAAGTTGAAGTCCCGTTCCAGCAGCGTCGGTTGCGCGCCGAACCGCGCGTAAGCCTCGGCCAGCAGCTTCCAGACCACCGGTTTCACCGAGGCGCCGTGGGTGTCGATTTTCAACGTGTCGGACTCATCGAAATGCCCCGCCACGTGCATCGCGACCACACGCCCGGCATCGATCCCGGACAGGAAAACCTGCGGATCAAAACCGTGATTGATCGAATTCACATACACGTTGTTGACGTCCAGCAACAGGTCGCAATCGGCTTCCCGCAGCACGGCATTGGTGAACGTCAGTTCGTCCATGTCTTGCCGGGGCGCGGCGTAATAAGAGACGTTTTCCACCGCCAGGCGCCGACCGAGAATGTCCTGGGACTGACGAATCCGCGCGGCCACGTGATGCACCGCTTCTTCAGTAAACGGCAACGGCAGCAGGTCATAGAGATGACCGTCATCGCTGCAGTAACTCAGGTGCTCGCTGTACAGCGGCACGTTGTAGTGATCGAGGAAAACCCGTACTTCCTGCAGAAACCCGACATCCAGCGGCGCCGCCCCGCCCAGCGACAACGACAAACCGTGGCAGGACAACGGATAGCGCTCGGCCAAGGCCCGCAACGCCGCGCCATGGGCGCCGCCAATGCCGATCCAGTTTTCCGGGGCGACTTCCAGGAAGTCGAAACTACCCACCGGAGCAGCCTGGAGGTCTTTCATCAAACCGCGACGCAGGCCCAGGCCGACGCTGGCTTTGGTGGAGGAAGTGGAGGTCTGCATGATATCGATCTCGTCCGGGTTCAAATGAGCGGGAGCACCTGGGGCGCCCCCACCAGGCGGTCTCAGGATGCTTCGGCGGCGCTGCCGCACTTGCCTTCGCCACACTTGCCTTCAGCGGTCTCTTTCGCGCTCTCTTTCGCTACATCAGCAGAAGCCTGAGCCTGGCTGTAACCCGACGCCAGGTCGGTCATGGTCAGCGCGGAGGCGGCGGTGGACAGGCCCAGGCCGCCGACCAGGGCCAGACCGATTGCCAGGGACGAAACTTTAGTGAAATTGAACATGGGTGAGACTCCTGCAATAGATAAACGATGAACCGGTCTCCAGCACTGAGGGGCTCTGTGCTGGCCGGTGAGTCCATTTAAACGAAGAGATGTATCGGCTCTGTGTGCGGTTTCGCTGGAAATGCCAGCGGATGTGTCGTCGGCGGGTCTGTACACACTTCGGTACAAACCCGCCGGTTGGCGTTACGGCAAGTCGTACTTTTCCCGCACCAGATGACCGATGCCGATGCGATCCAACACCGGCATCGGGCACAGGAAGGTCACGCGCACGGTACCCGGCAAGCGGCTGATGTCGATCGAACCGGTGATGGTCGCGCGGTTGAGCACTTCGTCATAAGGCAACCCGGTGACGGCGGCGGCCCGTTGCAAGCCGTTCTCCACCGCCAGGTTGAGGTTTTCGCCGCTGCCGATAAACGTGATCGGCCCACTCTGCTCGATTTCGTGCTGGCCCCAACGGGCGCCCAGCTCCCGGACTTTTTGCTGCTGCGCGGCAGTCATCGGCCGGGCCATGGGCGGCAGGTCATCAAGGTTCTGCAACAGGATCGGCCCCTCTAAACGCAGGTGTTTGATGACGTGCACCTGCACTTCGGTTTCACCGGAGCAATCGGAGGCATGCCCGGCGATCTCGCCGTTGCCCTGCTGGGCGTGCATGTCGCCCATATACACCCCGGCGCCCGGCACTTTCACCGGGCAAATCAGCACACAACCTTCGCGAATCGAATTGGTGTCCATGTGCCCGTCGGTCTTGGCCGCGTGCAGTTCTTCGCGGCTCATGCCGTAGCGGTGCGGCGCGTCGATCAGGTACTGGCCGAAATCGGCGCAATTATGCGAATCGGGCAGGTCCCGGGATGGCGTGGTGCCGATGTTGCCGAGAAACGGACGCATGTGTGCGGCAACGCCGGGCATGTCGGCACGGGCCAGGGACAGGATCGAATGCTGCGCAGCGAACTCCGGCAGCGCCGCCATTTCGGAGGCATTGCCGGCCAGTTGATTGGCGATGTCCTGATTCACAGTCAGGCTGACCTGATGCTGCGCGTCGAACACGATCACATAGCCGTGGCTGAAGCGAAACGCGCTGACCTCGGCGCCGCAGTTGTTGCAGCGGATCGCGTCCTCACCGATGCCTTCGACATGGCTGGCCGGGTGTTCGGTGCCGCACTTGCCGCAGAATTTAGAGACGAACGGATCGCCGTGATAGCGCCCTTCCACGAAGCTCATCACCCCGGACGAGGTGGCCAGGGAGGTGACGCGCATGCTGTTGATCTTGATCGCCACCGCATCACCGATCTCGGCGCCGGCAATCGCCACCGGTTGCGTGACTTCATGGCCGCCCTGGAAGGCCGGCGTAATCATCGGCCCCCAACAGCCCGGCGGCGTGCCGGTGACCAGGGTGCCACCGTCGGCCAGTGGCCCGAGCATCGGCTGGCTCGGGCCGATAATGCCGTTGGTGTAGTGGTCGACGCGCAGCCGATCCACGGTTGCCGGTTGCAGATCGGATTCAGGCAGGAGCGTTTTCATGGAAGGTCCCTTCACAGTCAGGTGCGAATGGCCGCCTGCTATGGGCGACCCTTGGAATGCCATGGGCGGGCCCTTTTCCAGGGCCGCCGACGGTCTTCACAGTTCATCGCAGGTTTGTATCTGGTCTGTGTTTGGCAGGGTTGGGTGTTGGTGGACTCTGTATCAGGCGGGGCACTGGATACACAGTGATACACAACTCAAACCCCTGTGGGAGCGGGCTTGCTCGCGAAAGCGGTAGGCCAGTCAACATTGATGTTGGATGTGCCGACCTCTTCGCGAGCAAGCCCGCTCCCACAGAGGGTTTTGTTTCGGCCAGGGGAATGTAGCTTTCGTCGCCCGGCGCAGCAGCGCCCATACCCCGGACTAAACTTAACGCACGCAGGACGGGGTCATCGTCCTGTTCATTCCCACGACCACCGCCCAGGGGCGCACGCCTCGACAAGCAAGGCCTCTGGACCGTGATCCTGCAATAGGAGCACACGTGATGGACGAGGCCAGACTTAACGATTTCATGGGCAAACTGGTCAACGACATGGGCGGCGCGGCGATGCTGGCCAATGTCATTCTCGGCGAAGAACTCGGCCTGTACCGGGTCATGGCCGACAGCCAGCCAATCACCCCCGAAGCACTCGCCGACAAGACCGGTTGTCACCCTCGCCTGGTGCGCGAATGGCTCAGCGCCCATGCCGCGTCCGGTTACATGGAACACCAGGACGGCCAGTTCCACCTGCCCGAAGAACAAGCCCTGGCCTTGGCGGTCGAGGATTCGCCGGTGTACATCGCCGGAGGTATCGGGGTGGTCGCGTCATTTTTCCATGACAAGGACAAACTGGTCAGCGCCTTTCGCGGCAACGGCGCCTTGCCCTGGGGCGAGCACCATCCGTGCATGTTCAGCGGCACGGAACGCTTCTTCCGCCCCGGCTACAAGGCGCACCTGATCGCCGAATGGCTGCCGGCCCTGGAGGGTGTGGTCGCCAAACTCGAGGCCGGGGCCAAGGTCGCGGACATCGGCTGTGGGCATGGCGCGTCTACCGTGATCATGGCCCAGGCGTTCCCGGATTCGCGGTTCGTCGGCTTCGACTATCACGCGCCTTCGGTCACCGTCGCCACCCAACGCGCCGAGGCCGGTGGCGTGTCTGGCCGGGCGCGATTCTTCCAGGGCACGGCGAAAAGTTATCCGGGCACCGACTATGACCTGGTTTGCTATTTCGATTGCCTGCACGACATGGGCGACCCGGTGGGCGCTGCGCGGCACGCCTACGACTCGCTGAAACCGGACGGCTCGGTGCTGTTGGTGGAGCCTTATGCCAATGATTCCCTCGACGACAACATCACTCCCGTAGGACGACTGTTCTACGCGGCCTCGACGTTTATCTGCACGCCAAACTCGCTGTCCCAGGAAGTCGGCCTCGGGCTCGGCGCCCAGGCCGGCGAGGCGCGGTTGCGCAAGGTGTTTACCGAGGCCGGGTTCAAGCATTTCCGCCGGGCGACGGAAACGCCGTTCAACCTGATTCTTGAAGCCCGTAAATAAGCACCTGAAACGAGGTGAACAGACTTTGTAGCAGCTGGCGAAGCCTGCGTCCGGCTGCGCAGCCGTCGTGAAATCAGCTGACGCGGTTTATCAGAAGGACCGCATGCTCAGGTTTTACGACTGCTGCGCAGCCGGACGCAGGCTCCGCCAGCTGCTACAGGTTGCGTTATTTGTGAGCGCCGCGTTGTGATCGGCAAATGCTACCCTTGCAAACACTCAAGGCCCCTCCGGAGTGTTGAACATGCTCGACCGCCCGATCCGCGAACAACTCGACCGACTTCAGCAGTTGATGGCCGACCAGCCGTTCGCAGTACTGACCGGCGCCGGGATCAGCACACCGTCGGGCATTCCGGACTACCGCGACAACCAGGGTGTACGCCGGGGCCGGCAGCCGATGATGTACCAGGAGTTTCTCGCCGCCCCCGAATCGCGGCGCCGTTACTGGGCGCGGGCGATGCTCGGTTGGCCGCGGGTACGCCTGGCCAGTCCGAATGCGGCCCATGAGGCGCTGGCCAGTTTGCAGAGTTCGCGGCAGATCGGCGGGCTGATCACCCAGAACGTCGACACCTTGCACGACCAGGCCGGCAGCCATGACGTGATCGAACTCCACGGCAGCCTGCACCGGGTGCTGTGCCTGGACTGCGGCCAGCGCAGCGAGCGCGATGCCATTCAACAACTGATGGAAGCGCAAAACCCCTACCTGGCCGGAGTCGATGCGGTGCAAGCGCCGGATGCCGATACCTTGCTCGATCCGGCGTTTGAGGCGCGCTTCCAAGTGCCGCACTGCCCCCATTGCGGCGAACAGCGGATGAAGCCGGACGTGGTGTTTTTTGGCGAAAACGTCGCGCAGGTAACGGCGGCCAAGGCCATGGCGGCGGTTGAGAAAGCGGCGGGGTTGCTGGTGGTGGGGTCGTCGTTGATGGCGTATTCGGCATTTCGGCTGTGCCGGGCGGTGGTGGATCAAGGGAAACCGTTGATTGCGATCAACCTGGGCAAGACCCGGGCGGATGAGATTCTGGAGATGAAGATTGAGGCGTCTTGCGAGCAATTATTGCCCCTGCTGACACAGCGCCTCTCCCACTGAAAACGCTGGCCCATTGTGGGAGCGGGCTTGCTCGCGAAGGCGGTGGGTCAGTCAATATGGATGTCGACTGACACGCCGCCTTCGCGAGCAAGCCCGCTCCCACAGGGGACTGTGTTCATTGGGTAGACAGGCGCTGACCCAGGTCGGCCTCCTTGAAAATATCAAACAACGCCTGCGCCGCCGCCGACAGTTCATGCCCCGGTTTAGTCAGTACACCAATCGCCCGCTCCACCACCGGATCGCGCAAGGTGATGCAGTGCGCCCCCAGTTCCTGCATTTGCCTGACGCACAGCGCCGGTACCGCGCTTACGCCCAACCCGCTCGCGACCATCCGCCCGACCGTCGCCAGTTGATGGCTTTCAAACTCCACCGGCAGTTTCATACCCCGGGCCTGCAAGTGTTCTTCGAGCATCACCCGCACCGTGGAGGGCCGTTGCAAGGTGATGAACGGTTCCTTCAATAACGTCTGCCAGTCGATATCGTCCAGTGCCGCCAGCGCCGAATCATGGGGCACCACCGCGACAAACCGGTCGATGTACAACGGCGTAAACTCCAGCGAGGTGCTGTGGGCCGGTTCAAACGAGACGCCGAGTTCAACCTGGCGATCGCGGACCATTTCCAGCACCTGCTCGTTGATCACGTCGTTCACCGTGACGTTGACCTTTGGGTAACGCGCGCGGAACGTCTTGAGGATCGGCGGCAACAGGTTGCCGGCAAACGACGGCATCGCCGCCACCGTCACGCGCCCGCGCTGCAAGGTGAAGCGCTGACGCAGTTCGTCTTCGGCATTGTCCCAGTCGGCGATCAGCCGACGGGCCAGCGGCACCAGGGATTCACCCTCGGGGGTCAGCGCCACGTTGCGCGTGTTGCGGCTGAACAGGCGCCCACCGAGGCCTTCTTCGAGGGCCTTGATGGTCAGGCTCAGCGCCGATTGCGACAGGTGCAAGCGCTCGCAGGCCACGGCGAAACTCAGGCTCTGGGCCACGGCCAGGAAGGCGCGGATCTGCTTGACGGTCATCTCGCTTCGCTCCAGTTGCGTAGGAGTTGCCGCAGGCTGCGATCTTTTGATCTTGATTTTCAGCGGTTTTCAGATCACTAAAGAGCAAGATCAAAAGATCGCAGCCTTCGGCAGTTCCTACAGGGTTGATTGGTGAGTTTTATCTATCAATCAACCTTAAAAATCAACTTAACAAATGAATACGCCAGCGCGACACTCACTTCCACTACGGCTAGCCAGCCGCCCACAAAGAATAAAAGAGGTGCATATGGCAGGTTTCGACAAGCGCGTGAGTTCCTACGAGGAAGCCCTTGCAGGTCTTGAAGACGGCATGACCGTGATCGCCGGCGGCTTCGGCCTGTGTGGGATCCCGGAAAACCTCATCGCCGAGATCAAGCGCAAAGGCACCCGTGACCTCACGGTGGTTTCCAACAACTGCGGCGTCGACGGTTTCGGCCTCGGCGTGCTGCTGGTAGACCGGCAGATTCGCAAAGTGGTGGCGTCCTACGTCGGCGAGAACAAACTGTTCGAAGACCAACTGCTGAAAGGCGAAATCGAAGTCGTTTTGACCCCCCAAGGCACCCTCGCCGAAAAAATGCGCGCGGGCGGCGCCGGCATCCCGGCGTTCTTCACCGCCACCGGCGTCGGCACTCCAGTCGCCGAAGGCAAGGAAGTGCGTGAGTTCCATGGTCGCAAGTACCTGATGGAAGAATCCATCACCGGCGACTTCGCCATCGTCAAAGGCTGGAAAGCCGACCATTTCGGCAACGTCATCTATCGCCACACCGCCCAGAACTTCAACCCGCTGGCCGCCACTGCCGGCAAGATCACCGTGGTCGAAGTCGAAGAAATCGTCGAACCCGGCGAGCTGGACCCGGCGCAGATCCACACCCCTGGCATCTACGTCGATCGGGTCATTTGCGGCACGTTCGAGAAGCGCATCGAACAGCGCACCGTGCGTAAGTGATCCCCTGCCCCCGGACCGAATGAAGGAATAACAACAATGGCACTTTCCCGCGAACAAATGGCTCAACGCGTCGCCCGCGAAATGCAGGACGGCTTCTACGTGAACCTGGGCATCGGCATCCCGACCCTGGTCGCCAACTACATTCCCGAAGGCATGGAAGTCATGCTGCAGTCGGAAAACGGCCTGCTCGGCATGGGTCCTTTTCCTACTGAAGAAACCATCGATGCCGACATGATCAACGCCGGCAAGCAAACCGTGACCGCGCGGATCGGCGCGTCGATCTTTTCCTCGGCCGAATCCTTCGCGATGATTCGCGGTGGCCACGTCGACCTGACCGTACTGGGCGCCTTCGAAGTCGACGTCGAAGGCAACATCGCTTCGTGGATGATCCCGGGCAAACTGGTCAAGGGCATGGGCGGCGCCATGGATCTGGTGGCTGGCGCAGACAACATCATCGTGATCATGACCCACGCGTCCAAGGACGGTGAGTCCAAGCTCCTGTCCAAATGCAGCCTGCCGCTGACCGGCGCCGGGTGCATCAAGCGTGTGTTGACCGACCTAGCCTACCTCGAAATCGAAAACGGCGCGTTCATTCTCAAGGAACGCGCGCCGGGTGTCAGTGTTGAAGAGATCGTCGCCAAGACCGCCGGTAAACTGATCGTGCCGGATCACGTTCCGGAAATGCAGTTCGCTGCCCAGTGAGGAATCATTCCATGCAAGACGTCGTTATTGTTGCCGCCACCCGTACCGCCATCGGCAGTTTCCAGGGTGCATTGGCCGGTGTATCCGCCGTTGACCTGGGCGCTGCGGTGATCCGTCAGTTGCTGGCGCAAACCGGGCTCGACCCGGCGCAAGTCGATGAAGTGATTATGGGCCAGGTGCTCACCGCCGGCGCCGGGCAAAACCCTGCGCGCCAGTCGGCGATCAAGGCTGGCCTGCCGTTCAGCGTGCCGGCCATGACCTTGAACAAGGTTTGCGGTTCGGGCCTGAAAGCCCTGCACCTGGCGACCCAGGCAATTCGCTGCGGCGATGCCGAGGTGATCATTGCCGGCGGCCAGGAAAACATGAGCCTGTCCAACTACGTGATGCCGGGCGCGCGCACCGGTCTGCGCATGGGTCACGCGCAAATCGTCGACACCATGATCAGCGATGGCCTGTGGGATGCGTTCAACGATTACCACATGGGCATCACCGCCGAGAACCTGGCGGAGAAGTACAGCCTGACCCGCGAGCAACAGGACGCGTTCGCCGCGGCCTCTCAGCAAAAAGCCTCGGCGGCCATTGAAGCCGGGCGTTTTGTCGATGAAATCACGCCGATCCTGATCCCGCAGCGCAAGGGCGATCCGCTGTCCTTCGCGACTGACGAACAGCCACGGGCCGGCACTACCGCTGAAGCCCTGGGCAAACTGAAACCGGCCTTCAAGAAGGACGGTTCGGTGACTGCCGGCAACGCCTCTTCGCTGAACGACGGTGCTGCCGCCGTGATCCTGATGAGCGCCGAAAAAGCCAAGGCCCTGGGCCTGCCGGTCCTGGCGAAAATCGCTGCCTATGCCAATGCGGGCGTTGACCCGGCGATCATGGGTATCGGCCCGGTGTCGGCGACTCGCCGCTGCCTGAGCAAGGCCGGCTGGTCCATCGACCAACTGGACCTGATCGAAGCCAACGAGGCCTTCGCCGCGCAATCCCTGGCAGTGGCCAAGGACCTGGAATGGGACCTGGACAAGGTCAACGTCAACGGCGGCGCCATCGCCCTTGGCCACCCGATCGGTGCCTCGGGTTGCCGCGTGTTGGTGACCTTGCTCCACGAAATGATCAAGCGCGACGCCAAAAAAGGCCTCGCCACCCTGTGCATCGGTGGTGGCCAAGGCGTGGCACTGGCGATCGAACGAGCTTAAAGCGTTCCCGATCGTTCCCACGCTCCGCGTGGGAATGCCTCTAGGGACGCTCCGCGTCCAGTGACGCGGAGCGTCACGGGCTGCATTCCCACGCAGAGCGCGGGAACGATCTACGAGTTCAACAGACAGCGCGGGGACCCACGAATAGCCGTTCGCTGTCTGGCAAAACACCCGGTGCGACTCACGTCACACCGGGTTCTTTTTGCCTGGCTCTCAGCCGAATTTCACCAGATTCAGAATCGGCAACGGCCCACCCGGGAACTGTGCCAAGCGCGCTCCGACGCTCAGATCTCCGAGATCAATCCCGCAGAATCCCAATTGTTCGATCAGCGCACTTACCTGCCCTTTCGCCTCAACATCGTCCCCAGAAAGAAACAGCACCCGCTTGCCCCCTTCCGCCGCCGGATCGCTCTCCAGCAACCGCGCCGCCAAGTGATTAAACGCCTTCACCAGCCGCGCCCCCGGCACCCATTCCGCGAACACTTCGCTGGACGTGCGCCCCTGCAAATCCACAGCCTTGAACGCGGGCGCCTCGATCGAGTTGTTGGCATCGATAACGATCCGCCCGCCAAAGTCCGGCAGCCCTGCCAGTGCCGTCGGCAGTTTCGACCAGTTGACCGCGACCAGCACAATCTCTTGCGCCGCCGCTTCTTCACGGGTGCCGGCACGGGCGGTGGGCCCGAGTTCCTGGACCAGCGTTGCGAGGGATTGCGGCCCACGGCTGTTGGCGATGACCAATTCAATCCCTTTTCGGGACAGGGCCCGGGCAAAGGCTGAGCCGATGGCGCCAGCGCCGATGATTCCGATGGTGCTCATGTTGATTCACTCCGATTCAGGTTGTCGTTGGGGTGAATACTGCACTTGCCATTAGCACTTGATTAGTCGGTAATGACTTGAATGATCTTCAAGCATTGCTAACAGGTGCCCGCCATGGAAACCCTCGCCAACCTCGAATCCTTTGTGCGCAGCGCCGAAACCGGCAGCTTTTCCGCCGCCGCGCGCTTGCTGGCGCTGACACCCGCCGCAGTCAGTCGCAATGTGGCGATTCTGGAGCGCAACATCGGTGTGCGGCTGTTCCAGCGCTCGACCCGCAAGCTGTCCCTGACCGAAGCCGGGGAAGGTTTTCTGGCGAGCATCGGCGGCAATCTGGAGGCGTTGCAGGCGGCGATCAGTGCCGTGAGCAGTGATCGCGGCGAGCCGGCGGGCGTACTTAAAGTCAGCCTGGCGCCGACCTTTGGCATCGGCCATGTGTTGCCGCTGCTGCCGGCGTTTCTGGCGCGTTATCCGTTGATCCGGCCGGAATGGCATTTCGAGAATCGTCAGGTGGACTTGATTGCCGAAGGCTATGACGCGGCCATCGGTGGCGGTTTTGAACTGACGTCGGGAGTCATCTCGCGACGATTGGCGGCGGCAGATATCGTCGCCGTGGCCTCACCGGCTTATCTGACCGGACGCACCCTGCCCGCCACTCCGGCGGACTTGCTCGGCCACACTGGCATCGTGATGCGCGGCATTCGCACCGGGCGGATTCGTCAGTGGGTGATGCGCGATGCTGCGGGCCAGGAAGCGAGCGCCACTCTGAACGAAAACATCGTGCTCAACGACCCGGCTGCCATGCGCGAGGCCGCGCTGCTCGGACTGGGAGTGACGCTGCTGGTGTTGCCGGATGTGGTCACGCAGATCCAGCGCGGCGAACTGGTGCGCCTGCTGCCGGACTGGCACGCGGATGCGGGGCCGATCTCGCTGTACTACCCGAGCCGCACGCTGATGCCGGCCAAGACCCGGGTGTTTATTGATTTTGTGATGGAGGCGTTTGGCGGGTGACCGCGTTATCGTTCTTCGCGAGCAAGCCCGCTCCCACAGGGGGGCCTGCAGTGAACTCAATATCTGTATACAACCCAATTCCCCTGTGGGAGCGGGCTTGCTCGCGAAGAGGCCAGCCCAGCCAACACACCTCCAGGGCTCAAACCACCAGTTGCAATATCAACCACGCATTCGCCGAACTGATCACCCCGAACAAACCCCACGCCAACACCCGCGTCGGCAGCCGGTTCACAAACGGCCCCATGAGTTTTTGATCGTTGGTCATGCTGATCAACGGGTACAGCGCAAACGGCAACTGCAAGCTCAACACCACCTGACTCATCACCAGAAACTTGCCAATCGCGTTATCGCCCATCAGCCACACGCCGATGAACGCCGGGATCAGCGCCAGTCCACGGGTAATCAAGCGCCGTTGATAGCAAGGAATCCGCAGGTTCAGGTAACCCTCCATGATCACTTGCCCGGCGATGGTCCCGGTAAAGGTCGAACTCTGCCCCGAAGCCAGCAGCGCGACGCCAAACAGCACACTGGCCAAGGCCCCACCCACCAGCGGATCGAGCAAATGATAGGCGTCCTGGATATCTACCACGTCGCTATGCCCGGTTGTGTGGAACGCAGCCGCTGCCAGAATCAGGATCGCCGCGTTGACCAGCAACGCCAGGGCCAGGGAGCCGATGGTGTCGATGCGCGCCAGTTTGACCGCGTCCTGCTTGCTGGCCAGGTCCTTGCCAATTATTCGGGTCTGCACGATCGAGGTGTGTAAGTACAGGTTATGCGGCATCACCGTGGCCCCGAGGATACCAATGGCGATGTACAGCGGCGCTGCATCGCCGATGGCGGACAGTGACGGCGTGAAGCCACGGGCGACGTCCGGCCAGTAAGGTTTGATCAGCAGTAACTCAACGAAGAAACACGCGCCGATGGTGCCGACCAGCACCAGCATGATCGCCTCAAGACGACGGAAACCACGGTTCTGCAAGGCCAGCACCAGCAACGTGTCGAACGCGGTCAGGGCAATGCCGAAGGTCAGCGAACAACCCAGCAGCAAATGGAACGCCAGGGCGCAACCGAGCACTTCGGCAAGGTCAGTGGCGATGATCGAGATTTCCGCCAGCACCCATTGTGTTCGCGCGGTACGGGTGCTGTAGCGTTCCCGGGACAGTTGCGCCAGGTCACGTCCGGTGGCGATGCCCAGCCGCGAACACAGGCACTGCACCACCATGCCCGCCAGGCTCGCCAGCAGCACCACGAACAACAGGCTGTAGCCAAACCGCGAACCGGCCTCGATGGCCGTGGCCCAGTTGCCCGGGTCCATGTAACCGATCGACACCAGCAAACCGGGGCCGGCAAAACGCAGCAGGCGCTTGAAGAACGTCGCACTCGGGTCAACGGCAACACTGCCGGCCACTTCCGGCGGGCAAAACGGCGCCGTGGCGACTTTGGGCAAAAAGCTGAATTTCACGCAAACATCCGTCGACAGGTGGAAAGGCGCAGCTTAGACGGTTCAAGCGTCCCCAGGCTACCGGCCGCCCAACAACTGCTGGCGCAACTCGGGATTACGGGTGCGTGGATCGAGCCAGATGTCGAAAAACGCCCGGGCGAATTGCGGGTCTTTCACTTCATGTTGCAGCTGCTGACCGACAAAAAAACGCGCACCCTGCCCCGGCAAATACACGCCGGTGATGCGCGTGCCAGACTGCACATCGACGAACGACTGTTGCATTTGCGTCTGCCACCCGGCCAGTTGCCCGGCGCTGACCGAGGCGCCGGACAGGCGCTTGATTTCATCGACGCTGGCCTGCACCAGATCGTCCCGGGAAATGCTGCGCTGGTAGATCAGCTCGAGGGCAAACGGCTGATCCGGCGCCAGTGGCCGCGCCGCGCTCCAGAGCCGGGCGTTGTAGACATCGAAGCCAAATACCTTGAATTCACCGGCACCAATGACCTGCGCACCGGGCACTGTCTCCTGCCAACTGGCCAGCGCCTGCGAGCCGAGCAAGACCAGCACCCAGAGACTGTGTCGAAGACGTGATCTGTTCATGGTCGCTCGATTTGCGCTGGAAACCCTCCCTAAAACTTATACGCAAAACAACGATGCGTACAATTTTTGCGGAGGTTGATTTTTTGTATACAAGTTTCAGCCATCCCTAGAGCAATCCACCGCCCGCAATGCTAACGTTGCCGCCTCACACAGATCGGAGGTGTTTGCGTGCTGATGCTCAAATTGCTGGTGATTCCCGGGTTCCTGCTGCTGATTTCCCTCGCGGGTAAACGCTGGGGGCCGAGCGTGGCCGGTTGGCTGTCGGGGTTGCCGGTGGTGGTCGGGCCGATTCCGTTTTTCCTCGCGATCGAGCAAGGCCAGGTATTCGCCGCCCAAGCCGCGACCGCCGCCCTGTCTGCGATGTTCGCGATGATTGCCTTCTGCGTGACTTACGCCCAAGTGGCGCAACGGGCCGCTTGGCCGTGGGCGCTGGCGGTTTCGCTGTTGGTGTGGGCCGCGACGGCGGTGGTGTTGTCGGTGATTCCGCCGTCGCTGACGTTCTCGGTGATCGCCGCCGCCACTGCCCTGCTGGCCGCGCCTTACTTGTTCCCGTCGGTACAGCCACTTGTGTCCGGCCCCAAGCCCAAGTCCGACAAACTGCTGCTGCGTATGGTCGCCGGTGCGCTGCTGACCTTGGCCGTCACCCTGCTGGCCAGCACCGTGGGCGGACGCTGGAGCGGCTTGCTCGCGGTGTTCCCAGTGTTGGGCAGCGTGATGGCGGTGTTCTCCCAGCAAACCCGTGGCCCGGCATTCACCGCCGCGTTGTTGCGCGCCACCGCCACCGGCATGTATTCGTTCGCGGCATTCTGCCTGGTGCTGGCGCTGACCTTGCCCAGCCTGGGAATGACTGCGTTCGCCCTCGGCGTGGCGGTGTCCGTGGGCATGCTCGGGGTGACCCGGCGCTTGCTGGCGAAACCGGCGCCTGCGACTCGTTCGATCACTTCGAACGAGTAGACCAATAACCTCGTACGTCAATCGAACAGGTTTCGCTCACCATCAGCCTCAGTTCAAACCCACTGACTGAGGCCTTCCCCATGAAATTCTTTTTCCACCCTTCACCGAACCCGATGAAAGTCGCCCTGCTGCTTGAAGAACTGCAAACGCCCTACGAGTTGAACGGCGTCGATACCTTCAAAGGCGAGCAACACTTGCCAGCATTCCTGGCGATCAACCCGAACGCCAAGGTTCCGGCCCTGGTGGACGGTGATGCCACGGTGTTCGACTCCCAGGCGATCCTGCTGTACCTGGCGCAAAAACATCAGCGTTTCCTGCCGACCACCGTTGCCGGTCAGGCTGAGTTGCTGTCCTGGCTGATGTTCATCGCCACCGGTCTGTCGCCGTTCTCCGGCCAAGCCGTGCACTTCCTGCACCATGCGCCGGAAGACCTGGCCTACGCGAAGAACCGTTACTTGAAAGAAGTCGAACGCCATTACCGCGTGCTCGACCAGCGCCTGGCCGAGCATCACTACCTGGCCGGCGACACCTACAGCATCGCCGACATGGCGCTGTGGGGCTGGGCCAACTACGCGCCGTACATCCTCGGCGAGAATGGTCTGGCGGCGTACCCGAACGTCAAGCGCCTGTTCGACGAAATCAGCGCCCGCCCGGCGGCCCAGCGTGCCCAGGGTTTGAAGGAGAAATTGGTGCTCAAGGCTGAATTCGACGAAGAAACCCGGCGCAACCTGTTTCCGCAGAATCAGGCCTGACCAGACACACCACCATCCCCTGTGGGAGCGAGCCTGCTCGCGAAGGCGGCGTAACAGTCAACATCAATATTGACTGTAATGTCCTCTTCGCGAGCAAGCCCGCTCCCACAGGTTTTGCATTTCGTCAGGCCCGCCGTCGAACCGGGCTGGATGCCATTCGACCTCCATGGGATGATCGCCCCCTAGCGCGATCATCCCCGGAGAGTTTCAATGTCATTGTTCAGTAAAAAAGCCGTTGTCCTGTTGCTGACGGCGGTTGCCAGCCTGGGGGCGTTGAATGCTTACGCCGCCAAAGCCAAGACCAGCGACGGCGCGCCGATCAAAGTCTCGATGCTCAGCGGCAAGTTCACCTTCACCTTGCCCAAGGGCTTCGTCGCCAACCCGCTGCCGCCCGGCGCAACCGGGGCGACCGGCACCATGTACGCCAACGAGACCACCAAAACCGTGGTGATCGCCGCTGAAAACAACCTGGCGCCGGGCGTCAACGTCAAAGACAATGACGGTGAATTCCTCGACAGCACCGCCGCCGACTTCGACGTGGCCGAACACAAGAATCTGCCGGACTTCACCAAGCTCAGCGAGAAAAGCCTGACCATGAAAGGCACCGGCCTGGGCTTGCGCCAGGTGGACAGCACCGCCACCCAGGGCGGCGGCAAGACCCTCAATACCACGCTGATGGCCGGCTCCGGCAACCGGATGGCGGTGATTCAGGTCATCTCGCGCCCGAGCGACAAGGCTGGCCACGACACGCTGGTCAAACAGATCACGGGCAAGTAAACGCTCAGGGATTAAGCCGCTGAAGCCAGGCGTTCAAATCCTGGATCTCGGCGGCACTGATGCTGTGACCCAGGCCTTCGTAGGTATGAAACTCAGGCTTGAGTGAGAGTTTCTGCAACAGGCTGTTGGCCGCCGTGCCATCGACTACCGGCAAGCGTTTGTCCTCGGTGCCATGCCCGATGAAAATCGCCAGCGACTGGCGTTTTTCATCCGGTTTCAGTTCGGCTTTGAGCACCGGCAGAATCCGCCCGCTCAATGCGGCAATCCCGCCCACCGCTTCGGGGTGACGCAACGCCACCTCGTAAGTCATGATCGCGCCCTGACTGAACCCCACCAGGAACACCTTGCTGGCGTCGGTGTGATATTTCTTCGCCGCTTGTGCGATGAAATCCAGCAACACCTTGCCGCTGGTCTTCAGATCATCGGTTTCACCGTTGTAGGCGCCTTCGCCTTTCTTGCGAAACCACTGGTAACTGTCCGCATCCAACGCCACCGGCGCCTGCACCGACAGGTAGTTGTATTGCGCCGGCAAATCGTCCTTGATACCGAACAGGTCCCGCTCGTTACTGCCGTAACCGTGGAGGAAAATCACCAGCGGCTGGTTGTGGGAATCGGGGTTGGCCTGCTCCAGGTATTTGAGCGGCAGATCGGTGAGTAGCGGGGTTTGAGCATGGACCGTGGCGGACGCCAGGAGCATGAACAGTGCGAAAAACTTCAGCATAAACCTTCCTTCACAGGGGGCAGGATTCGGGGGATACCCTAACACCCCGGAGATTTTTGGTGTGGCGGATGCTGCCTTCGCGAGCAGGCCCGCTCCCACAATTGTTTGAGGTGTACCCAAATCCTGTATTCACCACAAATCCACTGTGGGAGCGGGCTTGCCCGCGAAGAGGCCCTGACAGGCAACAAAGAGCTCGGATCAATCGTTGGTCAACTTCCCAACCCGAAACGGCACCCGCCCCGCGACCTTCGCCTGCCACGTCCCCGGCTGGGTATAGCGCCCACGATCAATCGCAAACAGCACGCCACTGGTCCCGGCCCGCACGGTCGTCACCCGGTCATTCAACGGATCGACCACTTCAAACAGCGCATCGCCCTGCTCCACCCATTCGCCCGCCTCGCGCAGGAAGCTGACCACGCCGTGGTGCGGGGCGAACAGGTATTCGGTGCCGGCGAACGGCATGCCTTCGCAGCACTCACTCGGCGCCGCCGGCCAGGTGCCGCTGATAAAACCCTGTTCAGCGAGAAAGCCCAGGATCGCCTCGCAATTGGCCTGGGCCTGATCGACCCGGGTGTCGCCCATGCTGCCCAGTTCAACGGTCGTGGCGAGGTTCGCCGGCGGAATCGCCGCCTCCGGGAAGGCCCGTGCCAGGCGCAACCACGGCGTCGAGCAGGACTCATCGAACGAGCTGCCGCCGGAATCTTCGCAGAGCAACGCCACGCCCGCCTTCAGGCGCGCTGCCAGGGATTGCCACTGCGGCCAGTGTTGCGGCAAGGCATACACATGAATCGCCGCGTCGAAATCGCAATGCAAATCCAGAGTGATGTCGGCTTCGCAGGCGTGGCGCAACAGCAAGCGGTGCATGGCTTCCAGTTGCGAAGCCGGGGCCGGCAGACCGTCGAGCACCTGGCCCATGGTCTGGCGAATCAGCGCGATGTTAGCTTCGGCATCGTCGCCCAACTGGCCCCCGATCAATGCGGCCACCGGCTCACTCAGTTCGACGAACGCGCGGTTGAAGTTCTTGCCGCTGCCCAGCTCGAAACGCCCCATGTGCGCGCCTTGCAGGTGCTGATCCAGACCGATCGGGTTGGCCACCGGCACCAGTTCGATAATGCCCTGCAATTGGCCCTGGGTTTCCAGTTCGGCCAAGCGCTTTTTCAGCTCCCAGGCCGTGCGCATGCCCGGCAATTCGTCGGCGTGCAGGCTGGCCTGGATGTACACCTTGCGAGGGCCCGCGCCATAACGAAACACACTGAGGGTGCGCTCGGTGCCGAGGTGACTCCAGGGCAGTGGGTGGTCGATGCGTTGCATGAGAACTCCGATAGTCGGAACAATGAGATCCCCCTGTGGGAGCGGGCTTGCTCGCGAAAGCGGTGTGTCAGGCGATATCAATGCTGACTGACACGGCCCCTTCGCGAGCAAGCCCGCTCCCACAGGGATCAGGCGTTCAAAAAGGATGACATAAAAAAAAATGGCCACCGCGTCAACGGTAGCCACTTTTTCACACGGCTGGATTACTCGGCGCCGTACACATCAAAGTTGAAGTACTTGTCCTGCACTTGCTTGTACTTGCCGTTGGCGCGGATCTCGGTGATGGCGGTGCTGAATTGGTCTGCCAGCTCCTTGTCACCCTTGCGCACGGCGATACCGGCGCCGCCGCCGAAGTACTTGGCGTCTTCGTAGGTCGGGCCGACGAAGGCGAAACCTTTACCGGCGTCGGTTTTCAGGAAACCGTCGTCCAGGTTGACCGAGTCGGCCAGCATCGCGTCGAGGCGGCCGGAGACCATGTCCAGGTTGGCTTCCTGCTGGGAACCGTAACGCACCAGGATAATCCCGGCCGGTTGCAGCACTTCAGTGGCGAAGCGGTCGTGGGTACTGGCGCGCAGTACACCGACTTTCTTGCCCTTGAGTTCGGTCAGCGGATCCTTGACGTCGGTGCCTTCCTTCATCACGAAGCGCGCCGGGGTGTGGTAGTACTTGATGGTGAAATCGACGTTTTTCTTGCGGTCGTCAGTGATGGTCATGGACGACAGGATCGCGTCGATTTTCTTCACTTTCAGGGCCGGGATCAGGCCGTCGAACTCTTGCTCGACCCACACGCACTTCACTTTCATCTGCTCGCACAGTGCGTCGCCGATGTCCACGTCGAAACCGGTGAGTTTGCCGTCAGGGGTTTTCATCGAGAATGGCGGGTAACCGGCTTCGATACCGATGCGGATCGGCTTGGCGTCTTCGGCCACGGCGGTCAGGGACAACATCGACAGTGCCAGGGCACCGAACATCACTAGCTTCTTCATTTATAACTCCTGTGTGCGGAGGCTTTTATTGGCAGCTTTCGATTGGCAGTTTCGGCGGTACTCTTTGTTGGGAGAACCCCGAAGTGGCCGGCAGTCTAGAGCGGCTACAGGAGGGCGAATTATGTTTAAGCGACAAATACTTATAAAAAAGCAACTGACCGATTGGACTGTTTATGGCCGTGCGCCATGGCGGTGCAAAGACTGTAGGACAAGACCCGATTTCAGATAAAACCTACGGGATAGAGGTGGTTATCCGACTGATGAGTCCTACGACCAATGACGTGTCGAACGTCGCTGGCGATGGCAGATATTTTGCGGCACATTGAGCGCCACCTGCCCCTCGCAAGAGAACCCCGATGACCGAACTGAACCTGATCCAGCACCACCCCGCCGAAGGTCCCGGTGCCATTGCCGAATGGGCGCGGTTGCGAGGGATCACGCTGAAGGTCTTTCGCGCCGATCTCGGGCAGTTGCCGCCGACAAGTGCGGCTCCGGTGATCCTGCTGGGCGGACCTTATGAATCCAACGCCGGGCCTGAATGGCTGGAAGATGAACGCCAGTGGCTGGTGGCCAGCCTGGAGCAAGGCGCCGCGGTGTTCGCCATTTGCCTTGGGGCGCAGCTGTTGGCCTTGAGCCTGGGTGGGAACGTGCGGCGGATGGCTCGTCCTGAAACGGGCTGGACCACCATGAGCTTCGCGGATGGCCAGGTGTTGAACGTGCTGGAATGGCACGAAGACGCGATCGAGTTGCCGCCGGGTGCGCAGTTGCTGGCCAGCAGTGAGGCGTGTGAACAGCAGATGTATCGGGTCGGGCCGACGCGGGTGGGGTTGCAGTTCCATCCGGAGTGGAATGCCGGGTCGGTGGACGTGCTCAATGCGCACTTTGGTGATGAGTCGCCTCTGCCGCGAGGGCAGGATGACAGTGCCGGGCATGCGGCGGTGTTTGAATGGTTGCGGGGGACGCTGGATCAGTGGCGGGAAGTTTCATTGAACTGACGGTGAAACGCTTTTGTGGCGAGGGGGCTTGCCCCCGTTGGGTTGCGCAGCAACCCAAAAAATCTCGGCCGTTGTCGAAAATTCCTGGGAGCGCTGCGCACTCCAACGGGGGCAAGCCCCCTCGCCACAGGAGATCACGGGTGTTTGAGGATCAGCATTCGCAACCGATAGACGCGTGTGCCCCGGAAACACTCAACTCAAACCCCTCATCCAGCCACCCTGTCACTCCGCCAATCATTTCCTTGACCGGGTAACCCAGCGCCGCCAGTTTTACCGCAGCCTTGTTCGCGCCGTTGCAGTGCGGGCCGGCGCAATAGACGACGAACACAGTAGATGTGGGATAAATCGCCAAGGTCTCGGCAGTCATCAGCCGCCCCGGAATATTGATCGCACCGGGCACATGCCCGCGCTCGAAAGCCAACGGGCCGCGGGTATCCACCAGAATAAAATCCACCTCGCCGGCCTGTTGGCTGCCATGCACGTCGGAACAATCGGTTTCAAAGGTCAGGCGATTGCTGAAATGCATCAGGGCAATGGCGGACGGGGCTGCGGGAATGGCGCGTACCAGGCTGGTCATGGGTTGTAGTCCTGAGTCTCGGTGGGTGTAGGACGACTTTATCTGCCGAGCACTTGCCGCTACAGTGGCGCACAAGACACTCACCGGGAACTTTCCGCCAAATGCAGCCCAACCCTGGATTAGTCGCAATCCTGGCCTACGACGGCCTGTGTACTTTCGAGTTCGGCATCGCCGTGGAGATCTTCGGCCTGGCTCGGCCGGAGTTCGATTTCCCGTGGTACACCCATCGGATTGCCGCCGTGGATACAGGCCCGATGCGCGCCATGGGCGGCATTCAAGTGCTGGCGGACGGCGGCATGGAACTGCTGGAAACGGCCCGGACCATCATCGTGCCGGGTTGGCGCGACCGCCAGGCGCCGGTGCCGGAAGCCCTGCTTTCTGCGTTACGGCTGGCCCACGCGAGAGGCGCGCGGCTGCTGTCGATCTGCTCCGGAGTATTTGTGCTGGCGGCCACCGGATTGCTCGACGGTCACCGCGCCACCACCCATTGGCGCTATGCCGGCGAATTGGCCGAGCGCTTCCCGAACATTCTGGTGGACCCGGACGTGCTCTACGTTGATTCCGGCCAGTTGATCACCTCCGCCGGCAGCGCAGCAGGCATCGATGCCTGCTTGCATCTGGTGGCGCGGGACTTCGGTACTCAGGTCGCCAACTCGGTGGCGCGGCGGCTGGTGATGTCGCCACAACGTACCGGTGGCCAGGCGCAGTTTATTCCTACACCCGTCAGTCCGACGCCCCGCAGCGATTTGTCCCGTGTCATGCAATGGGCCCGGGAGCGCTTGCACGAACCGCTGGAAGTGCGCGACCTGGCCAGCGAGGCGGCGATGAGCGAGCGCACCTTCCTGCGCCGCTTCACCGAAGCCAGCGGCCAGTCGCCCAAGACCTGGTTGCAGCATCAACGCCTGGCCCGGGCCCGGGAGTTGCTGGAGAGCACGGGCGACAACACCGAGCAGATTGCCGAGCGTTGTGGTTATCGGTCGGTGGAGAGTTTTCGGGTGGCGTTTCGCAGTGTGGTGGGGGTGCCGCCTTCGGTGTATCGGGAAAGGTTTGGGCGGGGCGAACAAGCTATTTTTTGAGGTGTTCCTCCGGGCGCCTTCGCGGGCAAGCCCGCTCCCACAGGTGACCGCATTCCAATGTGGGAGCGGGCTTGCTCGCGAAGAGGCCTGCCCAGACGACATCTATCTCAAGGCTTACGCAACAAATAGGTATCCATAATCCACCCATTCGCCAACCGCGCCGCCTTGCGCACCCGTTCGATCTCATCTGCCACATCCTTCAGCTTGCCGCTGATAAGGATTTCATCCGGCGTACCCAGGTAGGCCCCCCAGTAAATCTCTGTCTCCTGATCCGCCACGTAGTGGTAGGAATCTTCCGCATCGAGCATCACCACCAGGCTGTCGGCATCACTCACCTGCCCCGCCGCCAGGCGCCGGCCCGTGGTGATTTCAATCGAGCGACCAATGCGGTTCAACGGCACTTTGTGTTGCGCGGCCAAGGCCTGGACGCTGGTGATGCCGGGGATCACTTCGAATTCGAACTCACAACGACCGGAGGCCAGGATCGCTTGCAGGATGCGCACGGTGCTGTCGTACAACGCCGGGTCGCCCCACACCAGGAAACCGCCGCATTGGCCGTCGGACATTTCCTCGTTGATCAGGCGTTCGAAGGTGTTCTGCTTAGCGAGATTCAGATCATCGACACTGGCCTTGTAGTCCACATCGCCACGCTCCCGCTCCGGGCTGTGGGCTTCGACGAAGCGGTAGTCATGATCGGTGATGTAGCGTTCACAGATTTCCCGGCGCAGGTCGATCAACTTGTCTTTGCTCTGCCCCTTGTCCATGAGGAAAAACACGTCCGCCCGATTCAGCGCCTTCACCGCCTGCATCGTGATGTAGTCCGGGTTACCGGCGCCGATACCGATGACCAGCAACGTTTTCATCAAAAGCCTCCGTCAGCGTCAGTGCTCATCAAACGTAGCCGCCAGCGACCGGTGAACCGCAGTTCAATGGCCGACAGCGGTTCGACGTCGATCAGGTTGAACGCCGTGCTGTGCAGTACGTGGGTCAGCACCGCGCGAACAACATAAGGATGGGTAATCGCGACGATATCGCCCGGCGTCGTCTCCAGCGTCGTCAGCCATGCGGCTGCGCGCTCACCGAGTTGCACCACCGACTCGCCGCCGTGAGGTGCGGAATACGGGTCTTCGAGCCAGGCCTGGAGCGCCTCGGGCTCGGTTTTTTGCAGTTCACTGATGCGCTGACCTTGCCAGCGACCGAAATCGCAATCGCGCAAGGCGTCCACGATTTGCGCATCGCTGCCGAACAGTTCGGCGGTCTGGCGGGTCCGGGCTTCGGGTCCACAGAGCAGGCGCGGCGGGATCTTGGAGATTCCGCGACGGGAACATTTCGCCGACTGCCAGACCATTTCCACTGGCTCATCCGTAGGAAAACGCGCCAGTTTTTGTGCGACGGTTCGGGCGTGGCATATCAGGGTCAATCGGGTCGCCTGCACGGGCAATTCTCTTTTTATTGAGGCAAACGGCAATACGCCGCAAACAATCAATTGATTGTGCCGCAAGTTGGGCGAGTTAAGGCACAAACCTGTGGGAGCGGGCTTGCTCGCGAAGGCGGTGTGTCAGGCAACATCAATATTGACTGACACACCGCTTTCGCGAGCAAGCCCGCTCCCACAGGGTATTTCGCCGCACTAAAAAGGTGATCTCCGACACCGATATAGGCAATGTCCTACACACCCTGTCGACATCCACGTAGCCCTTATTACACGGGCATTTCGCCCCGTTCCAACGCCTCACGCTCATGTGTAAAAATTCACTAGACATGTAGCGACAGTTACATAAATACTGTTTTAGCTAATTGTGAAACAAAACCGACACACCCATCCAGCAGGAGCCCGGATGCCCCCCCTTAGAGACCTGATCACCGATCCCGGCCTGGACCTTACGCCGTCGGAACGCAAAGTCATCCGCGCCTTGCTGGACCAGTACCCGCGTAACGGACTGGGCCCGATGTCGCGTCTGGCCGAACATGCCGGTGTCAGCGATCCGACCATTGTGCGACTGGTGAAAAAACTCGGTTTCGGTGGCTACGCCGAATTCCAGGATGCGCTGCTCAGCGACATGGACCATCGCCTGCGCTCCCCCAGCACGCTATTGCAACCCCGCGCCCACCTGCAAAAAGACGATCCGTGGAGCCATTACCTGGAGCAAACCCATCGTTCCATGGTGGAAACCCAGGCCCTGACCCAACCGGAAGATGTGCGGATCCTAGTGGAATGGCTGCTCGACGTGCGCCATCAAGTGCATTGCTTCGGCGGGCGCTTCAGCAGTTTCCTCGCCAACTATCTGCTCAACCATTTGCGCCTGCTGCGCCCCGGCTGCTTCGCCCTGGAAGATAACGCCCAGTTGCCGGACCGCTTGTTCGACGTGCAGCGCCAGGACGTGGTGCTGGTGTTCGACTATCGCCGCTACCAGTCCCAGGCCTTGCGGGTGGCCAGTGCGGCAAAAAATCGCTATGCGCGGGTGGTGTTGTTCACCGACATCTACACCTCGCCATTACGGGAAATGGCCGACTTGATCATCAGTGCGCCGGTGGAATCGGTCTCGGCGTTCGACACGCTGGTCCCGGCACTGGCGCAGATCGAAGCACTGATTGCCTGTCTGACCCTGCGCAGCCCGGACCTCGCCGATCGCCTGGAAGGCATCGACAACCTGCGCTCCGACTTCGACACCCACCTGCTGGAGGAAAAATAAGGATGTTTACGCTCCCCCACCGCTCGCCACGTGACCTGCCCTTTGTCACTGGCCACACCGCACTGCTGCTGGTCGACATGCAGCGGGCCTGGCTCGAACCGCAGTTCGACCCGCACCTCAACGACCCGGATGCCGAGTATTTCCTGACCCGCACCCACATGCAGGTGGTGCCCAATCAGCGGCGGTTGCTCAGCGCATTTCGCGGCGCCCGGCAGAACGTGCTGCACACCCTGATCGAAAGCCTCACCGCCGATGGCCGCGACCGTTCACTGGACCACAAACTCTCGGACATGCACCTGCCCAAGGGCAGCCCGCAGGCGCGAATCATCGATGACCTGACGCCGACGGAAAACGAAGTCGTGCTGCCCAAGACCTCCTCGGGGGTCTTCAACTCCACCAACATCGACTACGTGCTGCGCAACCTTGAAGTCCGGCACCTGGTGATTGCCGGCATCGTCACCGACCAGTGCGTGGACATGGCCGTGCGTGACGCCGCCGACCGCGGCTACCTGGTAACCCTGGTGGAAGACGCCTGCGCGACTTACACCCCGGAACGCCATCAGGCCTGCCTCAACGCGATCAAGGGTTATTGCTGGATCACCGATACCCACACCGTGCTCGGCCGTTTGCAGGAGATGCAGCCATGAGTGCGTGCCTGTTGCCAGTGCCGATGACCACGATCGTCACCACCGACCTGATTGGCGTGACCCGTGGCCGTTCCTTTCCCACGGATGAGCTGGAACACTATCAAGCCATCGGTTGCGGCTGGGTGCCGGCCAACAGCGCGTTGACTCCGCAAGACGTCATCGCCTCCACCAGCCCCTGGGGTGCCTACGGTGATTTGCGCCTGATTCCGGACTTGAGCAGTCGGGTCACGGTCAGCAATGGCCCGGACGCCAATGCTCCGGCTCTGGATTACATCCACGGCGACCTCTGCGAAACCGATGGCCGCCCATGGGCCACCTGCCCGCGCACGCTGTTGCGCAACGAAGTGGAACGCTATCGGGCCGAGTTGGGGGTGCAGGTCAACGCCGCGTTCGAACACGAATTCAACCTGGACAGCGGCGATGCCGACCGTCGCGCTTTCTCCCTGGAAGCCCAGCGTCAGGGTGCCGAATTCGGCGGCTGGCTGCTCAGCGCCTTGCGTGCAGGTGGCGTGGAGCCCGAGATGTTCCTGCCGGAATACGGCAAGCATCAATACGAAATCACCTGCCGCCCGGCGCTGGGTGTCGCGGCGGCGGACCGCGCGGTGAACGTGCGGGAAATCACCCGGGAAATCGCCCGGCAGATGGGCCTGGACCTGAGCTTTGCGCCCAAGACTTCCGAGCACGCGATGTGCAACGGCGTGCATTTGCACATCAGCCTGCAAGACCTGGCCGGGCAACCGCTGCTGTACGACGCCGGCACCACCAATGGCCTGTCGACCCTCGGCCAGCACTGGGCCGCCGGGATCCTGCATTACTTGCCCGCCCTTTGCGCGTTTACCGCGCCGACGCCGGTGTCCTACAAGCGTTTGCTGCCCCATCACTGGAGCGCCTCCTACGCCTGCCTCGGCCAGCGCAACCGCGAAGCGGCGCTGCGGATCTGCCCGACCGTGAGCCTGGGCAGCAAATCCGTGGCGGCGCAGTACAACCTGGAATTCCGCGCCATGGACGCCACCGCCTCGCCGCACCTGGCCATGGCCGCGCTACTGATTGCCGGACGACTGGGCATCGAACAACGCCTGGCGCTGAACGCCATCACCGATGAAATCCCCGACGCCTTGAACGAAGAACAACGCCAGGCTCGCGGCATTGTTGCCCTGCCCGCTTCGCTGCCCCAGGCCCTGGACTGCCTGCGCAACAGCGAGGCGCTGATCGAAGCTTTGCCACAGGCACTGCTCGACTCTTATTTCGCCCTGAAAACCGAGGAACTGACGCTGACGGAACAGCTCTCGCCCACCGAACTCTGTGAGCACTATGCCCGTTTGTACTGAATCCGTTGAACTGGGGCTCTACATTGAGCCCCCGTACACCCTGAGCCGGGAAGCCTCCGAGCACCCGTTGATTCTGGTGTGCGAACACGCCAGCCGTTTTATTCCGCCGGCGTTGAATGACCTGGGCCTGGACGATGAAGCCGCCCGCCAACACATCGCCTGGGACATCGGCGCCCTGGCGCTGGCCCAGCGCTTGTCCGAAATCCTCGGCGTGACCCTGCTGGCGGCCAATTATTCGCGACTGCTGATCGACCTCAACCGGCCGCGCCACGCCCCGGACAGCATTCCGGGTCAGAGCGAGATCTATCAGGTGCCGGGCAACCAGCAACTGGATGAAGCCACACGGGAATATCGTCGGCAGATGCTGTTCAAACCGTTTCACACGCGCTTGCAAACCTTGATCGACGAGCGCGTGGCCCGCGGACAAGCGGTGCGTGTGGTGGGGATTCACAGTTTCACCCCGATTTATTACGGTCAACCCCGGCCGCTGGAAGCCGGCGTACTGTTCGGCGAAGCCCGGCAATACGCCCAACGCATTATTGACGGACTGAACCAACATCCGCTTAAAGTGGCCGGCAATCAGCCGTACAAAATCGACCCGCTGGGGGACATGACCGTGCCAGTACACGGCGATGCCCGTGGGCTGGAGTCGGTGTTGATCGAAGTGCGCAACGATCTGCTGCGCTCACCTGAGGCGATTGAGCGCTGGGCCGGCTACCTCGCCCCGTTGCTGTAGGAAAAAACGTAAACGCTGTGGTTGTACCGACATAAAAACTAAAAAATCGACCGATGAGATGACAAGGAGAGCGGCATTCATGGAAATAGAAGCATTCGGCTACAAGCAGGAGTTGAAACGCAGCCTGACACTGACGGACCTGGTGGTGTACGGGATGATCTTCATGATCCCCATCGCCCCGTTCGGCGTGTATGGCTACGTCAACGCCGAGGCGCCGGGGATGGTGCCGCTGGCCTACATCATCGGCATGGTGGCGATGCTGTTCACCGCCCTGAGCTACGGCAGCATGGCCCGGGCTTTTCCGATTGCCGGTTCGGTTTATTCCTACGCCCAACGGGGCCTGAATCAACACGTCGGCTTCATCGCCGGTTGGTTGATGCTGCTCGACTACTTGCTGATCCCGCCGCTGCTGTACGTCTACGCGGCCATGGCGCTGAATCACCTGTACCCGGACATCCCGAAAGTCGGCTTCATCCTGGCGTTCCTGGTCAGTGCAACCTTTGTAAACCTGCGGGGTATCACCTTCACCGCGCGGATGAACATCGTGTTCCTGCTGGCGCAACTGGTGGTGCTGGGGATTTTCCTGTTCTACGCCTGGAATGCCCTGCACAGCGGCGGCGGTCACGGCGAGCTGACCCTGGCGCCGTTGTACAACCCCGAAACATTCAACTTCGCCTTGCTGATGCAAGCGGTTTCGATTGCGGTGCTGTCGTTCCTCGGCTTTGATGCGATTTCCACACTGGCTGAAGAGATCAAGGGTGACCCGGGCCGCAGCGTCGGCAAGGCTGCGCTGATTACCCTGGTGGTGATGGGCGTGATCTTCGTGGTGCAAACCTGGATCGCCACCGACCTGGCCGCCGGCATGGGCTTCAAGTCCGCCGACACGGCGTTCTATGAAATCGCCGAAATCGCCGCCGGCAGCTGGCTGGCGACCCTCACCGGCGTGGCCACGGCGTTGGCCTGGGGCGTGGCGGTGGCCATCACCTCGCAAGCCGCGGTGTCGCGACTGCTGTTCGGCATGGCGCGGGACGGCAAACTGCCGAAAGCGCTGGCCAAGGTTCACCCGAAACACAACACGCCTTACATCAGCATTTACCTGGTGGCCATGTTGTCGCTGGTGATCTGCTACCTGTTTATCAACTCGGTAGACACCCTCACCTCCCTGGTGAACTTCGGCGCGTTGAGCGGTTTCATGCTGCTGCACCTGACCGTGATCAATTACTACTGGCGCCGGCAGAAATCCGGCCAGGTGGTCCGTCACCTGCTGTGCCCGGTGATCGGCTTCATCATCGTCGCGGCCATCATGTACAACATGGGCGTCGATGCACAGAAACTCGGCCTGATCTGGATTGCCCTGGGTCTGGTCTACCTGTTCTTCCTGAATAAGCTCGGCGCCAGCACGACGCTGCCCGACCCAAGCAACGTCTGACAAGAAAAAGGGCGGCGTCTGACAACAGATCAGGCGACCGCTGCTTCCACGCGTGGAAACCGACAGTGATAGTCAGGTTCGACGGCACACCCGCCGAACCCTTTGATACAGGAGTGCATCCATGCTGGTCTTACGCCCAGTCGAGTTAACCGACCTGCCCCAGTTGCAACAACTGGCCCGTGACAGCCTGGTGGGCATCACGTCCCTGCCGGATGACAGCGAAGCCCTGCGGGAGAAGATTCTCGATTCCTGTGCCTCGTTCGATAAAGACGTTGAAGGCAATGGCCCGGAAAACTACCTGTTCGTCCTTGAAGACCTGAGCACCGGATGTTTGACCGGGTGCTCGGAAGTCCTCGCCACGGCCGGGTTCAGCGAGCCGTTCTACAGCCTGCGTAACCGCCACTTCACCAGTGCCTCGCGGGAGCTGAACATCGAGCACGGCGTGCCGGCGCTGTCGTTGTGCCACGACCTCAGCGGTCACAGCTTGCTGCGCGGCTTCCACATTGATACCGCGCTGGTGCGCACGCCGTTTTCCGAATTGCTGTCACGGGCACGGCTGTTGTTTATTGCTGAGCACCCGGCGCGTTTTTCCGACGCAGTGATCACTGAAATCGTCGGCTACAGCGATGAGCTGGGCCAATCGCCGTTTTGGGATGCCGTGGGCAAACACTTTTTCGACCTGCCCTATGTCGAGGCCGAAAGGCTGTGTGGCCTGGAGAGCCGGACCTTCCTCGCCGAACTGATGCCGCAATATCCGATCTACGTGCCGATGCTGCCCCAGGCTGCGCAGGACTGCATCGGCCGGATCCACCCCGACGGCCAGGAAGCGTTCGACATCCTGGAACGCGAAGGCTTCGAAACCAACAGCTACATCGACCTGTTCGACGGCGGCCCGACGCTGTATGCGCGCACAGCCGGCATTCGCTCCATCGCCCGCAGCCACAGCGCCGCCACGCAAGTAGTCGAGGCTATCGACGCCCGTGGCAGCTATCTGGTGAGCAATGATTCATTGAAGGACTTCCGCGCCATCGTCGCCGAACTGGCCTTCGACGCCGGACAACCGGTGGGGTTGAGCGCCGAGATGTGCGCCGCCCTGAACGTGAGCGATGGCAGCCCGATCCGGCTGATCGCCCTGTGAGCAACACCCGGCCCCGTGCCCAACGACAGCGCCCGAGCACGCGCGCATTAGGAGTTGCATCATGATTGTCCGTCCGGTTCACGTCACCGACCTGCCCGCCCTGATGGCGCTGGTGAAAGAAGCAGGCCCTGGGTTCACCACCCTGCCGGCCAATGAAGAACGCCTGGGCCACCGTGTGCGCTGGTCGCAACGGACCTTTGCCGAACAGGTCGAGCGTGCCGACGCCGATTACCTGTTCGTGCTGGAAGATGACGATCAGCGCGTGGTCGGGGTCAGTGCCCTGACTGGCGCGGTCGGCATGCGCGAGCCCTGGTACAACTACCGGATCGGGCTGACGGTCAGTTCGTCGCCGGACCTGGGTATCCAGAAGCAGATCCCGACCTTGTTCCTGAACAACGAAATGACCGGCCAATCGGAACTCTGCTCGCTGTTCCTGCACCCCGACCAGCGCGAGGGCCACAACGGTCGATTGCTGTCCCTGGGGCGGCTGTTGTTCGTCGCCGAGTACCCGCAACTGTTCGGCGAAAAACTTATCGCCGAACTGCGTGGCAGCGCCGACGAACAAGGCAGTTCGCCGTTCTGGGAGAGCCTGGGCCGGCATTTTTTCCAGATGGATTTCAGCTACGCCGATCATTTGTCGGGGCTGGGCCATAAATCCTTCATTGCGGAACTGATGCCCCGCCAGCCGCTGTACACCTGCCTGCTCACCGAACAAGCCCAGGCCGTGATCGGCAAGGCGCACCCGAACACGCAACCGGCGCTGAAAATCCTCAACGCCGAGGGTTTTGCCCACAAGGACTACATCGACATCTTCGACGGCGGCCCGGTGATCGAAGCCCAGGTGTCGAAAATCCGCACCGTGCGCGACAGCCAGCCACTGGTGTTGGGCATCGGCACCCCGGACGACCAGGCCCCGGTGTGGCTGATCCACAACCGCCGCATGGAAAACTGCCGCATCACCACCGCCAAGGCGCGGCTGGTGGGCAACAGCCTGATCGTTGACCGACTCACCGCCAAGCGCCTGCAACTGCAACCGGGGAACTCGGTGCGGGCGGTGCCGCTGTTGAATCAGGAGCAGCAGGCTGTGGCGGCGTGACCATCCGTGCCACAGGTTATTCATCTATTTCTCGACTGACTGCATCATCCCCCAACCACAAGGTGCGGTATCGATTCACCCGTTTGTAAATTCGTCATCCTACTGACCGCGCGCGCGTGATAGCCTTTTGTTCCTTCGGCGTTGACACTTTTGCTCAAGCCCTTCCATTCCAATGCAGTGGTGGAACTCATATGTCCAGGCTTTCCCATCAAGATTTGCGCCGTAACTTCCGCCAATTGCTGGCTTCCGACACGTGCTACCACACCGCTTCCGTGTTCGACCCGATGTCGGCCCGCATCGCCGCTGACCTGGGTTTTGAAGTCGGGATTCTCGGTGGCTCGGTCGCGTCATTGCAGGTATTGGGCGCACCCGACTTCGCGTTGATCACCCTCAGCGAATTCGCCGAACAAGCCACCCGCATCGGCCGCGTCGCCCAATTGCCAGTGATTGCCGACGCCGACCACGGCTACGGCAACGCGCTGAACGTGATGCGCACCATCGTCGAACTCGAACGCGCCGGCATCGCCGCGCTGACCATCGAAGACACCCTGCTGCCGGCCCAATTCGGCCGCAAGTCCACGGATTTGATCGGCGTGGCCGAAGGCGTCGGCAAGATTCGCGCGGCGCTGGAAGCCCGGGTCGACAAGGAAATGGCAATCATCGCCCGCACCAATGCGGGGATCCTGCCGATCCAGGAAATCATCAACCGCACCCAGCAATACCAGAACGCCGGGGCCGACGGGATTTGCATGGTCGGCGTGCAGGACTTCGACCAACTGGAAAAAATCGCCGAGCACCTGAGCGTACCGTTGATGCTGGTCACCTACGGCAACCCGGCCCTGCGCGACGACAAACGCCTGGCGGAACTGGGTGTTCGCGTGACCATCGACGGGCATGGCGCGTACTTTGCGGCGATCAAGGCGACATACGACAGCCTGCGCGAACAACGTCAGATCTTCACCCAGGCCTCGGACCTGAGCGCGACCGAGCTGACGCACACCTACACCCAGCCTGAAGATTACATTCGTTGGGCGGAAGAGTTTATGCGCGTCAAGGAGTGATGGTTTCGGCCGTCACGACGCCTTCGCGAGCAAGCCCGCTCCCACAAGGGATCTCGGTTGAACACACATTCTGTGATCAACACTGATCCCCTGTGGGAGCGGGCTTGCTCGCGAAAGCGCCAGCCGCTGCACCGCTAAACCGTGGCCTTCTGATCGTTCCCACGCTCCGCGTGGGAACGATCGGTGGTGGCGTGGTTTATCGCTTGGCCAACTCCATGATCATCCGCGACAACAGATAAATCCGCGGCGTCACGCTCTCCACTTCCGCGTATTCCTCCGGCGTATGGATATTGCCGCCGACAATCCCGAACCCATCCAGCGTCGGCGTGCCCACACCCGCCGAAAGGCTCGCGTCTGCTGCCCCGCCGCTGCCTTCTTCGGTCAATTTGCGGCCAATCTCGCCGTAGATCCCTTGGGCCATGGCCATCAAGCGATTGGATTCCGGGGTCTGCGGCATCGGCGGCAAGCCGCGTTGCAGGGTAGTGGTCACTTCGGTGTCCGGGATCAACTTGTCCTTGGAGACTCGCGCCAAATCCTTCTCGATCCGGTCGAATTCTTCCGGCACCGCCGCACGCACGTCGGCCTTGGCGGTGGCCTGGTCCGGGATCACGTTGGTGCGGTCGCCGGCCTTGAGCACGGTGAAGTTGATGGTGGTTTTTTTCGCTTCGTCACCGAGTTTGCCCAGTTGCAGAATCTGGTGCGCGGCTTCCATCGCCGCGTTGCGCCCCAGTTCCGGTGCGACACCGGCGTGAGCCGCTTTGCCCTTCACCTCGACCACGGCGGTGGCGCTGCCTTTGCGCCACACCACCAGGCCATCCGCCGGACGACCCGGTTCGAGGTTGAGGGTCACGTCGTGGGCCTTGGCGGTTTTCTTGATCAGGTCGGTGGCGACGTCCGAGCCCGTTTCTTCGCTGGCATCCAGCAGGAACGTGATTTGCGCGTAGTCCTTGAAGTCGAGGTTTTTCAGGACTTTCAGCGCGTAGATCCCGGCGACGATGCCGCCCTTGTCGTCCATCACGCCCGGCCCGTAGGCGCGACCGTCCTTGATGTGAAACGGACGCTCGGCGGCCGAGCCTTCCTTGAACACGGTGTCCATGTGCGCCATCAGCAGGATTTTCGCCTTGCCGGTGCCTTTGAGCGTGGCGATCACGTGGCTGCTTTTGTCCGGGGTGTTGGGCACCAGTTCGATACTGAAACCGAGTTTTTTCAACTCGTCGACGGCGATGTCGCGGACTTGGGTCAGACCCGGCTCGTAGCCGGAACCGGAGTCGATGTTGACCAGTTTTTCCAGCAGCTTCAGGGCGTCGGCCTTGTACTGCTCGGAATCGGCGAGGACTTGCTTGTTAGGTTCGGCGAAGGCTGCGGGGGCGAAGGCGCCGAGGGCGAGGGTCAGGGCGAGACTGGTGAGTTTGAACGTCATGAATCGGTCCTTGTTTCTTGTCGGGGGTTCCTGAACCCTACCTGACTGTGGCGCAAGGCTCTATACCGGATGCGACATTGTGGGAGCGGCTTGCTCGCAAAGGGGCCCGGTCAGTCGACATCACTATCGACTGACATACCGCTTTCGCGAGCAAGCCCGCTCCCACAGGGGATTTGTGTTTCTCCAAAATTTTGTGACCGACACCGGGTAAATGTGGGAGCGGGCTTGCTCGCGAAGGAGCCCGGTCAGTCGACATCACTATTGACTGACATACCGCTTTCGCGAGCAGGCTCGCTCCCACAGGGGATCTTCGTTGAGCACCCGTTTTGTAATCGACGCCGAACAAATGTGGGAGCGAGCCTGCTCGCGAAAGCGGAGTGTCAGGCGACATCGATGGATCAGACCGAATCCAGCAACTCATGCCGAGGCTTTCCATCACCGCAGCAGATAACCCGATTCCTGCCGGTGGTCTTGGCTTCATAGAGCGCCTGGTCCGCATCGTTAAGCCACAAGGTCGCATCGGTGTGCGCCGGGTTGAACGCCGCCAGACCAATACTCAGGCTGACTTTCAGCGCCGGGTTTTGTTCGTAGCCGAGGGTGGCGAAGCGATCGCGCAAGGCGTCCATCGCGGCGGCGGCGCTGTTGAGGGGCAGGTCCGGGAGGATCACGCAGAATTCGTCGCCGCCGTAGCGTCCCGCGACATCCGCCGCGCGCAGGTTTTGTTTAAGCATTTTGCTCAGCTGACGCAGGACGATGTCCCCGGCGACGTGGCCGTAGGTGTCGTTGATGCTTTTGAAGTGGTCGATGTCGATCAGCGCAATCGCCCCGCCCTGGTTCTGGCGCTGGCAGCGCTGGAATTCGATTTCCAGTTGATCCTTCCAGGCGCCGTGGTTTAGCAGGCCAGTGAGGCTGTCGGTGCGACTCAGAGCCAGCAGTTCACGTTTTTGTCGGCCGAGAGTAATGGCCTGGCGAAAGCAGATCCAACCCAGCGCCAGCGGGTACAGGCACAACAAGGGCAAGCAGGCGTAGAGCTGCAACGGACTGGTGTGCGGGATGAACGCGGGGCTGAACACCAGAATACCGACGCCCACCCCGAGGATTTGCGCCACGGTGCCGGCCAGGAGAAAACGCAAGCCGCCAATGGCCACGTTGTTCATGGCCATCATGGAAATCGTCGTGGCGCTGGGCAATGGATTGAACTGCATGGCCGCGACCCAGAAGCCGCCGAGAAAGGCGTCTACCAGCAAATTACGGTGTTCGGCATGGTAAGGAAGTGTGGCACGGCGGGCCCATTGGTAGGCCAGGTGCGGCCAGATGAGGGCATTGAACAGCATCACCACCCAGACCCACGGTGCCGGGTCGAGCGGGTACATCGCCGCGCTCACGCACATCAAGCCCAGGGCCAGACCCAAGGTTCGCGACGTGTATAGCCTCCTGGCCAGTGAAAGTCCCTTTCCTCCCGTTTTTGCCATAGAGGCCTCTACCACTGAACGGAACCTGATCACACCGAGGGTTGCGGGTGTGAACGGAGTCTATCAGGGCAACGGCGAATAGCCATCACCGGCTGGCGGTGAATACCCGGACATATGTCTCTCTCCATAACCCTGTGGGAGCGGGCTTGCTCGCGAAGGCGTAGTGTCAGCCGACATCCATTTTGACTGACACACCGCTTTCGCGAGCAAGCCCGCTCCCACAGAAAAGCAGAAGCGTCGACCTGCAGATTGGCTATACATGAAGGGATGGTTCGATAAACAACGACAACAGGAGGCCCATGCAAACCTTTCAAGTGTTGATCATCGGCAGCGGTTTTGGCGGCCAGTGCGCGGCGATCAATTTGCTCAAGGCCGGCATCAGCGATTTTCGACTGTTGGAGCGGCGGGACTTTTTCGGCGGCACCTGGTGCCAGAACACCTACCCCGGTGCAGCCGTCGATGTGCCCTCGCCGCTGTATTCGCTGTCCTTCGCGCCCTACCAATGGACGCAGATGTTCGCCGAACAGGCCGAACTGCATCGCTATACCCAACATGTGGTGGAGCACTTTGGCTTGCGCGACAAAGTGGAACTGGAGGCCAACGTCGAGAGCGTCGAATGGGACGAGGCCAACAAACGCTGGGCCGTGTACACCGACAGCAAAGGCACGTTCTACGCACAGTTCCTGATCAACGCGACCGGGCCGCTGAGTCAACCGGTGGTCCCACACTTCGACGGCCAGGATCGCTTCCTGGGCAAAACCTTTCATACCAACAATTGGGATCATTCCTACGACTACAAAGGTAAACGGGTCGCCGTCATCGGCAGCGGCGCCAGTGCAGCCCAGGTGATCCCGGCGATTGCCCCGGACGTCGAGCACTTGCACGTGTTCCAACGCACCGCCCATTGGGTGCTGCCCCGCGCTGACCGCACCTTCGGCCGTTTCCAGCGCTGGTTGCTCGGGATCAAACCGGCCTACAAGCTGCTGCGCTGGACGATCTACTGGCTGTTCGAAACCCGGGTCATCGCGTTCAAATATTCGAAACCGGCGATTCACCTGGTCCAGCAACAGGCCCTGCGTTTCCTCAAACGTCAGGTGCCCGATCCCGAATTGCGGCGCAAATTGACCCCGGATTTCACCATCGGCTGCAAGCGCGTGGTGGTTTCCAGCACCTTGTACCCGGCGCTGGGCCGGCCGAACGTGACGCTGTACAGCCGCGAACAAGGTATCGCTTCCCTCGATGAAACCGGCATCAACACCCTCGATGGCCAGCACATCGACGTCGATCTGATCGTCTGGTCCACCGGTTACGACGCCACCGACGGGGTGATTTCCTACCCGGTCACCGGCAAACACGGCAAGCGCCTGAAAGACGTCTGGGCCCAATACCCGCGGGCTTATCTGGGCACCAGCCTGCCGGATTTTCCCAACCTGTTTATCGTCACCGGCCCCAACACCGGCATCGGTCACACCTCGGCGCTGTTCATCATCGAATCCCAGATGAATTACATCCTCGGCTGCATTCGCACACTAAAAGAACAAGGCTTGCGCAGCATTGAAGTGCGCCCCGAAGCGGAACGTACCTACACTGAAATGATCCACCGGGAAATGGAGCGCACGGTATGGAAGTCCGGTGGTTGCCACAGTTGGTATCAAAGCAAGAGCGGTCATGTGATCGCCATGTTTCCGGGGTTCAGTTTCAGTTATCACCGCTTGACCCGAACGCTCAAACCCGCCGACCACATACTGTCCTGATCATGTAATAAGGAAGACGCCTGATGCTTTTGTTGGTAGTAGCAATCGCGGTTTTCGCCGCCTGGAGCTGGCTCAGCTACCCGGCTGTCGGTCATTGGATATATGACTTGAGCATGGCCCTGGAAGCCAAGCTGTATCGGCTGCACAAGATTGTTGTGCCGATCAGCGAAATGACCGTTTCGACCTGGCAAGGTGGCCCGTACGAAGCGTCCAGCAGCATATTGATGCTGCACGGTTTCACCGCCGACAAGAACCTCTGGCTGCGCTTTGCCCGGCATTTTGTCGGCGACCACCGGGTGATCATCCCCGACCTCGCCGGCCACGGTGAAACCGGCTTCAAGGCCGGAGGTGGCTACGACATCGGCTTGCAGGCCAAGCGAATGATCCAGTTGCTGGACGTGTGCGGGGTCGAGAAAGTGCACGTGATCGGCAGTTCCATGGGCGGCTATGTTGCGGCATGGCTGGCTGCCACTTATCCAGAGCGCGTGACCTCGGTGGCGCTGCTCGACCCGGCGGGCGTCACCTCCCCGGAAATCAGCGACATGGACCGCCAGTTGGAAAAAGGGCACAACCCGTTCTTGATCCACTCAAGGGAAGAATTCGAGTACTTCTACGCCATGTCCATGGCCAACCCGCCGTGGGTGCCGGGCGTGGTAATGGCCGCCATCGCCCAGCGTTACGAACAGAGCCGTGACGCGTTTGCGGAAATCTTCAAGGACTTCCGCGCCAGCCCGCCGATGGAGCCGAAACTCTCCGCCATCAAATGCCCGGCGCTGCTGTTGTGGGGGCGCAAGGACCGCATGATCGATGTCAGCAGCGTCGCGGTGTGGAGCAAAGGCATTGATAACTTGCGGGTGGATATCTGGGAAGGGATTGGCCATTTGCCGATGGTCGAGCAACCGGCGAGGTCGGCGCAGTTGTATCGGGAGTTTCTGGGACCGCAAAAATGAACATTCTGTATGACGAACGCATCGACGGCGCTCTGCCCGACATGGACAAAGCCGCCCTGCTCAACCGGCTGAACCAGCAAATCCCCGACCTGGACTTGCTCTGGCGCGAAGAAGAACTCAAGCCCTACGAATGCGACGGCCTCTCGGCCTATCGCACCACGCCGATGCTGGTGGCCCTGCCACGGCGCCTGGAGCAGGTGCAAAAACTGCTGGAGATCTGCCACGCGCAACACGTTCCGGTGGTGGCGCGAGGGGCCGGCACCGGGTTGTCCGGCGGCGCGTTGCCCCTGGAAAAAGGCGTGTTGCTGGTGATGGCGCGTTTCAACAACATCCTGCACATCGACCCCGCCGCCCGTACCGCGCGGGTCCAGCCGGGGGTGCGCAATCTGGCGATCTCGCAAGCGGCGGCGCCCTTCGGCCTGTATTACGCGCCGGACCCGTCCTCGCAAATTGCCTGCTCTATCGGTGGCAACGTCGCGGAAAACGCCGGCGGCGTGCATTGCCTCAAGTACGGCCTGACCGTGCACAACCTGCTGAAACTGGAAGTGCTCACCGTCGAAGGCGAACGCCTGACCTTGGGCTCCGAAGCCCTGGATTCACCGGGTTTCGACCTGCTCGCACTGTTCACCGGTTCCGAAGGTTTGCTCGGGATCATCACCGAAGTCACGGTCAAGTTGCTGCCCAAACCGCAAGTCGCCAAGGTCCTGCTGGCCAGTTTCGATTCGGTGGAAAAGGCTGGCCGCGCCGTGGCCGATATCATCGCCGCCGGGATCATCCCCGGCGGCCTGGAAATGATGGACAACCTGGCGATTCGCGCCGCCGAAGACTTCATCCACGCCGGCTACCCGGTGGACGCCGAAGCGATCCTGTTGTGCGAACTGGACGGCGTCGAAGCCGATGTCCACGACGATTGCCAGCGGGTGCGCGAAGTGATGCAACAGGCCGGCGCCAGCGAAGTGCGCCAGGCCCGGGACGAGGCCGAGCGCGTGCGTTTCTGGGCCGGGCGTAAAAATGCCTTCCCGGCCATCGGGCGCCTGTCGCCGGATTACTACTGCATGGACGGCACCATTCCGCGCCGCGAATTACCCGGCGTACTGCAAGGCATCGCCCGCCTCGGCGCCCAACATGGCTTGCGAGTCGCCAACGTGTTCCACGCCGGCGACGGCAACATGCACCCGCTGATCCTGTTCGACGCCAATCAACCCGGTGAACTGGCCCGGGCCGAAGCCCTGGGCGGGCAGATTCTCGAACTGTGCGTGAAGGTCGGCGGCAGCATTACCGGCGAGCATGGTGTCGGCCGGGAAAAAATCAATCAGATGTGCGCGCAGTTCAACAGCGACGAGTTGACCCTGTTTCACGCGGTCAAAGCCGCGTTTGATCCACAAGGCCTGCTCAACCCCGGCAAAAACATCCCGACCCTGCACCGCTGCGCGGAATTCGGCGCGATGCACATCCACGCCGGGCAACTGCCGTTTCCTGAACTGGAGCGCTTCTGATGCTGGAATTCGATGCCAGCGCGACGCTGCTGGAGCAGGTCAATCAGGCTCGAGAGAACGCCACGCCGCTGCGGATTCAGGGCAGCAACAGCAAGGCGTTTCTCGGTCGCGAGGTGGCCGGGGAAGTGCTCGACACCCGCGCCCATCGCGGCATCGTCAGCTATGACCCGACGGAACTGGTGGTCAGCGTCCGCGCCGGCACGCCGCTGAGCGAACTCTTGGCTGCGCTCGACGCTCAAGGGCAGATGCTGCCCTGCGAGCCGCCGTCCTTCGGCGAAGGGGCGACCGTGGGCGGGATGATCGCGGCGGGACTGTCCGGGCCTCGGCGGCCATGGTCGGGATCGGTGCGGGATTTTGTCCTCGGTACGCGGGTGATCACCGGCCTGGGCAAACACCTGCGCTTCGGCGGCGAAGTGATGAAAAACGTTGCCGGTTATGACCTGTCGCGCTTGCTGGTGGGCAGTTACGGATGCCTCGGCGTGCTCACGGAAGTCTCACTCAAAGTGCTGCCAAAACCCCGGCAATGCCTGAGCATCAGCCTGGAAATCGACAGCGCTCGGGCGTTAAGCAAACTCGCTGAATGGGGCCAACAGCCACTGCCGATCAGCGCCGCGAGCCATGATGGCCAGCGTTTGTATCTGCGCCTGGAGGGCGGCGAAGGCTCGGTGACGGCGGCCCATCAACGGCTGGGCGGCGAACCGGTGGATTCGGGATATTGGGCATCGTTGAATGAGCAGCGACTGGGGTTTTTCGATGAAGGTTTACCGTTATGGCGACTGTCGCTGCCGAACAATCTCGGGCCTTTGGCGTTGCCCGGCGAGCAGTTGATCGACTGGGCCGGCGCGCAACGCTGGTTGAAATCCGAGGCCACTGACATTCAGTCGATGGCCCAGGAACTGAGCGGCCACGCCACCTGTTTCAGCCACGGCGCCAGCGAAACACCGTTTCAGCCGCTGGCCCCGGCGCTGCTGCGCTACCACCGGCAACTCAAGGCGCAACTGGACCCGCAAGGGCTGTTCAACCCCGGCCGGATGTACGCGGAGTTCTAGCATGCAAACCACCCTCAGCGAACAATCGCGCAAACTGCCTCGGGCCGAAGAGGCGGAAAAGATCCTGCGCACCTGCGTGCATTGCGGATTCTGCAACGCCACTTGCCCGACGTATCAACTGCTGGGGGATGAACTGGACGGCCCGCGCGGGCGGATTTACCTGATCAAGCAAGTGCTGGAAGGCGCGCCGGCGACAGCGAAAACCCAACTGCACCTGGACCGTTGCCTGTCGTGCCGCAACTGCGAAACCACCTGCCCGTCCGGGGTCGATTATCACAACCTGTTCGACATCGGCCGGGCGGTGGTCGATCAAGCAGTGCCGCGCACGGCGGGCCAACGTTTGTTGCGCGAGGGCCTGCGGGCACTCGCGCCGAACCCGAACCTGTTCAAGTCGCTGCTGCGGATCGGCGCGACGTTCCGTCCGTTGTTGCCGCGCAGTGTCGAAGCGAAGCTGCCCCATGACCTGCCCGCCACCGGCGAGCGCCCTGCCCCTCGACATGCGCGGCGGGTGTTGATGCTCGAAGGCTGCGTGCAACCCGGACTGTCGCCCAACACCAATGCGGCTACAGCACGGGTATTGGATCGATTGGGGATCAGCGTGATCCCGGCGCCGGAGGCCGGTTGTTGCGGTGCGCTGGACTATCACCTCGATGCCCAGGCCAAGGGGTTGGAGCGCGCCCGGAACAACATCGACGCCTGGTGGCCGCATCTGGAAAACGGTGCCGAAGCCATCGTTCAGACGGCCAGCGGTTGCGGTGCTTTTATCAAGGATTACGGGCATTTGCTGGAGGGCGATCCGGTGTATGCGGCCAAGGCGTTACGGGTCAGTTCTCTTGCGCTGGACCTGGTGCAAATACTGGCCGATGAACCACTGGAGCGAGTGTGCGCCGCGACGGATCGCAAGATTGCCTTCCATTGCCCCTGCACGTTGCAGCACGCGCAGAAACTCGGCGGCGCCGTGGAAGCCGTTTTGACTCGATTGGGTTTCAACCTGACGGCGGTTCCCGACAGTCATTTGTGTTGCGGCTCGGCCGGCACGTATTCGCTGACCCAACCGGAACTGGCCCGACAACTGCGGGACAACAAGCTCAATGCCCTGGAAAGCGGTGGCCCGGAACTGATCGTCACCGCCAACATCGGCTGCCAGAGTCACCTCGCCAGCGCCGGGCGAACCCAGGTGCGGCACTGGATCGAACTGGTGGACCAGTCGCTGGGAGAATGAAGTTCGTAGGAATCTTCGTTTGTCGCCGTCGCCGAAGGCTGCGATCTTTTCTCTCATCCTCTCTGTCACCGCGCCAGGAAATTTTTTCATGAGCCACCCGAGCTTCGTCAGCCCCGACCTGATCCGCCAACGCTTCTCCAAAGCGATGTCCGACATGTACCGCGAAGAAGTGCCGCTGTACGGCGCGCTGATGGAACTGGTGGAACAGACCAATCGCGACGTGTTGGCCAACGATCCACAGATCGCCCGGCAGCTCGAAAGCACCGGCGAGATCCAGCGCCTGGACCTGGAACGCCACGGCGCGATCCGCGTCGGCACCGCCACGGAACTGGCGACCCTCGCCCGGCTGTTCGCGGTGATGGGCATGCAACCGGTGGGTTATTACGACCTGACCCCGGCGGGCGTGCCGGTGCATTCCACGGCGTTTCGTGCGGTGCATGAGGCGGCGTTGCAGGTCAGCCCGTTCCGGGTGTTTACCTCGCTGCTGCGGCTGGAATTGATCGAAGACCAGGCACTGCGGGCGTTTGCCCAATCGGTACTGGATAATCGCTCGATCTTCACCTCCGAGGCGTTGGCGCTGATCGAACAAGCCGAATCCCAGGGTGGGCTGACCGAAAAGCAAGCCTGGGAATTCGTCGAGCAGGCGCTGGAAACCTTCCGCTGGCACCACAGCGCCACGGTCACCGCCGCGCAATACCAACGACTCAGCGCCCAGCACCGACTGATCGCCGACGTCGTGGCGTTCAAAGGCCCGCACATCAATCACCTGACCCCGCGCACCCTGGACATCGACATCGTCCAGGCACAAATGCCCGCCCACGGCATCACCCCCAAAGCCGTGATCGAAGGCCCGCCGCGCCGCCAGTGCCCGATCCTGCTGCGCCAGACCAGTTTCAAAGCGCTGGACGAGCCGATTGCCTTCACCGATCAAGACCAGACACGCGGCAGCCACAGCGCGCGTTTCGGCGAAATAGAACAACGGGGCGCGGCGCTTACACCTAAAGGCCGGGCACTTTACGATCGTCTGCTCAATGCCGCGCGGGATGAGCTGAAGGACTTCCCGAATGAAGCCAACGCTGCGCGCTACAACGAACTGATGGCCCAGCACTTTGGCGAATTCCCTGACACGCTTGAGGGCATGCGCCGACAGGAACTGGCGTACTTTCGCTACTTCGTGACGGAAAAAGGCCTGGCTGCTGATGGGCTCGATGGCGTGACCCTGGACGATTTGCTCAGCGGCGGGTACGTGCGGGTTGAACCGCTGGTGTATGAGGACTTTTTGCCGGTCAGCGCGGCGGGGATCTTCCAGTCGAACCTGGGGGATGCGGCGCAAACCCACTATGGCGTGCATTCGAACCAGCAGGCGTTTGAGCAGGCGCTGGGGCGCAAGACGATTGATGAGTTGGGGTTGTATGCGCAGACGCAGCAGCGGTCGATTGATGAGTGCGGCAAGGCATTGAGATTATCGAATCTGACCTGATCTTGTGGCACACACATCATTGTGGCGAGGGGGCTTGCCCCCGTTGGGGCGCGAAGCGGCCCCTGCGTCCTTTCAGACAAACCGAATTGCCTGAATTTACGACTGCTTCGCAGCCTAGCGGGGGCAAGCCCCCTCGCCACAGAAAGCAATTACGACAGTTTCGCCAACAGTGCTTGAGCCGTCACCTCCGAAGACGCCGGATTCTGCCCGCTCAGCAACAACCCATCCGTCGTCACATAGCTTGCCCAATCGTCGCCCTTCGAATAAATCCCGCCGTTGGCCTTCAACACATCCTCCACCAAAAACGGCACCACATCGGTCAATTGCACCGCCTCTTCCTCGCTGTTGCTGAACCCGGTCACACGCTTGCCTTTGACCATCGGCTGACCGTCCGCATCTTTCACATGACGCAACACACCCGGCGCATGACAAACCGTCGCCACCGGTTTACCGGCCTTGTACAGCGCCTCGATCAGCGCGATGGAATGCTTGTCTTCCGCCAGGTCCCAGAGCGGACCGTGGCCGCCGGGGTAAAACACGGCATCAAAATCTTCTGCCTTCACGCTGCTCAACAGCACTGTCGACGCCAGTGCGGATTGCGCCGCCGAGTCCTTGCGAAAGCGATCGGTGGCGGCGGTTTGCGCGTCCGGTTCGTCGCTTTTCGGGTCCAGCGGTGGCTGGCCGCCCTTGGGCGAAGCGAGGGTCAGCTGAGCGCCGGCATCCTTGAACGTGTAATACGGCGCGGCGAATTCTTCCAGCCAGAAACCGGTTTTCTTACCGGTGTTTCCCAATTGATCGTGGGACGTTAGAACCATCAGGATTTTCATGTCGTTCTCACTTGATGTCAGGAATAGTCGGACGCTCGACGGCGCTTGGGTACAGAGTCATTGACCACCCCGTTGCGCGGATCGTTTCGTCAAACCATCGGTGATGGCGCATGGCCTTGATGCGCAAGAAGTTGCGCACTCCTTCCCCTGAATCCCCGTATGGCGTTGCTGAGCGCCCGGCCCGCCAAGCCTTCCAGCCAAGTGCGCAAGAAGTTGCGCAGTGGTGCGCAACTTCTTGCGCATCTTGCCGGGTGATCTCGTTTCATATCCGCTAAAGGGATTGATCAACATCCCCCAAGCCCCCGGTTTGTATAGCCTTGCGCATTTCTGGCACGGACCTTGATAACAGTCAGGCACCCACCGGGCGATACCGCCTCCCGGGCACCCTAAATTTTCAGCAAGGAGCACATCCATGGCTACTCCAGCGTACATGTCCGTCACTGGCGAGAAACAAGGTCTGATCACTGCCGGCGCATTCACCGCCGACTCGGTTGGCAACACTTATCAAGAAGGTCACGAAGACCAAGTCATGGTTCAGGCTTTCAGCCACGACGTGATCATCCCGCGTGACCCACAGTCCGGCCAACCGACCGGTCAGCGCGTTCACAAGCCAGTTGTGATCACCAAGGTCTACGACAAGGCTTCGCCACTGCTGCAAGCGGCTCTGACCTCCGGCGAGCGCATGAGCGAAATCGTTATCCAGTGGTACCGCACTTCGGCCCAAGGGACCCAAGAGCACTACTACACCACCAAACTGGAAGACGCGATCATCGTCGCCATCAACAACAAAATGCACAACTGCCAGGATCCGTCGAACTCCCACTTCACGCACCTGGAAGAAGTGCAGTTCACCTACCGCAAAATCACCTGGACCCACGAAGTATCCGGTACTTCGGGTTCCGATGACTGGCGTCAACCAGTCGCTTAATCGCGGCTGACCGCTTCACGCATCGGCCAGCTCTGCTGGTCGATGTTGTTTACGCCTTTCCAGAATTTTGCGTCTGCTGATCCTTTGATCGGGTATTGGTTTACGCCGCAGCACTGCACGAGGAACAAGGGATGTTCGCGCCGGCCAATCAGACTCACTTTGCCCTGACTATCGAAGGTCTGGATAACGATCTCCAGGTGCTTGCCCTGCAAGGTCGGGAAGCCATCAGCCAGCCTTTTGTGTTTGAGGTGGATCTGGTCAGTGAACAGCCGTCCCTGGACCTCGAAACCCTGCTGCACAAACCGGCCTTCTTGCAGCTCTCGCCCGACGGCAGCGGCATCCACGGCCAGATCTATCGCGCCGCCCAGGGTGATTCCGGCAAACGCCTGACCCGCTACTCGGTGACCCTGCGCCCGCAACTGTCCTACCTCGCACACCGCATCAACCAGCGCATCTTCCAGAACCTCACGGTGCCGAAAATCGTCGGCATGGTCCTCGAAGAGCATGGCATCCAAGGCAACGCCTACGAATTCAAAGTCGGGGCGATTTATCCCGAGCGCATCTACTGCGTTCAATACGATGAATCGGACCTGCAGTTCATCCAGCGCCTGTGCGAGGAAGAAGGTATTCACTACCACTTCCAGCACAGCGCCACGGCCCACAAACTGGTGTTCGGCGATGACCAGACGGTGTTCCCGAAACTCGCACCCGTGGCCTACCAGCAAGACTCCGGCATGGTCGCCAACGACCCGGTGATCAAGCGCTTCGACCTGCGCCTGGAAACCCGCACCAGCCGCACCACCCGCCGCGACTACGACTTCGAAAAACCGCGCATGACGCTGGAAAGCGAAAACCGTGGCGACGCCCTGCCCGACCTCGAAGACTACGACTACCCCGGTCGTTTCATCGACCGCGAGCGCGGCAAACACCTGGCCAAACGCGCCCTCGAACGTCACCGCAGCGACTTCCAGCTCGCCGAAGGCCGCAGCGATCAACCGATACTGGTCAGCGGCCACTTCCTGGCCCTGACCCAACACCCGAAAGCCAAGTGGAACGACCTGTGGCTACTGACTGAAGTCCTCCACGAAGGCAAACAGCCGCAAGTGCTGGAAGAGTCGGTCACCAGCAACACCACAACGTTGAAGGATGATTTCCACCAGGGCTATCGCAACCGTTTTCAGGCGACGCCGTGGGACGTGCCAAACCGCCCACCGCTGAACCACCCCAAGCCACGGATCCTCGGCAGCCAGAGTGCCGTCGTCACCGGGCCCAAAGGTGAAGAGATCCACTGCGACCAGTACGGCCGCGTCAAAGTGCAATTCCACTGGGACCGCGAAGGCCAGGCCGACGACAAGACCAGCTGCTGGCTGCGCGTCTCCTCCGCCTGGGCCGGCGCCCACTACGGCGGCATCGCCATCCCGCGCATCGGCATGGAAGTGCTGGTGTCGTTCCTTGAAGGCGACCCGGATCAACCGCTGATCAGCGGCTGCCTGTATCACAAGGAAAACGTCGTCCCCTACGACCTGCCGGCGAACAAGACCCGCAGCACCTTCAAGACCCTGAGTTCCCCCGGTGGTGGCGGCTACAACGAACTGCGCATTGAAGACAAAAAGGGCCAGGAACAAATCTTCCTGCACGCCCAGCGCGACTGGGACGAAAACGTCGAGCACGACCAGAAAATCCGCGTCGGCAACGAACGCCACGACACCGTCGAGCAAAACAGCTACAGCGAATTCAAGGCCGAAGAACACCACACCGTCTACGCCGACCGCAAAGTCGAAACCCGCGCCAACGACCACCTTACCGTCGGTGTGAACCAACACATCAAAATCGGCACCGGGCAATTCATCGAAGCCGGCCAGGAAATCCACCTGAGCAGCGGCATGAAAGTCGTGCTCGAAGCCGGCAGCGAACTGACCCTCAAGGGCGGCGGCAGCTTCATCAAGATCGACGGCAGCGGCGTCACCCTGAGCGGGCCGGTGATCAACATGAACTCCGGCGGCAGTCCCGGCAACGGCACTGGCGCGGCGCCGTTGATGCCGGGCGTGCTGAAACAGGCCGACGCCGACACGGCTGGCCAGGTCTTGACCCCGGCGCAGATCAATACGCTGAAACGCAATGCGCCGTTCTGTGAAGAGTGCGAAAAATGCAAGGCAGGTGCTTGTGCGATCTGATCTTTTGACCCCGCAGGCGTGGCTTGCTGAACGTCCTTTGCAAAGCGGCGAACGTCTCTATTTGATCGTCAGCGCCGCCAGCGACGCCGAAGCGCTGAAAAGCCTTTATCAATTGGAACCCTCCACCCAGGTCACCCCGATCTGGGGCGGCACGCCCTATGCTGCCTGGCAACCGGTGATGCCCTACCTCACCGAGATCAAACCCAACTCGAACTTCCTGTCGTGGATCGCCGAAACCGATGCCCAGGATTGGGGTTGGTTGGCCGTGTCCCGCAGTGAGCCGGAGGTGGTGTTTGAACATCTGCGGAGTTTGACCCAGGTGAAGATGCCGGACGGGACCGAAGTGTTCTTCCGGTTTTGGGACGGGCGGCATATTTATCCAATTCTTGAGGGGCTGGGTGAAGCGGCTGGGGAAGTGCTGCCGGTGTTTGATCGGTATTTGATTAACGGCCAGAGCCTTGAGGTTGGGCCGAGGGTGGTGCCGCCGGCGAGGGATTGGCCTTGGTGGGAGGTGCCGAAGGGGTTGTTGGATGGGCTCGCCAAGCAGAACCCGTCAACCCTGATCGGCAACCTGATGCAATGGCTGGGAGAGGAACGCCCAGACATCTACGCCGCTTATCCCGAGAGCAACCTGAAGCTGAAAATCGCACGCTTCGTGCGTAAGGCCGATGCTCCGAAAAATCTTAATGAAGCACTGTTAAACCACCTGATTCTGGAGCAAGGCTGATGGATCGCGTTGCCACTATCGAAGCACAACTGGACTCTTTCAAAAACAGCCTGAAGCTGTACCGTGAAGAAACCAAAAGCTGGTACGCGCAGCTTGCAGACAAGGCCAGCCGAGCAGCAGACATGCCCTCCCTTCTTGGTATGGAGCGCGTGATCAAGGCTGGCGACTCCAGCAAGTCTGTCAGTATGACTGATGGTGATTTTTCATACGTCGCCAAGTGCCCACTTGTAGGCCCGCTACTGATTGAGAGCAAATTCGAATCAGTTTTCGACATCCCTATCGGCGATATCAAAGTCGACATCATTGCAGTGGATGGAGGCGCCAAGTCGACGATTACCTTGGATAAACAAGGTAAAGGCAGCTTTCAGGGCGAGCCTGGGAAATCCTATAAGATCCACGTCCACGATCAGGTAACGCCTGCGCAGATCGACACCCTTTTCAAATCCTACGACGGCTTAGCTGCCGATCTGGAAGGGTTTCTGCGCAAGGAGTGGGCGGGCTTCAAACCGCAATGGTCGAATCAAAGTGCCTCTGCCAAAGCCATGGCAATTGGGAGCGGCATTCTCGAAGGCGGATGGGAAGCCATCAAGGGCGTCTGGGATGGCATCTCAAAGGCCTTGGACATTCTTCAAAACCCTAAACAGTTCGCAGAGCATTTGGGTGCCGGTGCCGAGGAACTGATCAAGCTGGCCAAAGAAGCGCCAGACGTCATGAAACAGGCCATGTTGCTCGCAAGCGACGAGGCCGCGCTATTTTTGATGGTGCATTGCGCGTCAATCTGGGTTTCAGGACTACCGCCGACGCAGGCGGCGGGCCAAGCGGCAAAGATGACATCTGCAGCCGTTATTGGGATTCTCATCGACATCGTGATTTCGGTTGTTCTGACCGTCGCGGCCGAAGGTGCCGGGCTGTTTTACCTTGCCGCACGTTTAGCGAAGTACGGCCAGATCATCGTCAAGGCTGTTACCGGATTTGTGAAGTCGCTATTCAACATCATCAAAGACTTCATGGGTTACGTAGGTAAATACGTCGCTGTCGCTGCCCGGGGAGTGGCGACTCGGGTAGAAAAAGGTGTCGCGCAGCTACGATTTGATGGCAAACGTAATGCGACCGTTGAACACGGCAAACGTCCTGACGATGCCTCAAAGCAATCAAAGAACCCCGACGATAAAAGTGTGGCGCCCGCGCAAGACACCTGCACCAACGGCTGCCCTGTCTCGATGGTCACGGGTGAAGAATTACTGACCCTTACCGATGGTCAACTTGATGGCCTGCTGCCTTTTGAGTGGACGCGTCTGTACCGCACCAGCGCGGTCGAGATCGACAGCCGTCTTGGGTATGGCTGGAGCCATGCTCTTTCTCATCGCCTGGATCTGGACGAAGAAGGGGTGCTGTGGACGGATAACGAGAACCGAACCACTCGCTTTCCAATGCCGACACAGCAGCGCCCCGCCATCACCAATAGCTTGTCGAAAGCGGCTATCTACCTGGGATCTACCCCAGGCGAACTCATCTTGACGCAGGCCGGACAAAGTCCACGCTTCTATCATTTCCGCGCGGGCCGCCTGATCACCATCAGTGATGCATACGACAACCAGTTGCTGTTGAGCTACGACTCAGTTGACCGTGTCCAGCGTATCGACAACGGTGCCGGTCGCTCTTTGCTCATCTGTTACGAAGATCGCCATATCATCGCCCTGGATTATCAGCAGCGACGCGCCGAATACACGGATCAGGGTGAGCGACAGGAGCCTTGGGTCACCGTACAAACTCTGGTGACCTATCGGTACAACCGCCATGGCGAACTGGTCGGCGCCACCAATGCTGCCGGTGAAACTGAGCACTACCGTTACAACGACCAACACGTCATTTTGGAGCGCCAACTGGCCGGCGGCGCGAGCTTCTTTTGGGAGTGGGAAAACGAAGGTAAATCATCACGCAGCATCCATCACTGGGCCAGCGCTTCGCAGATGGACTCGCATTACGCTTGGGACGATGCCGGCAAAGTTACCGTTAAAAACGCGGACGGCAGCGAGCAGGTTTATGTTCATGACGAAAATGCTCGACTCATCAGCGAGACCGCCGCAGACGGCGCTGAAACACAAAAGGTCTATGACGACAAAGGTCGTCTGATCGAAGAGAAGGACCCACTCGGCGCAATCACCGAATACCGCTACAACGACTCGGGTTTGCTTGCCACGGTCATTCCTCCTGAAGATGCGCCGACATTTTACGAATACCGACATGGCTTCGTGAGCGAGATTCATCGTGACAAAGCCAGGTGGAAATACCAGCGAAATAGCCAAGGGGATATTACGCGGCAGACAGATCCTGACGGTAACGAAACACACTACAGCTACGATGCCCAGGGTCGCGTGCTGGAAATCGTTCATCCAGACGGCGGGCGGCATCAGCTCGTCTGGAACGGACTGGGTCAGTTACTCGAAGAGGCGCTGCCTGATGGTGGCAGGCGAAAGTACCGCTACGACGCACTGGGTCGTCAGATCACCCGCCAGGACGAACACGGCACCATCACCCATTACCAATGGGATGCGGCTGGCCGTTTGACGCAGACTTCGCAGCCTGGCGGTGCGGCCCGTACTTACACCTACAACGCTTACGGCAAGGTTACAGCCGAGCGTGATGAACTGGGCCGCATCACCCGCTACGAATACGCCGACAACCTGCAACTTGTCAGCCGCCGCATCAACCCGGACGGTAGCGAGCTGCGCTATCGCTACGACAACTCGCGCCTGCTGCTCACGGAGATCGAAAACGAGCGCGGAGAGCATTACCAACTCGACTACTACTCAAACGGTCTGATACAGCAGGAAACGGGATTCGACGGTCGCCGCACGGCCTACGAGTACGACCTCAATGGCCAGCTGCTGAAGAAAATCGAATTCGGCGACGACGGTAGCGAACTGGTCACCGAATACCAGCGTGATACCGCTGGCCGATTGCTCGTGAAAACCTTGGCTGATGGCAAAGCAATCCACTACAACTACGACGCTCTCGGGCATTTGGTCAACGTCGATGACGGTCTCTGGCCGCTGGCCTATGAATACGACTCCCAAGATCGGCTGATCACCGAACATCAAGGCTGGGGCACCCTGCGCTATGAGTACGACAGCGTCGGCCAACTCAAGCATTGCCGACTACCTGACGGTAGCACGCTCGACTATCGCCGATTGCCCGGCGGCAATCTCAGTAGCATTGATCTCAACGGTTCTCGCCTCACGTCTCACCAGTTCAAGGCTGGTCGTGAACAACAACGTCAGCAAGGACTGTTACTGAGTCAGTATCAGTACGACGATCAGGGTCGCCTGCAGGCCCACAGCGTCAGCCAACGCGATAGCATGCTGTTCCAGCGTCGATACAGTTACGACGCGACAGGTAACCTCGCAGGCATCAATGACAGCCACAAAGGCACACGCAACTTTCACTACGATCCGCTTGATCGTCTGATCAGTGTTCGAGGTTCTACACCGGAAAGCTTCGCGCACGATCCAGCCGGTAATCTGCTAGGCCAAAATGACCTGCCCTTTGCCCACTTGGTCAACGTCAAGGGCAACCGACTGCTCATGCAGGGCGACCGTCACTACGACTACGACGCCTACGGAAATCTGATTCGCGAACGCCGAGGTACCGGACAGAAACTCGTCACTGAATACCGCTATGACTGCCAGCATCGTTTGATCGAAGTCAGCCAACCGGGCGGTAGTTTCGCTGCATACAAGTACGACGCCTTCGGACGACGCATCGAGAAAACGGTCGATGGACACACCACTGAATTCCTCTGGCAAGGCGAACGTCTGATCGTAGAAAGTGGGGACAATCGGTACCGCACCTATGTCTATGAGCCGGATAGCTTCCGACCCTTGGCGATGCTCGACGGTGAAGGCCCGCTGAAAGCGACGCCGTTCTATTACCAACTCGATCACTTGGGCACTCCGCAGGAACTCACCGATTACAGCGGTGCGATCATGTGGTCGGCCAAATATCGGGCGTATGGCAACCTGGCTGCGCTGGATGTCGCGGAGATTGATAACCCGTTACGTTTTCAAGGTCAGTATTTCGACGCAGAGACAGGATTTCATTACAACCGCCATCGCTACTACAGCCCGAGTACAGGACGGTTTCTGACCCCTGACCCGGTTAAACTTGCTGGCGGCTTAAACAACTACCAGTACGCCCCCAACCCTACTGGCTGGGTAGACCCACTCGGGTTGATGTTCAGGGCGATTACGAAAGTTGCTACTGGTGCAGCCAAGAGGGCTCCACTAAAACCCTCTGCAAACTGCCCAAAGCCCGGTGGATCATCTTCGCCAAGCAGTAGCCCTACCCTGGCAGACTCCAGTGTAAAGAGCGGAGATGTCGCCCCACCGGTAGTCGTCGAATCGAAGCCTGACTTCTATGTCGGACCTTCCGGACCAGACTCGACCTTGCCCGCGACCGGTTACCGATACATGGGCTATAAGAATGCTGATGGAACCGTAAACACTCACGCACAGAACACGATCAACACTCAGGAAGCTAGACTGTCGTATTTTGGCTTTGAAAAATTTGAGACAGGAGACGCCGCAACGGAAGCTTTCCAGGTACGAGCGCCGAAGCACGTTACTGCGGCAGACCCGGCTCCAGCGTGGAGTGATGGGCGCCTGCGCTTGAAGTTTGACACGCTGCAACTCTACAAAGACGGTGTGCCAAACGCTACAGTGCCGCACGAACTCGGTGGTAAGGGGCCGAACCTGGAACCATTCACCAAAGCGTATCCGGAATATGGAACAGGTAACGCGCAACAACTCATTCCGAAACCGGGTACCACCGCTGTCATTAAAGCGGATGAAGTCACCATTTTGCCGGAGAAGTAACAGTGCTAACCGATTTGGAAGCCCGCGTATCACTCAAAGAGCTGATCGAAAAATACCTCAAGGGAAGAGATCCCGATTACGACCGTCTGATCGAAATCGTTCAGGACCCATCACGACAAGTCCCGATTAGAGGTGTGCTAGAGGACATCCGACGGTACAACAAGGTGCAGTTCACTCAACAAGAGCTTGAGCTGATCGACGACCTTTTGTACATGTATGGGTGACCCCACGGTGCTGGTCGTGCCCTGCTCTTGCGTCACGACCGCAAACACATTGTCGCCGTCGACCACCAACAATTCTTGCCTGCGGACAATCTGGAGGACGTCCGGAATACCATCCAGACGTTGGTCACCTATAGCTACGACGCGCAACATCGTCTGATTGAAGCGAAGAACGCTGCCGGTGAGGCCGAACACTACCGCTACAACGACGAGCCTATGATTCTAGAAGCAATGCACATTTATAAAAGAGTTAAAAGTGACCAACACCCATTATTCAGTCAAAGCTTATGTCACCCATGCAGACGGTAATTACATTCGCGTAAAAACACTTGATTCATCCTTGAAAAGTGCACTACTCAACCTCGGCTTTTCATCCAAGGCAGACGTCGACGAGTACAACATCCCAACCCCGAATAACGAAATTAAAGCGACTATTTTCACTCAACTACGAACACTGGATGTGTGCTTCTCGAGCGGCAGAGAGTGGTCCCCCGCCGAAGTATTCCAATACCTGAGGGACCTTGGACTGCTCAGCGCCGGCTTCAGACAGATCTCCTGGACCAGCCCGAACCACTTCGTAATGACAGACGAAAAATAACCTCCCAACCTCCCCCCAAACCCTATGACATTTGGAGAGGCGTAAGAAGTATTCAGAAAAATATAATGACCTTACTTTAGACAAATGGCCTAAATAAAAACCAGAACAATACAAACAGAAAAAACGGTAACTCAGGAGGAGCTACACAGGGCGCCCCCCAAAGCTTTAAACAAACTGGAAATATGATACGAACAAAAACCGCACATAAAAAAGCGATCTAAGATCGCCCTTTTATTTTGCTTTTTACTACTTCCAAACAAACACCAGTCCAATCAAAGCTTTTGAAGTTCTTCCTCAGCCCCTGGTGCCCCACGATCTACAGCCTTGAGCATCCAAAACTCGGCTTTAGCCTTGCTCTTGGCCAACCCTCCGCGACCCCGCGCATACATTTTTCCCAATGCCAGTTGCGCTTTTCCAACCTGCGCCTCAGCAGCCTTGAGGTAAAACGTGGCGGCTTCTCGTTCGTTACGGGCAGTTCCGCGCCCCTGTTCAAGCATCTGCGCCATGTCATATTGGGCGTATTCATTACCTTGTGCTGCCGATTTGCGATACCAGGAAAATGCTTCGGCATCGTTACGACTGACACCCCGCCCCTCTACGAGCATGTCGGCGAAATTGCGTTGCCCTGCGGAATCACCCGCTTCTGCCGCTTTACGGAACCAGTTGGCAGCAAGGACCTCATCCTTGTCGACCTCTTTACCTTCCTCATAAATATAACCCAACAGCATGTAAGCCATGACATAGCCTCCCGCTGCCGATTCGTTGTAGTACCGCAACGCTTTATCCATATCATGAAGGTTTTTAATGGACTTACCCCCACGGTGGTAAATCTGGGCAAGGCCGAACTGAGCCTTGGCGTTGCCTTGCTCGGCGGCTTTGAGGTACCAGTAAACACCTTCGTCTTCGCCTTCTACTGTCCAGTTTCCGGCGAGTTGATGGCCCAGTTCGGCTTGGGCAGCAGCATTGCCTTTCTCAGCGGCTCTACGGAACCACATGTCCGGCATACCTGGAGAAAAAGTCTCGACCACACCGCAAAGGTTCTCGTTGATTGCACGACCGAATTCCAATTCCGCCTCAACGACGCCATTCACTGCTTGCTCATGTAAGAGTTCGGCATTAGGCGCGCACACTCCCTTTTTCATCTCTGTAAAGAGTTGACTGGGTTCGAGCGCCCAGGCATTGCACGTTACAAAGAGAGCAGCAAGTGTCGCGCCTGTTACTCTAAAAAACGCTGCGTTGTAGTTCATAAAATGACTTCCCTGTTATCCGATTTCATTGCTGACTCAGCAAAAATATTGTTGTGGTTTTACTATGGCGAAGCCTCGAGAAGCGCCTCTTCTATAGAATACTTAACCACCACCCGATTCCGATAAAGCCGCTCACTCCCCACCAATTCACTCCCCTGCCCCTTAGTCCTCACATCCCGCCAAATCTCATTCTCACGAAACACCCGTCCATCCTCTCGTACAAACCGATGCCCCCGTTGATAAACGTGATACCGAAACGCCCTCACCTGGTCACACAACAACTCCCCTTCCAACTGCTGCTCACCCACCTTCAATTTCAACTGGAAACAACGACCCGTCGGGTTATGCAAAACCAGATCAACATAGTTATAAAAAATCGCCGCCCCGGAGCCGAATGGCAGCACTCTTCCCTCATCGGGAAACGGATCAAAGCTGTGATTGGAGCGCTCAACCACCACCAATGGCGAGTGAATGGCCATCCAGTGAATCAGGTTGCTCAGTTGGCAGATCCCGCCACCGATGCCTGTGCGCGCCTCACCGAAGGACAATTCCATGCCTTCGACATATCCGCGTTTGCGAGTCGGTCGGCCCACCAACCGGCAGAAGGAGAAATACTCACCTGGGCCAATGACCACGCCATCCACAGAGGCCACGGCCAATTTCAGGTTAATGACTTTGTTATGTTGCAGTGCAATATCAGAATCGCCGAGTTTTCGGATCAGTTTGGAGGTGTGTTTGAGGTAACGAAACGGCAACCGGGAATCGGTGTTCAACAACAAAGCGTAAGGTTTGCGGGAGAAGCGCCAGGCCAGTTGGCGGAACAGTCGTTTTTGCCACACGCGCAGCCAGTAGAGGGCCGGGTGGTAGAGGGAGAGTGGTTTCATTCGTATCAGAACGGCGGCGGCCGTTTTCTTCCTTGAATTGAAAAATGCCGCGCATCTTAACGTATTGCACTTAAAAGAAGGTGTTCGCCCAGTGTAATGGCCTGGCAATCCATGCACCGGTAAAGAGCCCTGACACTGGGCGAACGGGGAGCATTTTAATATAAGTCGATGAATATGTCCGTATACATGCACATGAAATTTATGCACACAACTTCACTGGATATTTATCGATATCCAACTTACATACATCAAACTCACCAACCAGAACATTAAAAGCGATTATTCTTATACAAGAATCTGTACAAGAATAATCACTCTATATAGAGCCAATACTCAACTTTCGTGTTGAGTTGTCACTTTCAAGATATCGGTGTAGGTCACGACAACACTCTGGCCGATTTTCAGATCCTTCAGTTTCGCTTGGACTTCAGGTTTCACAACGTCGACGGTTTTCGATTGGCCGGCCGGGTTTTCGAAGGTGACCTGGTTTTTCTTGGTATCGATATGGGTGATTTTCAGCTGCACTTGCACCTGGCGGAAGGCTTCGCCGCCGGGATTGGGGTTGTCTTTGGTGGCGCGGATGTCGCCGGTGCGTTCGGTAGAACCTGGCAGGCCTTTGTCGACGTCGGTGTCGAGGTAGGCGGCCACCGAGTGGGTGACTTCGACGTTAACTTGATCGCCGACTTTCAGGTTGCCGAGGTCTTTGGCCTTGTCGCTAAGTTGTACATGGACCTGACGGCCTTCGGCGCCTTCCAGGACAACCTGGTGTTTGGCGGCATCGACGGCCAGGACTTTGGTGGTAACTTGATCGGCTTCTACAGCGGCGGACAGTGGAATGTCAGCAGCGATGGCGCTGAGGCTGGCGGCGGACAGGAGTGTCGCGAGGGTGATGGCCTGGGCCAATGCGTTGAATTTCATAAACAGTACATTCCCTGTGGTTGATGGCAGCGCACGGCTCTGGATCAAGGTTCCGCTCCGTGCGTGCCGATGAGCATAGACGCTGTTCAGGGAGTGTTCGCAGTTTCTTGCGCGGTGGATTCGCCGCTGTCGGTGCCCTTGCTGTTTTCCTTGCGTTTGTTGGGATCGGTGGGGCGCAGGGCGTCGTTGTCGCGCTCGACTTCGCCCGGTGGCCGGGGTTCGTCGGGGTGTTCGGATTCGGTGATTGGTTTCATCGCAGTGTTCCTCAGGCTTCGGGGTCATCGACTTCCCGGGCGACATTGATGGCGGGCGAATCCTTGTGGGATTGCTCGGCCTTGGCTTTCAGGGTTTGCCATTGTTCAAGGTCGATGGCGCCCTGCCCCAGCAAGTCGTCGGCCACCCGCAGCAATTCGGTGTAATGGGCGTCGGGGGACTGCTGCCAATAGGCCTTGTCGTCGAACAAACGTTGCCAAGTGGCGAGATCTGGGGGTTTGAGGTCGTCGCTCATGACGGGCTCCATTAAACGGGCTTCATAACGTAGGAGGACGCCGTTCTGCCCAGAGTTCCGACTCAATAACCCGTCATTTCCAGATACCCCTGCCCCGCATGACTACCGCTTAACCGCACCGGCCCTTCCCAATAAGGAATGCGCAAATCCATCCACGCATTCGGGTTAAGCGCGTTAGTGGTGATGTCGAGGCGTTTGCCGGGGATTTTGATCGCCCAGCGCACTGGCATTGATCTTCCGGCGACTTTGGCCGTATCCCCAGGCGTGAGGCTGAAGTCGTCGCCGCGCAGCAGTTGCGTCTGGCCCTGGGCGTCGATCCAGGTGCCGGTGAGGTAAGGCGCGCCGTCCTTTTGCCGCATGCGGTAGAGCATCACCTGTTCGCCGCTGTCCAGGTGCAGGGAGAACCAGTCCCAGCCGCTCTGGTTGGCGGTCAGGGGTTGGCTGCTCCATTCGCGGTCGAGCCACGCCGGGCCGCTGACGGTGTAGGTTTTACCATCGATTTCCAGCGAACCACTGGCCTGGAAAAACGGTTGGCTGTAGTAGTACGACGCCTGGCCCTGTTCGGATTTCTGACTGAAACCTTTATCACCTTGCAGCACCAACGGACGGGACGAAACCAGCCGCAGTTGATAGCTGAACCCCTTGTCCCGGGCGCTGAGTTGCATGTCCGTCAAAGGACCGCTGAAGCGCCAATCATCGATCCACGCCTTGAACGGCGCCACGTCCACCCCGGCCTGCCCTACGCCACCCCGGGCGTAGCGTTCAGCGGCATGATGCACCGTGGCAGAGGTGACCGCCGCATGCCCGAGCCAGATCGTCTGATTGCCCCAACCGGCCACCTCGGGCGTCGCTTTCAACGCACTGCGAAACAACGTCCATTGCACGCCAAATTCATGCCCCTGCTCGTCCTTGAGATTGGCGGTGACGTACCACCATTCGATGCGAAATCCATCGTGCGGCCCATGATCCGCCGGGAAGCTGAACACGCGACCGGGCACCACCGGGGTAAACGCGGCAGCCTCCCCGCCCAGGCCCGCAAAGCCCTTCTCCACCGGCGCCGAGTTATCGCAGCCGCTCAACAACGCCAGAAGCATCAGCAGCCCGACTTTAATCCTCATGGGCAAACGTCCTCAGCAGATCCGCCGGTTGGGTGCGGTACAACGTGTACAGCGGCCACGCCGACGCCAACAGCGTGGCGAGCAGTGCCAAGCCCATCAACTGCAGCAATTGCAGCGGAAACACCCGAAGCGGCAGGCGCCAGCCGAAAGCCTGGACGTTGATCACCGTGTCCAGGCACCACGCCAGCGCGATGCCCAAAGGCAACGCCAGAATCAGCGTCAGCACGGCCAGCAACCAGGTTTGCCCAAGGTTGAGCAGCATCAATTGCCGCCGCGTCACGCCCAGCGCCCACAGCGGCGCGAGTTGGCCGAGGCGGCTCTGGCTCTGGGTCAACAGACTGATGAACAGCGCCACGCCAGCGACGCCGAGGGTCAGGCTGTTGAGGGCGGCGGTGGCGGCGAAAGTGCGTTCGAATACTTGGGTGGACCAGCCCTTGAGCCGCGCCTGATCGACGATGCGACTGTCGTCGAGGACGAAGCGATTTTGCAGTGCGGTAAGGAACGGCGGGATTGCCGCCGGATCGATGCGCAGGTTGAAACGATTCGGCGTAAGTTGCGGCCAGCCGCGCAGCAAGTGGTTGACGTTGACCAGCACGTGTCCTTTGGGATTGCCGTAGTCGGCGTAGACGCCGACGACCCGCGGTGACCACGAACCGTTGGGCGTCGGGATCGTCAGGTGATCGCCCAGTTGCACCTTCAAGCGCCGCGCCAGTTGTTCGCTGAGCATCAAGGTGTCGTCCTTGGCCAGGCGCTCCCACGGGTTGTCGCCCAGGGCTTCCAGCAGCGGCCAGTGCTGGCGATAGCTCGGGTGATCGATGACGCCGTAGACATCCGCTGGCCAGCCTTGCAACTGGATCGACACTTGCCAGTTGGGCAGCACCGCCGTGACCTGCGGCTGCTGCTTGAGCCAGGTGTGCAGCTCCCGGGCCTGGGCCGGGTTTTGCGGGTTGAGGTAGAGCTCGGCGGTCAAGCGTTGTTCGAGCCAGTCGCTGAACGTCTGGCGGAAACCGGCGGTCATACTGCCGGCCCCGATGTTCGCCGCCAGCGCCAGCAGCAACGCCATCAGCGCCAGGCTCAGGGCCGGCAGTTGCTGACGGCAGTCGGCGAGAAACCATTGACCGAGCACTGTGCGACTGCGGCGCAACACCAGATTGAGCACGGTGTTGAGCAGCACCGGCAGTGCCAGTGCCGCGCCGAGCAACAATGCGGCCATCAGCACAAAGCCGCTGGCCAGGCTGTCGCCCCAGATCAACGCCAGCAGCGCGATCAGCGCCGCCATCGCGGCCACCCAACCCTGTCGTCGCAACCACCGCGTATGGGCCTGATGCCAGGCTTGCGGATTGGCCAGTGCCAGCAACGGCAAACGCGCCGCGCGCAACAGGCTGTTGGCGCCGGCCAGTAACGCACCGAGCAGGCTCAGACCGACACCGCTGAGCCACCACAGCGGACTCAAGCTCAACTGCCCCGCCACTTCGGCGCCGTACAACCCGCGCAGGCTGGCGGCGACATCCGGCAACAGCACGCTCGCCAACAGATAACCACTGACGACGCCGGCAATACCGCCAATCAATGCCAGGCCTCCCAATTCGACCGTGAGGCAAGCAATCAACATCCGCGCACTGACCCCGCAAGCGCGCAAGGTTCGCAGCAAACCTCGGCGTTGCTCCAGCGCCAGGCCGATTGCCGCGTGCACGATAAACAGGCCGACCACGAACGACAGAAAGCCTAGGGCATCGAGGTTCAAGTGGAAACTTTCGGTCAGACGCGCGAGGTTGTTTTCTTCGCCGCGGGTCTTGAGTTGGAGTTGGCCTTTGAGGTGATCGGGCACAGTCGCGGAGAAATCCTTGGGCAGCAGCAAACGCGACAGTTGATCCGGCAAGCCGAGGATCTGCTGGGCGAAGCCGATGTCCACCAGCAACATGCCAGGGGCCATTTCGGGCTGGGCATGCAGTGGAGGCAAGGTCTGCCCGCTCTCCGAAACCGGTGTGTCACCCTCGCGCAAACCCAGGGTTTGCAAGGTCTGCGGCGCAATCCAGGTGCTGCCCGGCGGGCTGAAAAAGTCGACGATGCGCTCCATGGCCAGCGCTTGCCCCGCCACTGCCGAACCGGCGGGCAGCGACACCGGTTCGATCCCCATCAACTGCAAGCGCTGATCGTCGTGGCCCTTGAGGGTCAACCGACCTTGCAGCACCGGCGACACCGGCCAACCTGCCTGGCGCAGCTCAACAAACAATTGCTGGGAAAACACCCCGCCACCGGGCGCACTCAGGCTGGCCTGGGGTTCGCCGCCGATCAGTTGACTGGCTCGGGCATAGCTTTCCCGTGCCTGACTGTTCAGCGCCTGCACCCCGGTCAACAGACTGGTAGCCAGCCACAATCCAGTCAACACACTGAAAAACTGCACCGGGTGCTGGCGCCAATGGCTCAGCAGCGCGCGCAAGGTTTCGCGAAAGACCCGCACCTCAGCGCGCGTCCGCGCCAGCCAGGCGACCACGGTGCAACACCACTTTTTCAGCCAGACGCGCGGCGACCCTTGGGCTATGAGTGACCATCAACAAGGTTGTCGGCGTGTCATCGAGCAGTTCCAGGAGCAACTTCAAGACTTCGTCGCTGGTGGCTTCATCAAGGCTGCCGGTGGGCTCGTCCGCCAGCAGCAGCTTCGGTTGCGAAGCCAGGGCCCGGCCGAGAGCAACCCGTTGCTGTTGGCCACCAGACAGTTGCTCCGGATAGCGCCGCAGCAAATCGCCCAGGCCCAGACGCCGCACCAGATGCGCCTGCCAACGGGCATCGTGGCGCCCGGCCAGACGGGCCTGGAACGCCAGGTTGTCCTCCACCCGCAGACTGCCGATCAGGTTGAACTGCTGGAACACCAGGCCGATTTCCGTGCGCCGCCAGTTCGCCAGTTGCCCTTCGCTCATCTGGTCCAGCCGATGCTCGCCACTGCTGATGCTGCCGCGATCGACCTTGTCCAGCCCGGCGATCAGGTGCAGCAAGGTGCTTTTGCCACTGCCCGACTCGCCCATCAGCGCGAGGCTGCTGCCGGGTTTCAACGTGAGGTCGATGCCTTGCAGCACCGGCAGCGGACCTTGGGGGGTTGCATAGCTTTTGAAGACGCCCTGGACCTGAAGCATGGGAAAACCTGATTGATGAGCGTGGTGCAAGGATAGCGGACTCGCCTGAGTCCATAGACTACCTGTTAATTCTTACAGTAGCGGTCGATCAAATGCGGGTATCTAATAACGCGCTCAAGGAGCTCTGATACCGAGGACGGTTCCCCCATTGCACCATGGCGTTGCACAGGGTAGGTGCCAGGACCATGAATACCTCTGTTGGCAAGCACCTGCGCAAGCCGATAGTCATCGGGATTATCGCGGTCGGTCGTGAGCCGAATAGCCTGGCGCTGGCCGTCCACGGCTCAATCGCCTGCGTCTGCAACACCGAGGACAGCACGTTGTCGCTGATCGACACCATTGCCCTTCGCGTGAGCGCCGTCATACCGTTGCCGATCCAACCGCTGGCCATCGTCATTGATCCCACGGGAACCCGGGCCTATGTGTCCGGGCTGGGCAAACCGCTACTGGTGGTGGTTGATGTTCAGGCACACACAATCATCGGCGAAATCGCTGCCAGCGAAGGACATGCGATGGCGATCGATGCCGAGTGTGACCGGATTTACATCAACACCAACAACCAGGTGTGCGTTGTCGATACGTTGGCCGCAAAACAGCTCGACCGTTTCGACACCGGTTCATTGACCAGTGCCGCGGCCCTCGGTCATGACGGGCGCCTGTTCCTTTGCGACTACCTGCACCATGAACTCAAGGTGATGAATACGGCGACTGGCGTGATCACAACCGTCCTGTCGATGCCCGAGCCTTTTGAAGAGTTCGTCCTCGGCCCTGCGGGGGATGTTGGGTATGTTCCCTATCGGACGACCGCAGGTGTGGTCGCCAAGATCGATCTGTCGAACTACGACGTGGTGGACCTGTTGCCCGTCCCGGCGTTGCCCCACGGTTTCACCCTCAGCCCGGACGGCGGCCTGGTGTGTTGTTGCAGTGCGGCGGACCGGAGCGTGTCAATTATCGACACCGAGACGTGGCAGGTCATCAGTCGCTTCAAAGCGGGACAGTATCCGCAGAGTCCGGTGTTCGGCGCTGACGGGAGGCGTCTGTATCTGTGTGATGCTTCGGGGAATGCGGTGTGGGTGATTGCGTTGGGCTAAATGGACGGCCATGTCACCGCGTTATCGTTCTTCGCGAGCAAGCCCTCTCCCACAGGGAAATGCATTTCAACTGTGGGAGCAGGCTTGCTCGCGAAGAGGCCCTCAAGCCAATAAAAACCTCATTGCCCCGCCGCCACACTCGTCGCCGCCTGCCCCGGCGTGACGATGGTCTTCAGATCAATATGCTTCCACTCCGGCTTGGCCCCCAGCCGTGCATTGAAGCGGTAGTTGAAGGTGAATTCATCCGCCGTCGCCACACTCAGCGGCTTGCCATACACCGCCTCAACCCCCGCCAGGTCATAGCCCATCAACTGCAACAGCGTCGGGAAGATGTTGTAGTGACTGGAGCGATCCTTGTTCGCGGCCAACTGCGCCGACCAGTCCAGGGTCTTCAAGGCGCTGCCCTGAATCACCACCAGCGGCACCAGACCTTCCTCCTCCACCGGATCGCCACCGCAGTGGGTATTGAGTCCGGGATTGCCCCGTTCATGCAGGTCTTGCCCGTGGTCCGAGGTGTAGATCAGCAGCGCATTGCTCAGGTCAGCCTGGGCAAACACCCGCGCGAAAAACTCCCCGACGTTCCACAGCAGCGTGTTCTTGTAGGCGTTGCGGTACAGCACCCAATCGTCCGGTTGGCCATTGAAACCGTCACGCTTGCCAGTGTCCGCCACTTCGACAAACTGCCCGCGGGGCAAGGTTGGGCGGTAGGCCATGAAGGCGTCCGGGTATTTGTCGTGCACCGGAAAATGCGCGCCCACTTTGTTGATCACCACCAGTTCCGGTTTGTCGTCATTCAGCAGTTCGATCAGCTTTGTCGCCGCCGCCATATCGCGGTCGCGCACGCTGGTCTGGTCGAATTGCACGAACTCGTCGATGTCTTTTTTCTCGGCATTGTTCATCAGGTTTTGCAGGTTGCCGCCGGTACGTTGGGCGTCAATGTAGACGGTGCGCAGCCCGGCCTGTTTCGCATACTGCCAGATCGACGGCAGCGTGGTGTTGATGCGCATGTAGTCGGCGCGGGTGCCGCCGTAGCGCAGGGTGACGTTGGTGTCGGCGCTGCAATTGGCGATGGACGCGGCGTAGCCGTAATTGAAGATGTCCACGCCGGGGCGCGCTTCCTTGAGGTTGCTGTGCACACCGAACGGCGCGTTGATGTCCAGGTAGTTGCCGGAAATGCTCTCGTCGATGATCAGCACGATGTCGTGGCTCACCGGTTGATCGTTGCGCGCCAGTTTCACCGGCTCACGCGGGCCGACAGTGTTGTGCAGCGACTCATAGGCAAACAGGTTCAGGTAGGCCAGCGGCGTGTACATGATTGGCAGGCCCCGGGCGCCCTCGCCGGCCCGCACGAACAGCACCGCGCTGAGCAACAACACCCCCAGCACGGGCGCCGACACCAGCAATGCCCCCGGTAATGGCAACGGCCGACGCGGCTTGAGCCCGATACCGAACAGCAACAACAAGCCACTGAGAAGACCACTGATCAGCGGATCCCGGTACTGGTAAGCCGCCTCCTGGATAAAACCGCCGGAATACACCAACGACACGAAGCTGCTGTAAGTCAGGTAATCGGCGGTCACTTTTGTATAAACGTCAAAGAACACTGCCGACACAAACAGCGTTATAGCGAATAGATGTCTAATCAGCGTCTGGCGGATGTACGCGGTCATGAACAGCGCCACCGTCAGCACCACGAACATCCCGCCGAATAACAGCAGCGCAATACCAATACCCATGGCATTCAAGCGATCAAGGTAATAGTCGTAACTCTTCAGTAAATAGAGAACTAACAGCAGTTCTTTTAAATATCGAATCATAGTATTTACGCTGCTCGTCGAAGGTATCTGGCCAATAGATTGTCGGCCATTTTTTGACACTAGCACCGGGCCATCAAACCGCAAGAAATGCCCGACTTTTCTGAAAAGCGTCAAAAAAACGTTGACTCAAATCTGACACACTCAAGGCGCTACAGCCCTTGTAATTCAAGCCTCTCGACCGTTTATCGTTTTCTTCTAAATGTGAAAAACCCGTCAAAACCGCGGCGAAACCAGCAGCAGCAAGCCTTTGATGGCCAATCGCCCCCAAAATCGGGGGTGTTCTAGCATTGCAACATGTCATTTTGCTGACACGAATTGCCGAGGCTGGGCTATACCCCTTTTGACAGTCTAATTCCTGATCTTTCCACCGTCTTACGAGGCACGCCAATATGGACGTGAGCGTATTTGGTACGGGCTACGTTGGCCTGATTCAAGCAGCGGCACTGGCTGATGTCGGACATCGCGTGCTGTGTGTCGATATCGATCCGAACAAGATCAAGCAGTTGCAACAGGCAGTTCCACCAATCAGTGAACCTGGACTTTCCGGAACACTGGAAGAGAACATCAAGGCCGGCCGTTTGTTGTTCACGACCCAGGCCAGCGACGCGGTCGAACATGCCGAATTAATCTTCATTGCGGTCGGTACGCCAGCCGATGAAGACGGTTCCGCCGACCTCAGCCATGTGCTGAACGTGGCCCGGCAGATCGCCAGTTTCATGGAAGCCGATCGCACCCTGATCATCAAATCCACCGTGCCGGTCGGTACCGCGGACAAAGTTGCCGAAGCCGCCAACGAAGAACTGCAACGCCGGGGCAAAGCACTGGCCGTACGGGTGGTGTCCAACCCCGAATTTCTCAAGGAAGGCAGCGCCCTCGCCGACTGCATGCGCCCGGACCGGATCATCGTCGGCACCAACGACGAAACCGCCCGCAATCAGCTTAGCGAACTCTACGCGCCCTTTTGCCGCAACCATGAAAAGCTCATGTTCATGGACAACCGCAGCGCCGAGCTGACCAAGTACGCCGCCAACGCGATGCTCGCCACCCGCATCAGCTTCATGAACGAACTGGCCAACCTCACCGAACTGCTGGGGGCCGACATCGAAGCGGTGCGCAGAGGCATCGGCTCGGACCCGCGCATCGGTTATCACTTTATCTACCCCGGCTGCGGCTTCGGCGGTTCGTGCTTCCCCAAGGATCTGCGCGCCCTGCTGCACACCGCCGAACACAACGGCATGCCGTTGCGTTTGCTGCGCAGCGTCACTGAGGTCAACGACACGCAGCGGCACATCCTGTTCAGCAAACTCAAAGCCCAATTCCCTCAAGGCCTGGCCGGCAAGTCCATCGCGGTCTGGGGCCTGGCCTTCAAACCCAACACCGATGACATGCGTGAAGCGCCCAGCCGTTACCTGATGGATGCGCTGTGGGCCGAAGGCGCGAGTGTGCAGGCCTATGACCCGGAAGCCATGTCCGAATGCCGGCGCATCTACGGCTATCGCAATGACCTGCACCTGTGCGCCACCCGCGACGACACCTTGGAAGACGCCGACGCGTTGGTGATCTGCACCGAGTGGAAGAATTTCCGCGTGGTGGATTTCGATCTACTGGCGAGCAAGTTGCGCTCCAAGGTGATCATCGACGGACGCAACCTCTACAACCCGGAACAGGTTGCCGCCGCCGGTTTGCATTACAGCGGCATCGGCCTTCGGCACATCGTTCCGGAGGGTCTGCGCCCATGAAGATTCTGGTGACGGGAGCGGCGGGATTCATTGGTGCCCATTGTGTGTTGCGGCTGTTGCGCGACGGGCACCGGGTCTGCGGGCTGGATAACTTCAACGACTACTACGACCCGCAACTCAAGCACGATCGCGTGCGCTGGGTGCAGGAACAGGTCGGCAGTTTTCCCCTGGCAAAAATAGACCTGGCCGACGCCCCGGCCATCGAAGCCTTGTTTGCCCATGAGCAACCGGATGCGGTGATTCACCTCGCCGCCCAGGCCGGCGTGCGTTATTCGCTGGATAACCCGAAGGCGTATCTGGACAGCAACCTCAGCGGGTTCCTGAACATCCTCGAAGGTTGCCGTCACCATCCGGTCAAGCACCTGATCTACGCCTCGTCCAGCTCGGTGTATGGCGCCAACCAGCACACGCCCTACTCGACCCATGACGGCGTCAATCACCCACTGTCGTTGTACGCAGCCACCAAGAAAGCCAATGAGCTGATGGCCCACAGCTACAGCCACCTGTTCGGCATTCCCAGCACCGGGCTGCGCTTCTTCACGGTCTACGGGCCCTGGGGTCGGCCGGACATGTCGCCGATCCGTTTTGCCCAGGCCATCGTCGAGGGCAGCCCGTTGAAGTTATTCAACTACGGCCAGCACCAACGGGACTTCACCTACATCGACGACATCGTCGAAAGCATCGCCCGCCTGGTCGATCAGCCACCGGGCACCACGCCGGACTGGGATCGCGAGCAACCGGACGCGGCCAGCAGCATGGCACCGTGGCGGATCTACAACATCGGTGGCGAGCACCCGGTGGAACTCAAGGATTACCTGGCCCTGATGGAAAAACACCTGGGCCGCAAAGCCAATGTCGAGCTGCTTCCCCTGCAACCGGGCGATGTGCTCAACACCTGCGCCGATGTCCACGAACTGGAACGTGACACCGGTTTCCACCCGCGCATCGAGCTCGACGAGGGCCTTCGCCGGTTCGTCGCCTGGTTCCGCGATTACTACCCATTGCACGCCCATGCGCCGCTTGCGGCTGAGCTACAGGGCTGAGAGCTACAAGCGGAGGAGTCTATGACTGGACATGAAAAAGGTGTGCCACTCCAGAATATGCGTCGTGACAAACGCCTGGACCCCGAGCACCGAATGCGCCTCGACACCGCGATCCACATGCAGGGTCGCGGCTGGATGACCGGTCGCGACGGTGGTCGGCCCTGGACGTTGTCGCGCACCAATCGGGTCGTGGCGTGCTTCGGAGCTCTGGTCATTCTGGTACTGATTTCGCCGCTGTTGCTGGGCCTGGCCCTGGCGATCAAGTTCAGCAGCCCGGGCCCGGTCATGTTCGTGCAAAAACGCACCGGTTATCGCGGTCGCTCGTTCGGCATGTACAAGTTCCGCACCATGGTGGCCAACGCCGAGGAGCTCAAGGAGTCCCTGCGCCACCTCAACAAGCACGGTGCCGACGCCATCGATTTCAAGATCGACAAGGACCCGCGCATCACCCGCATCGGTGGGTTCCTGCGGCGCAGCAGCCTCGACGAGCTGCCCAACCTGATCAATGTGTTTACCGGCGACATGCGCCTGGTCGGCCCTCGGCCCACCTCGTTCAACGCCTACCGCTACAAGGATAACCACCTTGCCCGCCTGAGCATCTACCCCGGCATGACCGGCCTGTGGCAGATCTCCGGGCGCAGCAATATCGACTTCGACCAGCGCGTTGAGTTGGACCTCAGCTATATCGCCGAGCAGAGCCTTTTGCTTGATCTGAAGATCTTGTTGAAAACCCCCTTCAAAGTATTCAGCGGCCACGGAGCGAGTTAAATGGACGGTTCAACCAATAAAGCCCTAAGCATCGCCAACCCGAGCGAGTCCAACCTGACTTCGACCGTGCTCGATCAAGATCTGCGGATCCTATTCCTGACCGCCGCCAACCCCGGCGCAGGCACCACCACCAGCGCCCTGGTGCTGGCCAGCCAACTGGCGCAGATGAGCAGCGGCCAAGTGCTGCTGGTCGACGCCAGCCAGTCGGCGACCAACCTCACGGCCCAGCTCAACTTGCAAAAAGAGCGCGGCTTTCGCGATCTGCTGTTCAGCGCCGGCACCCCGCCGCTGCTGCAGGATTGCGTGGTCCAGGTTTCCAGCCTGCCGTTCGACGTGCTGCCCAACGGCCGGCACGTGCGTGGCAACGAACACCTGACCGCCGAACGCCTGAGCCCGCTGCTCGACCAGTTGGGCAGCCGCTACCGCTTTGTGGTGATCGACGGCGACGCGGTGTATTCCGCCGCCGACACCCTGGTCATCAGCACCCAGGTGGACGGCGTGATCATGGTCGTGCGTTCCGAGGACACCCGTTGGGAAGTGGCCCAGGCCGCGGTCCAGCGCCTGACCCAGGCCGGCGCGAAACTGGTCGGCAGCGTGTTCAACCGACGCAAGTACTACATGCCGAAATGGCTCTACAAAAACCTGTAAGCAACCAGAAAAGGATGACGCCATGAACGCCAAAATGCTTCTCCTGCTGTTGCTGCCGCTTGCAGGTTGCTCCAGCCATTCCGAAACCAGCATACCGGTGCAGATCCTCACGGCCTCGCCGGCCAATGCACAGGCCACCGACATGCCCAAGGTCGAACAGACCCTGCGGCCCCAGGATGTGCTGGACGTGATCTTCCACATCAGCACCAGCGGCTCGGACGCCTACCGCGTGCAACCCGGCGACACGATCGGCCTGAACTTCACCGCGGCCAGCCAGCTCAACGGCAATCAACTGGTGCTGCCCGACGGCAACATCGAACTGCCGGGGGCCAATACCTCGGTGAAAATCGCCGGGCTGACGTCCGAAGAAGCGAAGACCGAGATCCAGCGTGTCTATCAGCGCAAACAACTGTTCCAGCCCAACCGCAATCAACTGACGGTGCAAATCATCAGCCCGCTGAGCAATGAGTCCAACCTCAAGAGCGCGCTGAACCACCCTGCTACCGGCATGAGCCGGGAGATCACCGTGGGCACCGACGGCTATGCCAGTTTTCCGGAAATCGGCGCAGTGCCGCTGCAAGGCATGACCGTCAATCAACTGGAAACCTTCCTCAATAAACGCTACGCGGATTTGCCGGGGCGGATGACCGTCGACGTGTTGCTGAAGTCCACGGCGGGCAACGAAATCTACGTACTGGGTGAAGTCGGCCAACCGGGTTCCTACCCGATTCGCCGGCCGGTCTCGGTGCTGGAAGCGCTGACCCTCGCCCGTGGTGCCAACGTCAAGGCGCGGCTCGATTCGGTGGTGATCATGCGGCGCAACGGCAACCAGGTGAAGGCCGTGCGTTATGACGTGGAAAAAGCCTTGTCCGGTGATGCATCGCAGATCGCCTACCTGCAACCGGATGACATGCTCTACGTGCCCAAGACCAAACTGGCCAGCGCCGGTGAGCTCGCACGGCAATTGGCGGACGTGGTGTTGTTCCAGGGTGTCGGCCTGAGTTTCGGCTACCGCCTCGACAACAAAGACGACAGCAGCAACTAACTCTCAGGTGATCTGACATGAATCCAAAGGAAAACTACCTGCACGAGTTCTTCAGGATCTTCTTCGCCAACAAACAGTTGGTGAAACGAGTCTTCCTGGTCTTTGCAGTCATCGCCCTGCTCTTGCCCCTGGTGCTCAAGCAAAGCTTCGACATCACCGCGCAAGTGATCGTCCAATCGAAAAAACTCTCCCAGGGCGACGCGACTACGTCCCTGACTCAGGAAAACGCCAGTTTCATCCCGCCGTCACTGGCGGACATGGAAACCGAGAGCAATATCCTGCGTTCGCCGGCACTGATTCGCCAGACCATCAGCGAGCTGCGGGATAAAGGCGAGTACACCCCCAGCCCCGGCATGCTCAGCAAACTGGTGTCCGAGCCGCTGAAACGCTATGTCACCGCGCCGCTGCGCGAATACGTGATCAACCCGGTGAAATCCGCCCTCGGGATGGAGATTGATCCGGTGCGCGACACCGTGCTGGACGGGCTGACCGAGGAGGCTATCGACAAACTCAAGATCGAGACCCTGCCCGGCTCCAACGTGATCTCCATTGTCTACAGCTTCAACGACCCGGCGCAGGGCACCAAGTTTGTCGCCGCATTGCTGCAAAACTACCTGGTCAGCCGTCAGGAACTGCAATCCATCGAACTGCCGCAAAGCTTCTACGAAACCAAGAAGCAGCAATACGAGGTGCGTCTCGATGGCCTGGAAAGCAATCGGCTGGCGTTGCTGGAAGCCATCGGTTCTTCCGATCCCAAGGAGGAAATCACCTTCCGCCTCAACGCCATCAACACCGAAGAGCAAGCGCTCAACCTGTACCAGGATCGCCTGCTGCAAAGCCAACGCTGGCTCGACTACCTGAAGTCCAGCCTGGCCGCCGCCAATAATTCCAAACTCAACGACTACACCTTCCCCTACACCTTCACCACCACCGTGGACAACGTCGCCTTCGAAGATCGCGAGATCAAGCAGATGGGCGAGGCACTGACCACCCAAGTCAGCCGTTACATGAACGACCTGGCCGTGTTCCAGCCAGGCAGTGAGCCGATGCTGCTGACCCGCGAGCAAATCTCCCGCACCCGTCAGCAGTTCTTGAAAGTGGTGAGCAACCGGATTCAGGAACGTACCAGCGACCTGGCGATTGTCAGCTCGGTGATCGCCCAGAAAACCGCGCGCATCGCCGACTTCAAGAACCGTATCCACCAGTTGCAGGAAACCCAGAGCAAGCTGCGGCAGATGGACACCGAGATCAACGCCCTGCACGCGGCGTTCGGTACCTATGCCCAACGCTTTGCCGAAAGCAGTTCGTCCCGCTCGCTGGACAACGACCTGTCGAACGCCCGGGTGCTCAGCCCGCCGTTTGAACCGACCGCCCCGGCGTTTCCCAAGCCGTTCCTGATCATTCCGTTTGGTTTGTTCACCGGTTTGCTGCTGGCGATTGCACTGGTCTACGTGCGTGAGTTCTTCGATCATCGCTTCAAGCACCCTGCGCAAATCAGCCACGAACTGGGCCTGCCGGTGCTGCTGGTGATCAACGAACAGAACATAGTGCCGACCAATCCGCACCGGAACTGGACCGTGCCAAGCTTTGTGCATTGGGTGCGCAATTGAACGCGCCGCTCAACCCTTCCAGCGCCCTGCCGATCATTCATTTGCTCAGCAGCGGCGGCTTCTATGGGGCTGAGCGGATGCTGCTGGACCATTGCCTGGCGACGCCGGGGCAGCACCAGGTGCTGTTTCTCAATGCGCCGCCCGCCCTGATCGAACGGTTTCGCGAGGCCGGGGTGGATTGCCAGGGGTGCACGGGTCTGGGGGCGTTGTTGGGGCATTTGCGTCAGCGGCGGACGGAACAGCCGCTGATCAATGCGCATAACTTCAAAGGCCTGGTGTTTGGCTGGGTCGGCGCGACGCTGTTGCGCTTGCCGCTGGTGATTACCCAGCACGGTTTCACGCCGCGCAGCCGCAAGCAAAAGTTCTACACCTGGCTGAGCCTGCAACTGTGCCGCACCGCGTCGGTAAATCGCGTGGTCTGCGTCGCGGAAAGCATCGCCACGTTGTGCCGCAAGGCCAGTGTCCGGTCGGAAAAATTGCAGGTGATCCCCAATGGATTGCCGGCGGCCAAAGGCCTGCTGCCGCACCGCGTTGATCGCCAGCGTTGGCTGGCCGGTTACGTCGGGCGGCTGAGCAGTGAAAAAGGCCCGGACCTGTTTCTCGATGCGCTGATCCCGCTGTGCCGGCAGTTCCCGCAACTGGACGCCGTGATGCTCGGCGACGGTCCGGAACAGGACACGCTACAGGAACGAATCAACGCCGCCGGGTTGCAGGAACGCATCACCCTGCCCGGCTACCAGACCGCCATGGGCCCGTGGTGGCGCCGACTCGATGCGCTGGTGATCAGCTCGCGCACCGAAGGCACGCCGATGATTTTGCTCGAAGCGATGCAGGCCGGCGTACCGGTGGTGGCGTTCGGTGTCGGCGGGATTCCCGATGTGCTGGAAGAGCGGCACAACGGCTTGCTCGCCGCACCGACCGACAGCGTCGCCCTCGCCCAACAGATCGGCACCTTGCTGAGCGAACCGGCCCTGGCCCGCGAACTGAGTGACAACGCAAGACGCACACAACTGGATCGCTACGACCTCAAGGCCCTCGCCGAACGCTGGTCGCAGCTTTATATCCGTACTGCACGGGAGGCACGCGCGTGATCTTTCCGCTCTCGATCATCAGTCTGCTCGGCCTGGTCTGCCTCGGTTTGCTGGCCAGCCCTTATCCGTTTCTGGCACCGGGGGCGGTACTCGGCCTGGTGGGTGTCGCGGTGCTGTATCGCAAACCCACGTGGGGTCTGCTCGGCATTGTCGCGCTGTTGCCATTTGAAGGTCTCTTCAAGGACAGCGCGTTTTCCGGCTCCAAGTTTCTCGGCCTGTCACTGGTGCTGATCCTGTTGCTGCAACTGGCGATTCATCAGCTTCCGTCCGAACGGCTGCGCAGTAACATTTGGCGCTACCTGATCTGGTTCATGCTGTTGTACCTGCTGAGCCTGCTCAATACCGATGACATGGGCATGTCATTGGGGCATCTGCGGGAACTGAGCGTCGGCCTGATTCTGTTTGTGATCGCGCTGCTGATCGGCCGCGACTTGAACCTGGACCTGTTCGCCAAACTGGTGACGCTGAGTGTCGCGATGACCTGCGTATTGGCGATGTTCTCCAGCAAGTATCAGGACCAGGGCCGCGCCACCGGCCTGCTGGAAGACCCGAACGCCTTTGCCATGCTGATCGCCTTCGCCGTGCCGCTCGGTTTGCTGCTGGTGATCCGCAGTCCGAATCTGCTGCACCGATTGTTCTGGGGGGGGTGCTTCGTTTTGCTGCTGGGCGGCATGACCAAGACCGAATCCCGTTCAGGGCTGGTGGTGCTGTTTCTCAGTATGGCGATTGGTGCCTGGCACTACCGCGTGGAGCTCAAACGCATCCGTCCGCGGCATTTGGGATTTGCCATGCTCGGCATGGTGATCGTGATTCCGCTGGCCATTTACGCGATGCCGCCCGGTTACATCGCGCGCATCCAGACCTTGAGTATCTTGAGCGCCGGCGCCAAGAGCCAGGACGAATCCCTCGGTCGTCGCGCTTCGTACATCGTGGTCGGCAGCCAGATGATCCGCGAGAACCCATTGCTGGGGACCGGCCCCGGGACCTTCCCGATGCACTACGCCACCACCGGTTATGCCAAGGTATTTTCGGCCAACCGCAAGGTCGGTGACCTGTACCGCCGCGCCCACAACACCTACCTGGAAATCTTCAGCGAACTGGGAATTCCCGCCGGCCTGTTGTTCGTCGGCATGCTCGCCCTCGGCCTGTACAACCTGATTCGCGCCCGCCGCGCCTGGCTACAGCGAAACAACCGCGAGCAGGCTGATTTGCTGACGCACCTGAGCATCAGTTTTCTATCGCTGACGCTGTTTTTGATGTTCCTCAGCGCACCGAACCAGAAGTACGTGTGGATCATGCTGGCCCTCACCAGCGTGCTGCGCCTGAAAGCGGAAGAAGCCCCATTGCTGGAGGCCAGGGCATGAAACGGATCAGCATTGTTATCCCGATGTTCAATGAAGCCCGGCACATCGGCCGGACCTTGCTCGCCGCACAAAAGGCCGCCGATGCCGTGGACCTGGAGTGCGAGCTGATTGTGGTCGATAACGGCTCCAGTGATCATGGCCCGCAGATTGCCCGGCAGTTCGGGGCACAGGTATTGGTGCTGCCCGGTTTGCTGATCGGTGCGCTGCGCAATCGCGGTACAGCCATCGCCACCGGTGAATGGCTGGCCTTCATCGATGCCGACATCGAGATGCCCGAAGACTGGCTGACCCTGCTGCTCAAACACGAGGCCGAAGGCCAGGGTGAAGTGTTCGGCCTGGACCTGCACACGCCAGCCCAAGCGCCGTGGTACGCCGATGCCTGGCAACGACGCACACTGCGCCCGACCAGCCGCACCCTGAACCCGGTGCAATGGCTGCCCACCTCCAACTTGCTTATGCGCCGGTCCTGGTTCGACCAGGTCGGTGGCTTTGAAGAAACCCTGCGCACCGGCGAGGACAAGGATTTCACCATGCGTCTGCACGAAGCCGGCGCGCGCGTGCTGGCGGTCAATGAAAGCGTCGCCCTGCATTGGGGTTATGAGAGCAGTTGGCGCGAGTGGATGGGCAAGGAAATGTGGCGCCAGGGCAGTCACCTGCAATTGCTCCGCACCCACGGATACAGCCTGCGACTGCTGCGGTTTCCGTTGCTGTCACTGGTTGTCTGGTTGCTGGATTTCCTGGCGATCTCCGCGCTGCTGAATGGTTTCCCGCACCATGCGGCAGTGATGGTGATGATCACCTTGTTACCGGGGCTGGTCCTGAGTCTGCGTCAAAGCCTGAAACACCGTGATGTCCTCCTCACGATGCAACTCTGGGGCCTGCATTGGGTGCGCCTGCACCTGGCCGGCGCCGCGCTCATTCTCAGCCTGTTTAACTGGAATGCCAGGAGGCCCGCCCGTGGCTGAATTCATTTTCTGGTTGTGCCTGTTGTTGCCGGTGTACGCCTACCTGGGTTACCCGCTGCTGCTGGCGATCGCTGGACCGTTTTTTCCTCGACACACGCCCGCTCCCTTGCCTGCGCAACGGGTCAGCGTGGTGGTTGCCGCGCATAACGAGCAACGCAATATCGAGAATAAACTGCGCAACTTGCTGGCTCAGGACTATCACGCCGCCAGCTTGCAGATCATCGTCGCCAGCGACGGCTCAACCGATCAGACCGTGGCCCTGGCGCGCAGCTTCGACGACCCACGCATCGAGGTGTACGACCTGCCACGCCAAGGCAAGAACAGTGTGCTCAACGCCGCTGTCAGCCACTGCACAGGCGATATCCTGGTGTTTACCGATGCCGATGTTCACTGGATCGACGGTACCTTGCAGCGGCTGCTGGCGCCGTTTGCCGACCCTGAGGTCGGTGGTACGGTCGGCAACATGAACATCCCCGTCCCCGGCAAGGGACTGAGCGTGGGCGAAAGTCTGTATCGCCGCTATGAAGCCTGGCTGCGCCGGGTGGAAAGCCGCACCGGCTGCACGGTCTCGGCCGACGGAGCCCTGCAGGCGTTGCGCCGCGAGCTGTACCAACCGATTCCAGCCCTGGTCAACGACGATTTCTTTATCAACACCTGCGCACCGGTCGCGGGCAAGCGCGTCGTCTATGTCGACGACGCCAAGGTGCTTGATCAAGGCGTGGACGAGGCCGATCGACAGTTCAGCCGCCGTCAGCGCGTCACCGTCGGTGGCTTGATCAGCCTGGCGGCCCGGCGTGAGCTGCTCAACCCCCTGCGCCATGGCCTGTACGCGATCGCGTTGATCAGCCACAAACTGATCCGCCGGCTGGCGCCGGTACTGTTGCTGCCCTTGCTGGTGGCCAACCTCTGGCTGCTCGATGAGCATGGCTTCTACCGCCTGACCCTGGCCGCCCAGTTGCTCGGCTATGCCTTCGCCGTGGCCGGCCTGCTGGACGTGCATCACCGCTTGCCCAAGCCGTTTCGCCTCGCCGCGTTCGTGCTGGTGACCCTGGCCGGCATGAGCGTCGGCCTGTGGCAGTTCTTGCGCGGGCACAGCTACAACCAATGGAACCCCGACCAGACTCGATGAGTGCCTGACATGCCGATCAAGACCAGTATCAAACGTGCCAGCGGCTGGTTGTACCTGAACTCCCCCCTGGGCCGCCGTCAATTGCACGGCGCCGGGGTGATTCTGATGCTGCACCGGGTGCTGGCCAACGACCGCGCCGCCGACCTGCCCCACCGCAATGAACTGTGCGTCGGGCCCAAGGCATTCGAGCACTTGCTGGTCTGGCTGAAAAAACACTTCGACTGCGTGCCATTGATGGACATCCTGCACCCCGGTACCCAGCGCTCGGAACGGCCGAAAGTGGCCCTCACCTTCGATGACGGCTGGCGCGACAACGCGGTGAATGCCTTCCCGTTGCTCAAGCAATATCAGGTGCCGGCGAGCATATTTCTCTCCACCGATTTCATCGGCAGCCGTCAGCGCTTCTGGTGGGAAAGCCTGGGCGAAACCCTGTGGGGCAGCCACGGCGAACAAGCCCGGATGCACCTGATCGAATGCCTGCAACAGGTCGGCCGCCCCTTGCCGGTGCTGATAGATGACCTCGACGTGCAGCGCCGCAGCCTGACCTTGCTGCACTACCTGCAAAGCCTCAAAACCCTGACACCGGACGACTTGAGTCGGTTGACCGATGAATGCCCGGAAGAGTCGCAACCCCAGGCCCTGGACTGGCAGCAAGTGCGCTCGCTGGAAGCCTGCGGGTTGGTGCGCTTCGGTCCCCACGGCGCCAGTCACGCAATCCTCACTGGCCTGGACGATCAACGCTTGCACGAAGAATTGAGCCGCAGCCGCGATGCGCTGTTGAATGGCTGCAACCGACCGCTGCCGGTCTACTGCTACCCCAACGGCGACCACGATGCGCGCGTTCGCCAACAAGTGGCCGCCCATGAATTCCCGTTCGCCCTGGGCACCGGCACCGGGATTTATCGCGGCGATGGCGAGCCTCTGGCCTTGCCGCGCTTCGGCGTCAGCCAGCGCACCGCGCGTAATCCGGAGTTGCTGTCGTGGCGCATCTTTCGCGGGGCACGGCCATGAGTCGCAGCCGTTACCTCAAGCACCTGGCCCTGAGCATGGGCACCAAACTGGCGATGATCGGCCTGCGTTTGCTGCGCAACGTGTTGCTGGCGCGGATTCTCGGGCCGAGCGAACGCGGTTTGTTTGCGCTGCTAAGCACCCTGCCCGACCTGATCAGCGCCGCCACCAGCGGTGGCTTGAATTCGGCGGTGGGTTATCAAGCAGCCAAGCAGCGGCCGATGGGTTTACTGCTGAGCCAAGTGCTGGTGTTCGGCTGTTTGCTGGCGCTGCTGCTGACACTGGTGGTGGTGGCGTTGACCCGGGAATTCGGCAGCGAACTGGACATCACCACGCAACTGGGTTTGCTTGCCTGGTTGTTGCTGCTGGCGGTGCCGCTGACGGTGCTCAAAAGTGGTTTGTTGACCCTGCACAACGCGTCCGGCGGCATCGTCGCTTTCAATGCCTTGCGGTTAGTGGAATCCCTGGCGCCGCTGCTGTTGTTTCTGGCGCTGTTCTGGATGTGGAAAACCGCCGCCCTCGAAGCGGCGTTGATCAGTTGGCTGGCGGGGATCAGCCTGGTGGTGCTGGCGGGTTGGGTCTGGCTCAAGCGCAATCAACCGCTGACCCTGCAGTGGGACCGTGCCAGTCAAAATGAACTGCTGCGCTACAGCGCTCGCAGCCATCCCGATCTGTTGTTCCAGCAAGTCATCCTGCGTTCCGATTACCTGTTTATCGGCGCCCTGCTCGGCAGCACCGCGCTAGGTCATTACGCCATGGCCAGCGCCGCCGCCGAGTTGCTGCTGATCGTCCCGGAAGCGGTGACCACGCCGCTGATGAAACGCCTGCTGCAACAGGAAGAGGGCATCGACAAAGTCACGCCGCTGGCCCTGCGCCTGACCGCAACAGTGATGCTCGGCGCCTGCCTGACCATGGCGGTGATCGGCGAATGGCTGATCGTCACGCTGTTCGGCGCCGCCTATCAACCGGCCTATCCTGCCCTGCTCGCCTTGCTGCCGGGGCTGTTCGGCCTGTGCTACGCGAGCATCCTGCGCCTGGACCTGCTGGGCAAGAACCGTCCCGGCACTATTTCATTGTTGATGGGCATGAGTGCCTTGATGAACCTGGCGCTGAACGTGCTGCTGATCCCGACTTACGGCATCGTCGGCGCCGCAGCGGCCTCATCCATCGCCTATCTCGGGGTGACCATCGCACTGCTGGTGGTGTATTGCCGGTTGAGCGGCGTGCCGGTCTGGCAAACCCTGATCATCCTGCCCAGCGACGTCGCGCCGATGCTGCTGATGTTGCAGAGGAAGTCGGCATGAAACGCCTGGCGCTGCTGTTGGGATTGGGCCTCGTGCTCGAAGCTCAGGCGGCGTCGATGCGTTGGGGCGACATTCGCGACGGCAGTCTTTATCTGCAAGCGGATCGTCCCGACACCGTGACCGTGCGCTGGGTCCCGGCGTGGCAGGCGGATGCCAATGAAGAACACCTCTACCTCGTCGATGGCCAAGGCAAGTTGTCGGGCGAACGCCTGATTGCCCCCAGTGAATCCAGTGGCACGCAGAGCTGGCCATTAACGCCGGGCGCCGCCAGTTATCGACTGGAGATTCCGGGCTACAGCTTCCGCCGCTACAAGGTCGAGCACGACGAACGCACCGTGGCGCTGTTCGCGCCGGCCAAGGTGCATTTCAGCGCCGAAACCCACGACGGCGACGAACTGTTTTTCAAGGTGGCGCCGGGGGAACACGCGGTGCTGGCCGGCAAGTTCCACGGTGGCGTCAGCGCCTTGCAAGCCCAGCGCGTGGGCGACGGCCAACAAGTGCTGCTGGCCCTCAAACCTTATCGCGCCTATTGGCAGTTCGATCAAGTCGCGTTGCCGGTCAGCAGTAGCGAACAAACCTGGCGCTTGCGCTTGCGCGGCAGCGGCAAAGTGGCGTTCTGGCTCGATGGCACCGCCAACCTGTTCGCGCAAACGCCACAGCAACTCAAGCCACTGCGTGAAGACGACGGCCAGACTCGCCTGACCCTGCACAACGACGTGCTCGGCCCGACCCCGAACCTGGGCGTCGCCCTGCCCTATGTGCTGCCGCCACCCTCCAGTTTTGCGGTGCTCGATGCGCTGAAGCCGCGAGCGGCCAGTTACTACAGCTTCGTCGACATCACGTCGAGAAAGCCGCACTACGAAGACGCTTTCCGTCAGTTGTACCAGGACCGTTTCGGCATCACCCAGGACATCACGTTGCTGGCCGGCAGCCAACGCCAGCACGATCTGCGCGCCGACACCATGAGCAACAGCGGCCTCGAGGCCTGGCTCGCCAGCACCCGCGCCCTCGGCGGCAAAGGTACTCACTACATCGGTTTCGCGGACGAGCCGAATCTCAACTACCCCGACTACGCCAACTACCAAAGCCTCTTCAACAGCATGGCCCGGCAAGTGCGCAGCAACCCGGCCAACGCCCGCGCCGGCGTGCGCATCGCCATGCCCGCCAGTTCGCGGCTGGTCAACGGCCCGTTCGACGACAACGCGGCGAACAAGCGCGGTATTGACTGGGCACGGCGCCTGCTGGCGGAATCCGGTGAGCAGATCGACGCCCTGGCGTGGCACGAATGGATGATCCGCGACCTGCTGGCCACCCGGGTCTACCGCGACAGCGTGCGTCGTGCCGCCGACCTCGTCGGGCTGGACGCCAACGGCCGGCCGCGCAAGGCGCTGCTGCTGGACCAGACCAACATGTCCAGCGGCTCAAGCCTGAGCCCCTACGATCAGGAAACCCATTTCGCCTCGCTGTGGTGGGCCTCGGTGGCCATCAACTCGGCCCAGGACGGTTTGCTGGAGATGCTCAACTGGTTCCAGGCCGACGACGAAAAACCGGACTACCCCAAGGGTATGTTCAAGGTCCTGGACGACGATCATTTCGAGCTGAAGCCCGTGGGCATGGCCCAGCAGTTCATCCAGCAGCATTGGCTGCACAACGTGATGCGCCTGGAGAACGACGCCTTCGAAGTCGACGTGCTGGCCATGGCCACCGACCTGCAACGCAGCTTGCTGGGGGTCAACAAAGGCACGCGTTTGCAACGTATCGACCTGAGCGGGGTGAACTGTCCGTTGGCCAAAGGTTCGTTGCGCTATTTCGGCGCCGACAACCGCAGCCGCGACGCGCCCTTCCGCTGCCAGGACGGTCGCGTCAGCTTCGATTTGCCAGGGGAAACCCTGTTCGCCCTGAGCTGGATCGCCTCATGACCGTCATCGAACATGTTTGCCGCGCAGGCATGTTGCCGCGCGTTGCATCACTCCAACCACGGCCGATCCCGTCAGGAGTACATAACATGAGTATTCTGAAAAAACTCAGCGAACACATTAAGCAAAAAGGCCTGCGGGCCACCTTCAACAAGGTCTGGAAGCACTACGTGTTTGCCCACCAGGAACTGATCTGGATGGAGCGCGACCTGGTTACCCCGATACCGCCGCATAAATTGCGGCCCTACAACCCGCTGCGCCTGGAAACCATCACCGCACAGAACGCAGTGGCCTTTGGCAAACACTTCGGCGATCGCGTGGGCACCATGGCCGAACTGGCGAACGAAGGGCATACCGGGCACATGTACCTCAATGAAGACGGCGACACCGTGGCCTTCATCTGGGGCAGCAACGGCAATTACCACGACCGGCACTATTACGGCTGCTGGTTCCCGGTCAAACCCGGCGAGTTCTTCGAATTCGGCGGTGAACAGATCCGCGCCTACTGGGGCACCACGCTGTCGGTGGATTTCCAACTGAACCTGTGGAAAGCCATGGCGGATCAGGGCTGCAACAAAGTGGTGGATGTCTGTGAGTTCCACAATATCCCCGCGCTCAAGTTGCACATTCGCATGGGTTACAAGGAGCAAGGGCGGATCATGAACGTCTACGAGCTGTTTGGTCGCTGGCGCTTCTACCGCGAAACCCGCTACAGCGGCTCACGTCTGGATGCCTTGCGCAAACCGACGCCGGCCCCTGTTGCAGCAGAGGCGACCTGACCTGATGGCGACGCGATTCGAATGGCGCACTTCGCTGTGCGCACCGGACTTTCCGGCAGCGGCTTATGAAGCACTGCGCCTGCGAGTGACGGACCACACACCGTTCAACACCCTGGCCTGGCTGGGTGCCGCGGAACAAGCGCTCAAGGACGGCGAGCGCTTGCACGTGCTGCTTGGCTGGCGGGGAGACGAACTGGCGCTGTGCTTGCCATTGGTGGCGTCGCGTGAACGTTTTGGCGGGTTGCCATTCCGGGTGTTGCATCACCTGGGCTATCCGCTGACCGATCGCCTGGCGTTGCTCGCCAGCCTCGATGCCGAGAGCATCCGCAAGGCGCTGATCGTGATCCGCCGTCGCGTGCCCCACGCGTTGCTGCAACTCAACGAGCTGTCCGAACCGACGGGCGAAGAAAGTGCCCTGACGGTGTGGATGGCTCACAGTTCCACCGGTGAACGGCGCCTCAGTTGCAAGGCGCCGGTGCACCTGATCAGCGAAGCGGATCGCCAGGAAGTCTCGGGCGATCCGCGCTACAAACTGCGCCGCGCGCGCAAACGCATCGCCGCGTGTGGTGCCCAGGTGCGGCGCATTACCCCGGACGCTACGACCATGGGTCCGCTGTTGCAGGCCATCAGCGAAGTCGAAGCGGTGAGCTGGAAAGGCGATGAAGGCGTCGGCATTTTCGTCGACGAACGCCATCGACAATGGATGGACCGCGCCTTCACCGCCCTCGCCGCTCGCGGCCTGGTGCGGGTGGTGGTGCTGGAACTGGACGGCCGCTGCATCAGCTATCGCCTGGGCTTGCTGGAACAGGGCCGGCTGTACGACTACAACCTGGCGTTCCTGCCGCAATACGCCGACCTGGGCAGTGGCCGGGTGCTGCTCGAAGAGTGGATTCGCTGGGGCCTGGACGACAACTGGCGCTGGATCGATGCCTCGCGGGTCAGCCTGGAAAACTCCAGCCATCAACTCCACGAACGCATGACCGGGCAATTGGAACACTGGCGCTGGAGTTTCTATTCCTGGCGACCGAGCGGGCTGGTATTGGGGCTGGCGTTGCGCGTCTGGCATCGGCTCAAACCGGTCTTGCAAAAATGGCAGGCGAAACGGGCAGCCGCGGTGGTCACGGTTTCCACGCCGGCAGCCAAGCCTCAGGCGCCTACTGAAAAAACCACGGAGGGCGGACATGCCTCACCAAGTCATAGTCAACGCTGACGATTTTGGCCTCAGCCCGTGCGAAAACGCGGTGATCCTTGGGGCCTTCCAGGCCGGGGTCATCAGCTCCGCCACGGCCATGGCGAACATGCCGGCGTTCGAAGCGGCCTGCCTCATGGCCCAGCACCCGCTGCTCAAAGGACGGATCGGCCTGCACTTCAACCTCACCTACGGTCGGCCGTTGAGCCAGGGCATTCTCGAGCGGTCGACGTTCTGCGACAGCCAGGGTGGATTCGACCTCAACCTGCCCCGCCACACTCTTTGGCTCAATCGCCTGGATCGCGAAGCGGTAATGGATGAGTTGGAGGCCCAGTGGCAACGCTGCCTGGACAATGACGTGCGCCCCAGCCATCTCGATTCCCACCAGCACGTGCACAACATCTGGCCCATCGGCGAAATCGTCGCGCGCTTCGCCGCGCGACAAGGGGTGGCCGTGCGACTGGCGCGTAACCTGGGGCAAAACCTGAGCCTGCCCAAACGCGTGTTCAAGGGGTTGCTCAATCGGCGCCTGCACCATTTGGCCGGAGCGACGGCGGACTACGTGTGCACACCGGTTGACCTGCGCAACGCCCCCGCGCCGACCGACGGTCTGCTGGAAATCGTCGCCCATCCGAACCAGCTAGGGGCGGATTTCGGCGATGCGTACCTCAACCCCGGCGAGTCGCTGACACAGGTGCTAGAGCGGCGCCTTGCCGGTATTGAGCGGGTGTCTTATGCGGTTGTCAGCAAGGATTTCCAGGCCGGTGCTGCCGCACTCGAATGAGTTACACACATTGCAACACATTCAAAGCTGGCGCTTTGACATGAACTTGCAAGCTTGATCTATACCCATCAAAAGCGTCTCCCACAACACCCTGGCTATGGCTAAGGAGAGCGTCATGAACGTCATCGAAAAACTGCGCGAACGCATCAAGCAAAAAGGTCTGGGCAACCTCTTCCAGGCATTCTGGAAACGTTACGTGTTCTTCCACTGGGAGCTGCTATGGATGGAGCGCGATCTGGTCAGCCCGGTACCACCGCACAAATTGCGGCCCTACTCCGGCTTGCGTCAGGTGACCATTACCGAGGACAACGCCGTGGCCTTCACCAAGCACTTCGGTGACCGTGTCGGGACCATGGCCGAACTCGCCGCCGAAGGCCACACCGGGCACATGTACCTCGATGAAGAAGGGCATGCGGTCGCGTTCATCTGGGGCAGCACCCGGAATTACCACGACCGCCACTATTACGGCTGCTGGTTCCCGGTGAAGCCGGGTGAGTTCTTCGAGTTCGGCGGCGAATTGACCCGCGCCTATTTCGGCACCAGCCTGTCAGTGGACGTGCAGGTCAACCTGTGGGAAGCGATGCAAGCGCAGGGTTGCAACAAAGTGGTGGATGTCTGCGAAACCCACAACATCCCGGCCCTGAAACTGCACATTCGCACCGGTTACCACGAACAGGGCCGCGTGACCCACGTCTATGGCCTGCTGGGCGGTCGCTGGCGCTTCTACCGCGAAACCCGCTACCAAGGCTCGCGCCTCGACCCGCTGCGCAAACCGGGTCGTCCGGTGGTGGCTGGGGCGACGGCAGGAGCCTGAACCCACCCTCTGTAGGAGCAAGGCTTGCCCGCGAAGGCGGTCTCGAGATTGCCTTCGCGAGCAAGCCCGCTCCCACAGGGGATTGGGGCTGGACACTGGTTGTGTGAACGGCACAAAACCACTGTGGGAGCGGGCTTGCTCGCGAAGGCGTCAGTCATGACAACGCAAATTTCAGCTCAAACCCTCACCGCTTCACCGCCACCCACGTAAAACACAACGGCAACTGCGCCACCTGGTGTTCATACCGGTCATACAATTCTTCGCGGTTGGAATGCGGGTATTCCTTGAAGTGGCTGATGTGCAAACCGGCGTCGATGGCGCCGGTGAAGATCGCGCCGAGGGTGTGGACGAACCAGTAGGACGGGCTGGCCGGTTGTTCGACTTTGCCTTCGTAGACGATCGGCTGATGCTGCACGAACGGTTCACTGCGAAAGTACGAGCTGTCCAGGCGATACGGGTCGGCGGCTTCGGGGTCTAGCATTTCCAGGAACGGGTGAGTTTCGTAGATCACCACCGCGCCACCGGGCTTGAGGGTTTGCGCGACGTGACGGTAAAACTCGGCAATGTCCGGCATCCAGTTCAAGACACCGATGGTGATCAGCGCCACGTCGAAACGGTTGTGCAACTCCGCCGGCAACTGATGAATATCCGCTTCGACAAACTCGGCGTCATGGGGCGAGTGCGCCGTCAGTTCCCGGGCCTGTTCGAGAAAGGCTGCGGACTGATCGACCCCCACCACCCGACGCGCGCCCAGGGCAAACAGCGAAAGACTTTCACGGCCGTTGTTGCAGCCCAGTTGCACCACATCCTTACCCTCGACGCCCACCTGTTCCAGCACACCGCGCAACGTGTCATCGATGCAGCAAAAGTCAGCCTGGCTCACGGCGTTGAGCACGGCCTGCCATTCGGGATGGTCTTTGTGGTGCCTTGCAGAATCATTCCACGCCTCGCGGTTGCTGGCGACGGCGTGTTGTTTGGTCGGCATGTCCATTGCGCACTCCATATCTCGTTTTTATTGACCGGCACGAGTCTAGATCAGCGTCCAGAAAAACCACATCGAGGCTTTGTTGCGATCTTGTAATCAGACAGTCGCGAACGCGTGGCCGCACGGCAGCTATAGTTAAAGGCCTTGGGGAAATGCGGGAATAACCGGTTCGCAGGTGTCGCCATGAAACAAACCGATCTGACGCTGTGCTTCATCGCCCTTCTCACTGCCGCTGGTGCGGTGCACGCGGACGACAGTCCCATGCAGACCGAAAGCTCCAGCAGCACACTGATCTACTACGGCCCTGACCAGCCCTTCGCCCATCCGGCGCCGCCAACCTTGAGCTCCGTGCCACCACGCGCCTACATCCCGAGCGCGCCGCAGGATTTCATCCCGATCGCTACAGATCATGTGTTCTACGATTCGCGATTGCCCACCGTGGCGGATGCCAACGTGCGGGTGTTTATCCGTTCCTATGATCCGGAACGCGGGATCTACGTCAACGACGAGGTGCTCGACCCCTCGTGCCTGCTGGCCTGCCTGACCCGCCAGGAACAGGCGATGCCGTAAGCCTCAGTCGCAGGGCCAGGTATGACGCAGCGCCGCCCGGCGATCGATGGCGTTGCGCAGCCTGCGTTTCTGGGTTTCCCAGACCTCGCTGTCGACCTTGCTGGAGCGCATCATGTCCAGCACGGCCTGCTTGGCGTCCAGGTACTCGTCCCAGGCGTCCTGGCGTTTGAGCCGAAGGGTTTCGTCCGCAGACATTTCCATGTGCCGCAGGGCCACTTCACAAGGATCATCCAGCACCACCCCCACTGTCAGTTGAATGCGATGGGGTGCGCGGAATTCGGACACGGTGGTGAGGATCGCCTGGGCCCGTGTGCATCCCCATGCCAGGGCTTTCGCCAACGAGGGATGCCCCTCACGGTCATAAAATTCTTCCGCCAGCGGCGCCCCATCGCCGGCATACACGCCGATAAATAACTGGGTCACATGCTCACGATTGAACCGCGCCTGGACCTCGATCTGCGTACCGTCGGGCAGCACCTCATCGTGGCTGCGACTGTGTAATTGGCTGTTACTCCAGAGCCAGAACTGTGCGCCTCTACGCCGCATGCCCGTTACTCCATCAAAGGGAAAAATCAGTAAGGCACAGGCTTTGTGGATTTTCCACCGAGCTCGCCTACCCCTCGTCGTCCTCTGACAAATTACCGACCATCAGTCATTCGATACCGTTACCACTGACGCTTGTCCGGCCGTGCAAGGCCGAGTTTTTCGATCCGGTAACGCAGCATGTCGCGGCTCAGGCCCAGCAGGCGCGCAGACTTGGTGACGTTCCAGTCGGTCTTGTCGAGCATCTTGCGCACCATGTCGCGCTCGACTTCCGGCAGGTTCATGGATTCGACGTTGCTGCTCGGGCGGGGTTCGAAGTATTGCGTTTCGGGCATGACCAACGGTTCATCCACCAGGCTCTGGCAGACGTTCAACTGGTGCGCGGCAACCGTGTCGCTCTGGGCCAGCAACACGGTTTGCTCCAGCATGTTGCGCAACTCGCGCACGTTGCCCGGCCAGGTGTAGCTGAGCAGCAACTCTTCGGCCTGGTCGCTGAAATACAAGTGCGGTTTGCCATAGCGTTTGCCGTGGATCGCCAGGAAGTGTCGGGCCAGCAACAGCACGTCTTCACCCCGGGCGTGCAGGCGCGGGACCTTGATCGAAATGATCCGCAGGCGAAAGAACAAATCACGCCGGAACTTGCCCTGCTGGACCATCTGCTCCAGGTTGCAATTGGTGGCGCTGATCACGCGCAAATCGACTTTGCGTTCCTTCACCGAACCGACCCGGCGAATGGTCCGGTCTTCCAGCAGCTTCAGCAATTTGGCTTGCAACAGCAGGTCCATCTCGCCGACCTCATCGAGAAACAGCGTCCCGCCGTCAGCGGCTTCCACCAGCCCGACCCGTCGATCCTTGGCGTCGGTGAAGGCGCCCTTCTCGTGGCCGAACAGTTCCGATTCCACCAGGTTGGACGGGATCGACGCGCAGTTGAATTCAATGAACGGACCTTTGGCCCGTGGGCCGTCGAAGTGCAGCGCCCGGGCTACCAGTTCCTTGCCGGTGCCGGTTTCGCCTTCCACCAGGACCGGCGGCAGATCGGTGTTGGCCATCCGGCGCTCGGCGTCGAGCAATTGGCCGATCGTATTTTTCAGGTAGTGCATCGGTGCCGACTCGCCGATCAACGCCTGCACCCCGGACTTCTGCGCCTCGCGTTCCTGATAGAACGACAGCGTGCGCTCCATCCGGTCGGTGGCCAGGGCCTTGTCCAGCAGCAGCTTGAGCTCCGGCAGGGCCACCGGCTTGGTGACGTAATGAAAAGCGCCCTCTTTCATCGCGATCACTGCGTCTTCGACGTTGCCGTAGCCGGTCATCATGATCACTTTCAGATCCGGCGCGCTGATACGCAGCTTCTGGATCAGGTCGTGACCGCTCATGCCCGGCAGCGAATTGTCGGTCAGCACCACGTCCGGGACGACAGTGCCGAGTTGCTCCAGCGCATCCTCGGCCGAGTGACAGACAGTAACCTCGAAGTCTTTGCGCTCGAGGTAGGTCTGGATGTTCTCGGCGAGAAGCTCATCATCCTCGACCAGCAGTATGCTGTGCTCCATATTCCCCTCCCGTTGCCACTTTAAAGTTGAGACAAACGCGGGTTCCTTCCTGCTCCTGGCTGGTCAGCACGACCGAGCCCTGGAAGCGTTCCATTATTCGTTTGACCAACGCCAGGCCGACGCCAAGCCCGCCTTGCTTGGTAGTAAAAAACGGCTTGAAGACCATCTGTTGCTGCTGTTTGGTCATGCCCTTGCCGGTATCGCTCAGGGTCATACTCAGTCGCCCCGGTGCCGGTGACTCGATCTCGACAGTCAGCACGCCGCCCTTGGGCATGGCTTCCAGGGCATTGGCGAACAGGCTGTTGAGAATCTGCGTGAGCAGCACGGGCTGGCTGACCACCGGCGGAAAGCTTTGCGGGGTGAAACGCACCTCGACACTCGAGCGTTTGATCAGCGGTTCGAAGGCACTCAGGGCGTCGTCGACGGCCAGCACCAGGTCCACGGATTCGGAGTCGTCACTCATCGGCCGCAGCGACACCAGCAATTCGCGCACCCAGCGGGACATGCGATCGACCTGATTGATGATGTCGCCGATGTTCTTCTGGGCGCTCTGGCTCGCGACGTCCTGGGCCAGTTCGGCGCTGGAGCGGATGGTGGCCAGCGGGTTGCGCAAGCTGTGGGCGACCGCCGAGGACATTTCCCCCAGGGCGACGAAGGTTTCGTTGCTGATCAGTTGTTTCTGCTGGCTCTGCAGCAACGTCGCGGCCCGCCGCACGATCCAGAACAACGCCAGGTAAATCGCCGCGCCACCGAGCAGGGTCGCGATCCAGATCGACTTGAAGCCGCGCTGGATACGCTCCACCAGGTCCGCCGGCTCTTTGTAGATCTCGACCATGGCGATGACTTTGCTCTTGTCGGCGTTGAACATCGGGATGTAGTTCTCGATGAACAGCAATTGCGGCTCGCGTAATAGCTTCTGCTCGGGGCGTTCCTCGTCGATCTGGTGGTAACTGGAGGATACCGGCTGCTTCATTTCGAAAGACTCGTCCAGCTCCTCGTCATCCTCAATGCGTACCCCGACCAGTTCAGCGTTGGTTGACCAGACGATCGTGCGGTCCAGGGCGTAGACCGTGGCCAGCAGGATGTCCGGCAAGTGCTCCACATGATCGAGAAATTCATTGCGCGCCGCGGCGCGGGACAGCGGGTCGACGTCGGGATAGGCCAGGTCCTGGCGCGGGTCCAGCAGTTCGCCCATGGTGCGCGTCGGGGTGATCCCGGCGTGACGCAGTTCGGCATCGCCGATGGCCTGGATAAATTGCGCGGTGAGCAAGGCGTCGCGCTCGATGCTTTCGGTGACCACGAAACGTGTGGAAATGTAGCCCAGGCCCAGGGCCACGGCGGCGATGATGAAAAAACTGGCCAGGGAAAACCAGCGCAGCAGATTGAACTGACCGCCCCAGCTCTTGCGCGCTGCTGCCGGCATAGGCGGCGCAGGTATTTTTTGTTGTTCTGATGTCTGCATGGGCGTGTCCTGGGTGCTTGCTTCGAGCCTTTTTTAGCGGTGTCACGAACAGTGTAGGTCGCAATGTCCGTGACCGACGGCCAATGATGTTATTTAGCCGCTAGTTCATCTGCGACACCTCTGGCACCTGGTTCGCCACGGGTTGCTGGCGGTCGGTTTCTTCCTGCAAGAAGTCGATGATCGCCTGCGCGGAATGCTCATCCATACGCAAATTGGGCATCGGAATCCTGTCGAAACGCTGGTACAGCTCCAGTGCAACCGGGTCTTTCTCCGCCAGCATGCGGTCCGGCTCGCGAATCCAGCGGTTGAGCCAGGCCGGTTCGCGCAGGCGGGTCACGCCGATCAGGTCCGGGCCGATGCTGCGCATGCCGATGCCCTGCCCGTCCAGCGGCCCGAGGCTGTGGCACGAGGCGCACCGGGTGCGAAACAGCTCCTCACCGTTACTCGGCGGGCGAATTTCCGGTGCGTTGGCGTAGCTTTCCTCGATGCTGGGTTGTTTCCAGTTCTGCAAGGTATTGGCCAGTTGATCCGCCAAAATCCAGGGGTTCTCGAACGGTGAAGCCTTCATCCAGCGGCCACTGGCCTGGTTGCCGACGATCAGGCTCAGGTTGTGGTCCTTGCTGCGGCCGTTGTCGACGCCCTCGATAAACAACCCGAGCTTTTTGCGCAGGTCGGTGACGTCTTCAAACTCGCCGGTCAGGAACTTCCAGCCCGGCCCGACCTTGAAGCGCTGCGCATAGGCCTTCAGCACCTCAGGCGTGTCGCTGAGCGGGTCGATGCTGATGGAGTAGAAGAAAACGTCCTGACCGACCCGGTCCCCGAGCAACTTCTGCACTTGGCGCAGGCGTGCGGTTTCCAGCGGGCAGGAGTCACTGCAGGAAGTGAAGATGAAATTGATCACCACCACTTTGCCTTTGATCAGGTCATCGAAAAATCGCACCTGCCGACCGTCCTGGTCGGTCAGCAAGGTGTTGGGGAAATAGTCGCCGCCCCAGGGTGTCGCCGACTCGGTCGGCGACAGCGCCCCTTCGTGGGCCAGGAGCACCTGACTGACCAGCAGACAGGTGACCAGGACCAGAATCAGGTGCATGCCCAGGGCGCGGGAGCGCGGCGTGTGCGGTGTCATGTCGGCTCCCCGGCGGTTCATTTTTTCACCGCCACTTGTGGACCGTAGCCGTCGCCGGTACGGAAGGTTGGCAGCGCGGCGGAGTTGACGTAGCGCACCCCGTCCCAACTTGGCAGCGGCGTCGGCATCAACTGGAATTGCCCGGGTTTCTCAATGTCCCAGCGCAGCAGCATCGAGTTGTCCTCATGCTGGGTGTTGTGACAGTGCTCCATGTAGGTCCCGGCGAATTCGCGGAAGTTGATCGCCATCTCGACGTTGTCCAGGCCATCGTTTTCCGAACCGATGCGGTACACGTCCTTGCGCGCCCATTTTTCCCATTCCGGTGGCGCCTTGCCGCCGCGACTGAGGATGATCCCTTCCTCGAAGTGCACATGCACCGGGTGGCTCCAGCCTTTGCCGCCGGCCTTGATGTTCCACACTTCCAGGGTGCCGAAACCGGTGACGCCGGCATCGGTAGGCCCGGTGGCCAGTTTGGTCGCAGTGTTCAAGCGCCGTGGGTCCATGTGGAAGCCGAAACCGCCGTCAGTCTTGACCGTCCACGGGGCTTCATCGGTGCCGTCGGAACGGCCGAAGGTGAAGGTGCGGTGACGGGCGTTGGCCAGCAGCACTTTGTCGGCGGCGTTGTCGCGGTGGATCTTCAGCGGGATCATCACCATGCCTTCAGCCTTGCCGGGTTTGGCCGGTTCGTAGGCTGCGGGGTCCATGGCCAGGTCCTGGCCGGTGTAGGCCTTGACGTTGAGCTGCAAGACCTTGCCCACGCCCGGATCACCCTTGTCCCACTGCGGGCCTTTGCTCGATTGCTTGATCACCGCCAGGTATTTTTCCGACAGCACGTCCGCCAGGTCGATGGGGTCTTTCGGGCCTTTGCCGTCGTCGTGGGCCATCAGGTTGACCACGAACAGCTTGTCCCCGGGCTTGATCCCGTTCTTCGCGAAGTTGACGATGATGTCGAAGCGCTCGGCGATGCCCTGGGTCGGCAGGATCGCGAAGTGGTTCTTTTTATCGCCATCGGCGTCGAGGTCCATGGTGCCGTCGAACGGCACGCTGTGTTCCATGATGTTGCCGTCGTTGGCAATCATGTGGAACGGCACGCGGGCATAGGAAATACCGGAGTTTTTCGGCCCCTGGAATTCACCGCTGCTGCCCTTGACCTCACGCACGATGGCTAACTTGAAGTAGCGCGACACCGAGCCATTGAGGATGCGGAAGCGATAGCTGCGGGCGCGCACATCGAGGGTCGGTTTCCACTGCCAGTTGACCAGCACCTGGTCACCGAGGAAGCCGTCGGTGTTGAACGGGTTGAACCACAGCTGACCGGCCTGATCCCACGCCTTGTCGGCGAACACCAGGTTGACGTCGTAGTCGCGGTTACCCCACGGTAAGGCGCTGCCGCTGGGAAAACGCAGGTTGACGCCGTCGTTCACCGATTCGTTGCCACGGTCCAGGGCGCTGTAGTAGTTCATCATCGCCGCGTTGCCCTTGTAGACGTTCTGCGCGGTGAAATCGAGCATGTGGTCGTGGAACCAGTGGGTGCTCATGGTTTCGCGCCAGTCGCCGCGGATCTTGATGGTCCCGTTTTCGCAGGTCTTGCGGCTCGGGCTCATATCGTTGGTCCACAGGGTTTCGCCCGGCGCGCAAGGGAATGCCGCGCGTGGGTCGTGGGCGTCGGTGTTGATGCTGTCGTAACCGGCCAACTGGATCGGCCAGCGATAGTCGTAGTACTGCCCCGGAAAGAAGAACGCGTTGGCATAGCCGTCGCTTTCCGCCGGTGCGTGACCGTTGTGTTCGTGGGTGCTGATGGTGTGCAGGCCGAAACCCATGTTGGCCGACGGATCGATCGGCAAGCCGTTGTAGTGGCGCATCATCACGGGTTGGCCGTAACGCACCATCAGCAGCTTGGGCGGCAAGGTGCCGTCGAAGGTCCAGACCGAGTTGTGGTTCTGCACCGGCATGTTCGGGTGGAAGCGCGGGTCGACGCCTTTGGAGGTGCCATCGGTGGCCGGTACGCCCGCCACGTTGTGATACAGGCCGCCGGGGCCGAATTCGCCCAGGGCATAACCGTGCATCTGATGGCTGTCACGCCAACCGCTGTTGAGCCGCGCTCCGGTTTGCACGGTTTTGTAGGCCACTTGCGGGTAGAACTCGTTCCAGCGCTGATGGGACCAGCCTTTTCCTGGCGGACGTCCTTCGGCGGACGAGCCGATATGGCGGTTGAGGAACACTTCGATCTGCGACTGCCACGGGTTGCGGTCCACCACGTTCGAGTACTGGCTGGGGAACGGCGTCAGCCCCGGTTGCCGCAAAAAGGCGTCGAGTGCCGCGCTGGGTGGCGCACTGCGCGCTGCGTTGGTCGGGTCCTGCTGGGGCAACGGGCCCACGGCGGCCGGTGGAAAGCCCAACGGGGCGGCCGGTGTGGTGGGGTCGAGTTTTTCCGGGCCGAACTCTTCGAACAACACCAATTGCTGAGTGAACGGCTGGGCACCGAACAATGGGCTCGGCTTGCCATTGGTGGGGTAGTTGAAACTGGTTTGCACCGTCGGCGGCAGGACGTTTTCCTTACGCGTGTCGTCGCGGCTGCCTTTGACGCCATCGGGCAAATCGAAGGAATCTTCGTTGGCCTCGGGCATGGTCAAAATGGCATTAAGGGCGCCCGCCTTGTCAGCGGGTTCGTCGTAGTAAGCCGAAGGATCGGAAGGCTCGGGCTGACGCTCATCGTCAATCGGGCTGGCGCGCAACGAGGGCGAGGTGCCCAGGGTCATCGTCAGGAGGATACTCAGTGGGGTCAACAGGCCGAACCACTTGCAGGGGTGCCGCGCTTTTCTGTCCATCACCAGCCGCCTCGAAGTCGTGAAGGGGGTAATGGTGTTTTGCAATTACCTCGCCAGACTTTTAGCGGCCCTCTACCAAAGTATTAACACTTGATGGATCAATGGCTTATCAACATCACCCCGCCACTGTGGGCCAAATGACTGGGGCATGACACCCGCTAACGGGGAAAGTTCATCCCCGTTTTCAGGGGACTAATTTAAACGACAGACGGACACAAGTGCCTTCGCCTTCGCGGCTGACAAGAGCCACCGCACCGCCGAAACGCTCCATGATCCGCTTGACCAGCACCAGCCCGACGCCGAGCCCGCCCTGCTTGGTGGTGAAGAACGGCCTGAACGCCATGTTGCGCTGTTCTTCGTTCATGCCTTTGCCAGTGTCGCTCAGCACCACGCACACGCCACGGGCATCGGTCGGTTCCAGGGTGATGGTCAGGGTGCCGCCCTTCTCCATGGCTTCCAGGGCGTTGGCCATCAGGCTGTTGAGGATCTGCGTCAACTGCACTTGCTGGCTCAGGACCATCGGCGTTTGCTGCGGATTGAACACCACGTGGACGCCGGCCCTGGCAATTTGTTGCTCGAACGCCGTCAGGCTGTCGTGGATTGCCGCCACCAGGTTCACCGGTTCCGGGTCATCGTTGAGCGGGCGCAAGGATTGCAGCAGCTCGCGGACCCACTTCGACATACGATCGACCTGGCCGATGATGTCGTTGATGTTCTTGTGCGCCGGGCCGTTGTCGAACTCCAGGGCCAGCTCGGCGCTGGACCGGATGGTCGCCAACGGGTTGCGCAGGCTGTGGGCGACCGCCGAGGACATCTCGCCGAGAGCGACAAAGGTTTCGTTGGTGATCAGTTGTTTCTGTTGCTGCGCCAGCAGGATCGCGGCCCGGCGCACGATCCAGTACAAGCCCAGGTAAATCAGCCCGCCGCCCAGAGCCGTGGCCAGCCAGATCAGCGCGAGCCCGCGCTCGATGCGGCTGATCAGGTCCTTGGGTTCCTTGTAGATCTCGACCATCGCCGTGACGTTCTTGCCGTCGGCGTCGAACAGCGGAATGTAGTTTTCGATAAAGATGTAGTCCGGTGGCGTGATGAACTTCTGTTCCATCCGCGCCTGATCGACGTCGTGGTAACTGGCCGAGACCGGGATCTTGAACTCAAAGGCGTGATCCAGATCTTCGTCGGCGTGAATCGTGGTGCCCATGAGTGCCGGGTTGGTGGACCAGATCACCATGCGGTCGGGGGCATAGATGTTGGCCAGGATCACGTCCGGCAGATTGGCAATATGGTCGAGGAATTCGCCCCGGGCATTGGCGCGGGCCGCCGGATCGACATCGGGGAAATCCTTGTCCTGGCGTGGATCGACCAGCTCGCCCATGGTCCGCACATTGGGGATCGACACATGGCGCACCTCGGCGGAGGCGATCGCCTGAATGAATTGTGCCGTTAATAAGGCATCGCGCTGCACGCTTTCGGTAATCACAAACTGCGTGGACACCGCCCCCAGCGCCACCGCCACGGTCGCAATCACCGCCATGCTGATCAGCGAAAACCAGCGCAGCAGGTTGAACGGCTGTTTACGGGTGCTCAAGCGAATATCGCCTTCCTCAGGCCGGAGCAGTTTTTCGGACATAGTCATGGGTTGGATCCCGACGATTCACCTATAAGGTTATAGCCCACTGTTTGGTGTTTGCCCCAATGCCAGCAAGCTAAGCAAATCGTGGGGCTAACACCGTCCCCTGTGGGAGCGGGCTTGCTCGCGAAGACGGTGTGTCAGCCAACATCAACGCAGCTAATACACCGCTTTCGCGAGCAAGCCCGCTCCCACAGGGGATGTGCCGTGCCTGATTGACCGCTAACTGTGATTTCCCCATCCCCCACCTGCCCCACTCACCCCCAATCCTGGGGACACTCGCCCGCTCCAACATCCAGCCCTCGATCCCTCCAACCACTCTCCACGCCCGTACCCCGGCCCTCTCCCGCCCATTCCCGCCAATTGGTATGCAATTTGCGCTAGCCCTCTCAACTGGCCCGTCTTCAAGGGACAGGCACTCCGATAGAGGGATTAACTCATGCACCCTTTACTGTCCAAAACCGCGGCCGCGCTGGTCGTTACCGCTCTTGCCCACGGTGTTGCCCAGGCAGCGCTGTTTGCCGTCGACCCCGGCCCCTATGTGCCAGCCAACGGTTCGTTTGCCGCCTGGTATCAGGACACCCATGGTCGAACCCTCGACTTGTGCCTGTCCAAGGCACTCAGCTCCAGGGTGGCCAGTGCACCCGGTGCGCCGTCCTACATGTGCCTGTTGGGCGCGGTCCCCGGCGTTTTCGACGACACGCAGCCCATCGTTTTCCCGAGCAATTTTCCCGATGAGGCGTTCTGGTTCACCGGCGACGGCTCAATCGTCGATGCCGCACGGGGCATCGACTTGACCTACGTCAGCGCCGTGGAAGCCGCCTTCGCCGCTGAAGAACCGGTGGAGGGCGACCAGGTCAGTTTTGGCCGCATCCGCATTCGGGTGGACGTGCCCACCGCCGGTGTCTACACCATCACCCACCCCTACGGCGTCGACATATTTGACGTTCCCGCCGGTGGGCGTCGTGCCATCAACATGACCCGCGACATCGGTATCGGCACGCCGAAAACCTACGACGGCGCCCTCAAGAGTGACATCGGCCCGTTCCTGCGCAGCGTCAACGGCCCCTACACCGAGACCAACCCGGCCACCGGTCAAGCCGAGAAATTCGTTGGCGACCCGAACCTGGAAGAAGCCTTCACCGGCAGCCCTTTCAACACCAACTACATCCGCATCGAAGGGCCTAACGGGCTGGACCTGCGCACGACTGTAATGGCCATCTCCGGCAAGTTGTCGACGGTGGTTCGACCCACCCCGATCATCGCCGAGCGCAGCACTTACTCGCGCAAGGCCGGTGCCAGTGCCCCGGTGGCCCAGCAGGACGTGTTCGTCATGGCTCCGCCACCACCGGCCACCGTGACCCTGGCCAGCAACAGCCCGGTGCTGAACCTGACTGAAGCCAACACCACCGGCCATTGGTACGCCCAGTCCGCCACCAACCCGACGTTGCCGAGCACCTTGCAGGTGACCGCCGACAACCACCTGGCCATCCCGACCAGCACGCCGACCACGGTGCCTACGCAACTGACTGACCTAGTGGTGATTTCGCAGGCCCAGTACAGCCTGAGCACCGGGCAGATCTCGATCGTGGCTTCAACCAGCGATGAAACATCGCCGCCGGTCCTCACTGCCACCTCCGGCACGGGTGTCGCCATCGGCGCCCTCAGCGGCGACGGCGCGGTGAAATCCCTGTCGACCGGCATCTCGCCGATTCCACCGGCCAAGGTTCGAGTGACGTCATCCAATGGCGGCAGCGATACCGAAGAAGTGGTCATCGTGCAATGAACGCGCACCTGCCCAGATCCTCATCAGGAGGCATCATGAACAAATTGCCACGCCTGGCGCTCAACGCCCTGGGACTGACTCTATCGCTGTCCGGCAGTGCATTCGCGCAACTCGCTGCCGTCGACCCCGGCCCCTACACCTTTGCCACCGGGAAATTCCCGATGTGGTATCAGGACAACAATCTGCTGTCGCTGGAACTGTGCCAGTCGCGGGCGACCAGTTCGCGGGTAGCGAGCGCTCCTGGCGCGCCAACCTACATGTGCATCCTGAATCCGGAACCCGGGTTTTTCGATGACACCCAGCCGATGGTGTTTCCAGATAACTGGCCACCGGAAGCGTTCTGGTACCTCGCCGAAACTAACATCGCCGATGTCGGCGGCTATGGCGTGGATGCCTACGTGGCCGGGGTCGAAGCGGCCTTCACGGCGGAAGACCCTATCGACGGCGACCAGGCAAGCTTCGCGCGGATTCGTCTGCGGGTGAACGTGCCTGTCGCCGGGACCTACACCATCACCCACCCGTACGGCGTGGAAACGGTCAACGTCACCGCGCCGGGCCGTCGGGCGATCAACATCACCCGCGACATCGGCATCGGCGCACCGGGCAATTTCAGCGGCGCACTCAATGGTCAGGTCGGACCGTTCCTGCGCAGCGTCAACGGACCGTATACCGAAGTGAACCCGGACACCGGTTCCACCGAGTCTTTCGTGGGCGACCCGAACCTCTCTGAAGCGGTCACCGGCAGCCCGTTCAATAACAACTTCCTGCGTGTGCAAGGACCGGCCGGGACCATCCAGACCAACCTCTTTACCGTGTCTGGCAAGGTCCTCGACAACCGTGCGCAAACCCCGGTGGAAATTGGCCGCGCCACTTACCGCCGCACCGCTTCAGGCCCGGGCACCAGCACTACCCGGGTAGAAGTGTTTGGTAAATCGACCAACGGTTCGAGCCTGTGTTTCCGCGAAACCGTGGCCCTTGTACCCGGACCACCGCAGACGCCCTGCCTGACCAGCATGCTCGGCGACAACACGGGCCTGTTCTTCGGCCAACGCCTGACGGGTGCCACCGTGCCTGCCGTGGTGGTGCTCACCGCGAGCAACCCGGCCGGTACCACCCGGCCGACCGCCGTCTCGAGCAAGGTCACCGACCTGGTGAAAATCCAGACCGCCCGCTACAACTGGAGCAATCACAGCCTGCTGATCGAAGCGACGTCAACCGATGAAGTAGCGGTGCCAGACATGGTTGCCCAGGGCTACGGACGCCTGTCGAAAACCGGCACCCTGCAAAAACTCACCGTGGCCGACCTGACCCAGCCACCGGCCAGCGTCACGGTCAAATCCGCCGCGGGCGGCAGCGACACCGAGCTCGTGGTAGTGGTCGGCAGCGCACCGGACACTGGCGAGAACCAGGCGCCGATCGCGGTCGCCGACACCGGCGCCACCAGTTTCGGCGTGCCGATCACCCTCAACCTGGTGGCCAACGACAATGATCCGGACGGCAACGTGCCGCTGAGCATTACCGCGCTGACCCAACCGGCTGCCGGGCAAGGCACCGTGGCCTTGAGCGGCACCACTTCGGTGGTCTACACCCCGCCAGCGGTCGTCACCACGCCATTGACCACGACCTTCACCTACAAGGCGCAGGACGTCAAAGGCCTGGCCTCGACCACCGCCGCGACCGTGACCATTACCGTGGCGCCTAACCGGCCACCGGTGGCGGTCAACGACAGCATCGCGACGTTGGGCGTGGCGATTCCGATCAACGTGCTGGCCAACGACACCGATCCGGAAGGCAACGTGCCGCTCGGCGTCGCCAGCCTGACCCAACCGGCAGCCGGTCGCGGCACCGTCAGCACTGACGGCACCGTGATCACCTACACCCCACCGGCCACGGTCACCACGGCGTTCACCACGACCTTCACCTACATCGCCCGGGACAGCTTCGGCGCCCTGTCGACGCCCGCGACGGTCACCGTGCAAGTCTCGCCAAGGCCCGCCGCGGAAACCTTCACCGTGACCACCGCCACAGTCCAGGCCCGCTCCAACAATCGCTTCAACTGGGACTTCGCCGGGACTTCATCGGTGACCACCGGCAACACCATCACCATCCAGGTGACCACCCCGACCGGGCTGGTAACCCTGGGCACCACCACGGTGCCGGTGACCGGACGCTGGCGGTTGACGATCAACAACAGCACCGACGTGATCCCGTCAGCTAACCCGACGGCGACCATCCGCTCCTCCCAAGGCACCGTGCGCTCGGTGTCGGTAACCACGCTCTGAGCCTGCGCCCCGCCGACCGTTAACGTCGGCGGGGCCAGCCTCTTGATCAAGGACAACGCCATGCAAACGCCGACCGCCGCCCTGCTCTGCCTGCTTCTGCTCTGCAGCAGCGCGGGCGTGCGCGCCGACGATTTGATGGACAACGACGACCTGGCCCCCACCGCCGACCTCGGCGAGTTGCCCGCGCCGATTGGCCAGCAAGCGCTGATCAACCAGCTCGGCCAGGCCAACGTCGCGTTGCTGCAACAGAACGGACAGGGGTTGCTCGGACGCATCGTCCAGTCGGGCAGCAATCAGGAAGCCTACATCCTGCAACAGGGCAGCGACTTGATGGCACAGATCACTCAGCAAGGTTCCGGCAACGAGGCCTCAATCACGCAAAACGGCAGCCACAACCGCGCGCAGATTTCCCAGAACGGCAATAACAACGACGCCAGCATCGACCAGGCCGGCACGGGGCTCTCCAGCGCCGTGACCCAGTCCGGGAATGGTATGAGCGTTTCGGTCAAACAATATCGCTAAGCACTGCAATAACCTTGGAGGTTTCATCATGTTTAAATTGACGCCCCTCACCGCTGCCATCCTGGTCATTGTCAGTGCCCAGGCCTTGGCCGACGACAGCGTTTCCACGCAGAACCAGATCGGTACCGCCAACATCGCCGACGTGAAACAGACCGCGGCGCCGTTCAGCACCGCCACCCAACAACAACTCGGCCAGGGCAACGATGCGGCAGCCGTGCAAGACACCGCCACCAGCACCATCGATCAGACCCAGGTCGGTGATTACAACGCCGGTTACGCCGAGCAGTTGTTCGAAGACACCAGCACCATCACCCAGCAACAGGTCGGCAGCTTCAACACCAGTCACGCCAGCCAGTCGATCGGCAGCGGCGAAAACCAGGTGCTGCAGCAACAGCAAGGTAGCGGCAACTTCTCGTTTGTCTATCAGGACTCCCAGGAAGCCACCTCGGGCCAGACCTTCCAGTTTGGTGACAACAACGAAGCCAACATCGAGCAGATCCAACTGGGCGTCGCCAACAATGCGGTGATCATCCAGTACGGCAACACCAACTACGCGACTGCCGAACAGGTCAGCCACATGGGCGGCCAGATCGGCATCAACCAGGCCGGCGAAGGCAACTACGCCTACGGTGACCAGCGCAACGGCATTGGCGGCAACCTGAACATCAACCAGTTCGGCGACTTCAACGCCACCGAAGTCTGGCAGGACGGCCAGACCGCGAGCCAGGCCACCGTCAACCAATACGGACAGACCAACGAAACCGTGGTCGACCAGAGCTTCGGCGAAAACAACGTGGCTCAGGTGCTGCAAGTCGGCGACCTCAACGCGATCTATGCCGACCAGTTCGAATCCATGGGCTCAACCGTCGCGCTGTATCAGCAAGGCACCGGCAACGTGCACTTCACCTACCAGAGCGGTGACAGCCACGTGCTCAACGCTAATTCCGTGGGCAACGGCAACAAGGTCTACGCCAGCAACTGGAAAGGCCCGCAACTGGGCGGTCAATTCGGCAGCAACCAACGCGCGACCATCAACCAGAATGGCACCAACAACGTGGCCAGCTTCAAGCAGGACGGCGTCGGCCACATCATGACCACCAACCAGACCGGCACCGGCAACAAAACCACCGTCAGCCAAGCCGATTCCTACAACGAGCTGTACTTCGACCAGAACGGCAGCGACAACATCCTCATCGCCGACCAGCGCGGCACCACCAACCTGGCCCAGGGCTCCTCCAACGGGTCGGGGAACAGCACTGAGTTCGACCAGTCCGGCACCGGCAACCAGGCGTTCACCACGCAGTTGTATGGCAGCGATAACCAGATCACTGTGAAGCAGGCTGACACCATGAACGTGGCGTATGTGACCCAGGGCGGGACGGGGAACATTGCCAATGTCGACCAGAGCGGCATGACGCAAATGGCGACGGTGCAGCAGTTTGGCAGCGCTAACCAGGCGACTGTGCTGCAGCAATAATCGCGCAGCATAAAAAACCGCGGCCCTTTCAGTGGGGTCGCGGTTTTTTTTGTGCCTGTGGGAGATTGGGTGACTGTCCGGGCGCCTTCGCGAGCAGGCTCGCTCCCACAAGGGGTCTGAGTAAATTCGTTAGAGATGGGTTGTCTGACACTCAGCCTTCGCGAGCAAGCCCGCTCCCACAGGGGATTGGTGGTGATCACAGAACTTGTGCCCCATGGAGATCCAGTGTGGGAGCGGGCTTGCTCGCGAAGAACGATAACGCGGGTCCATCTGACAGCCACTCACTGTGGCGAGGGAGCTTGCTCCCGCTGGGCTGCGCAGCAGACCCAACCCGGATAAACGCCTGTCCTCTGACACACCGCCTGTAGGAGCTGCCGAAGGCTGCGATCTTTTGATCTTCAGCGGTCGCGCCCAAGAAAGATCAAAAGATCGCAGCCTTCGGCAGCTCCTACACATGCGCATGCATCCGCAAGAAACCGGCCGGCTGTCAGGCCGCTTTCGCGAGCAGGCTCGCTCCCACAGGGGTCTGGGTACATCGCCAGGGATGTGTTGCCTGACACTCAGCTTTCGCGAGCAAGCCCGCTCCCACAGGGGATTTGTGGTGGTCACAGGATTTGTGTCGCATGGAGATCAAAGGTGGGAGCGGGCTTGCTCGCGAAGAACGATAACGCGGTCCACCAGACAGCCACTCACTGTGGCGAGGGAGCTTGCTCCCGCTGGGCTGCGTAGCAGACCCGAACCCGGCAACCGTATCCCGCTGACACTTTCTGATCGTTCCCACGCTCCGCGTGGGAATGCATCCCGTGACGCTCTGCGTCACATCCGGAAGCGGAACGCGGAGCGTCCCTGGCGGCATTCCCACGCGGAGCGTGGGAACGATCAGACAAGGGTCGCGGTTATTCACTCTCCGGATCAATCTTGTTCTGACTCAAATACCGCCCCAGCGTCTCGTCCTGCACGGGTGTTGAGTTGTCCCCGGCCACTTGCCACAAGTGCCGTTCAATCCCTTGGGCCAACAAGTGTCCCACCGCCGCTTCGATCGCCGACAGCACGCACAATTGCGCCGGTTCGTTGGTGGTGTAGCCCACTTCGGCCTCAAGCAGTTTCTTGAACTCGATAAACTTGAACACCCCGGCGCTGCGGCCCACCGAGTAAATCGTTTTGCTGGTCATGACGTTCGCCAGCACTTGCCCGCTGCGCACGTCCACCGCCCGCAGGTTCACCGAGACCTGGTCTACCCGGTATTCCCGGGAGATGTCGATACCCAGGTACCGCGCGCCTTCCCCGCCGCTGCGTACGTTGGTGTCGTAGGCGATGATCCCGCCTTCAAGCATCAAATTTGCCGCTTGCAGCGGTGGAAGTTCGCCCTGGATGTTCACCGGGGTGTTCGGTTTTTTCTGCGAGGCGCGGATGATTTTGCGTTCGGTCAGCAGGTTTTGCAGGCCTTCGCGCTCCAGTACCACGAACCAACCGCTGGCCTGCAAGGCGTCCATCAACATGCTCGCGGCGCCCTGGGTCACGCTGGTGGAAAACGAGCTGGCCGGGGTCGGTTTGTATTGCCCGGTCTGGTCGCGGAAGCCGTAAACCACGGCCATCAACCGGCCTTTGGGCCGTGGCATTTTCAGCAAGTCGTAATAGGTCGACGCCCGTGGCGTGAGGGTCGGTGATTCCGTGTCCTGTTCGGCCGGCATGGTGTCGCGCAAGCTGCAACCTTGTAATGCCGCCAACATCAGCCCTAGCACAATTATATTTTTCATGTCCTTCACTCCCCGGCAGCCTGAAACCCGTCAAGGGTTGAGGCCGTTCACCTGAATTTCCGAAACTTCACCGGTCGCTCGGTCGGTCACTTCAATGCTCAGTGCGCCGGAGTCGTCGATGACGTTGACGATAAAACTGTCGGTGGACAGGCTCCCGGTGTTGCCCGTGGAGATGTTGTCCAGCAACTGCCCCAGCAACCGCGACTGCAATTGGCTGGTGAAGCGTTCGAGGGCCGATGTACCTGCCACCGCCGTGCGGTTTTTCAGGTCGGGGTCGTCGTAGTCGTTTTGCGCCTGAGCGTTGTTGAGCAGCCAGGTGCCGTTCAACGGGTTGCCGCCAAACGACGGATTGATCGGCGTGTAGACCAGCTCGGTGGCGTGGACCAGGCCGCAACTGCCCAACCCGAGGAGCCAAATGCCGGTGCGCTGTGAGAACGTTTTCTTGTTCATAATTCGTCCTTCTCCAGGTCGGTGGTGTCCTGCAATAACGTTTCCAGCTTGCGCTGGACGATCTGCACCCGGACCCAGTCGGCGGCGTCATACGCGTCGTCCTTGAGTTCCACGGTGTTCGGCGGCAGGAAGCGCCGGTAAACCAGGCGTTGTTGATATTCCACGGTCACCAGGCTGCCCCAGCGGGCCGAGGGTCGTTCGCGCACGACCAGGTTGAAATCCATCGGGCTGGTGGCGCGCAGGCGTTCACTGAACGAGTAGTAAAAGTCGTGGCCAATATGGGAGATCGTGTCGTCGACGATGAAACCCATCATTTCGTCCTCCTCGCCGGCCGGGGCCAAAGGGCTCAGCAACATCAGCAGCAGCGCCAGGCAATATCTGTTCATGGCGCCAACGCCTGTGGGGTGGTTGATTGAGGTTTCGGGCCGGACGCACCATCGAGGAAGGCTTTCTCGGCCACGAACTGCCAGTCCTTGTAGCTCGCCATGCCGACGAAATCCGACCATTGGCTGGGGAAATCCGTCTGCTTCAGCGGTGTGTCGGTGGATGGGCAGTAGAGACCGGTGATGCGCCCGTCGAACCCGCGCATCAGCTCCCATTCACCGCCGCCAATCGGGTCCGGATAGAGCTGGCGCAGATGATGTTTGGGGCTTGGAAAGCGTTCGTCCTGCAGCAGGTCTTGCAGCTCTTTCGGGTACTGCGCCAGCCCCGGCGAACTGCGGTAATAACTGCGCAGCGCCTGGGCGTATTGGGTACCGACCCACAGCAACTGGCGTTCACGATCACGCCGCGAGGCGGTGGACCACAACTCCCCGGCGCTGGCCAGACCCATGCCCATCAGCACAATCAGGAACAACACGCCCAGGTAAGTGAACCCACCCTCGCTGGCGGGACTACCACTCGGAATAAAGGCTGCCATCACGCGCCCTCCCGGTAGCACCGCTTTTGATATCGGCCACTGCGCCCGGTACGCCGTCCGGCGGCGCGACCAGGACCCAGAGGTCTTTGCGTTCGGCAATCGGGTCGGTCGGCGGGTTGCGCAAATAGCGCTGCTCAACTAACTGCTCGATGGAATCGGGATAGCGCCCGGTGTCGCCGTAATAGTGATCCAGCGCTTCGCGCATCGCCGACAGGCTCTGGCGCAGCGTGGTCTCTTTCGAGGCCTCGAGGCTGCCGAAATAGCGCGGCAAGGCAATCGTCATCAGGGTCGCGATGATGGCCATGACCACCATCAGTTCCAGCAGGGTAAAACCCTTTTCCCGGCGCATAGGTTCACCACTCGCGGTAGGCAATGCCGTTGAGGCCCCTGCCCCGGGCTTTGGAGTAGACGTCAAACACGTCTTCGCCTTCCCGTGGGTTTTGAGCCGTACTGTCGTAGGAGCGCAGGCCCCAGCCACCGTCGTCGTTACGCTTGACCGGCAGCAGCGGGTCGTGAGGCACCCGGCGCAAAAAGTAGAACTTGGCACCCTTGGCACTGCGCACATCGCGCACGCCATCCACCAGCACTTGCAGGTTGGGCGGGTAGCCGCTGCTGTTCAGCGACTTCTCGATATAACCGGCGTCAAAGGCACGTTTGTAGGCGTCGATGGCGTCGCGAATCTGGTACAGCGCCGCGCGCATGTCCTGCTCCTTGCCACGCCGCACCACGGTCTCGGTCAGGGGCGCGGCCATGCCGGCCAACAGGCCGATCAGGGCCAGCGTCACCACGACTTCAATCAAGGTAAAACCGCGCTGGGAGGCGTTCATGATCAAGGCTTCTCGACGACAACGTGGGCGGAAGACGCAACCGGTGTGGTCATGACGTCGGTACGAATCGCCGATTCCATGCCACGGTCAGGCGCCTGGATGTGCATGCTGGTTTCGGTGCCGGTCTGGAATTCCATGTCCGACGGGCTCTGGTAAGGCAGGTTGCGCACGATCCGTGGAGTGATCGACAACACCAGTTCCGATTTGCCGACGGTGTCCTTGTTGCTGCCAAACAAGCGGCCCAGCCCAGGGATGTCGCCAAGACCCGGAATCTTGTTGCCGGTGGCGCCGTGGTCGTTGCGCACCAGACCCGCCAGGATCTGGGTTTCGCCGTCGTGCAGGCGCAAGGTTGTCTGGGCGTTGCGGGTGTCGACCTGCACCGGAATCGTGCCCTGGCGGGTCGGTTCCAGCGGCGTGGCGTTACTCACTTCCAGGGCAATCTTGATCGCCACTTCGTTGTTCAAATGCACGATCGGCTGCACTTCCAGCTTCAGACCGACATCCAGGTAAGTGACGCTTTCGGTGATCACCGGGCCCTGAGTCGAAGGCACCGAGGTGGCGCTGATGATCGGCACACGCTGACCAATGTGGATACGCGCCTGTTCGCGGTTGCTCACGCGAATCACCGGGCTGGCCAGGGTGTTGATGTCGTTGTCCTGCGCATTGATCTTGGCTTGTGGCGACGGCGAAATGGAGATCCGGCTGGAATTGATGCCCTTGAGTTGATCAAGGATCGTCACCCCGGAACCGTCGCTGTTGACCACGCCGAAGGTGCTCGGCCATTGCAGGCCCAGGTCGAGAATGCGCTGGGTGGCGACTTCCATCACTTCCACTTCCAGCACCACTTCAGGATCGGACTGATCTTGCGATTGCAGGAGTTTCTCGGCCATGCGCACCGCATCTTCGGTGTCGCGCATGGTCAGGGTGTTGAGGCGTTCATCGACGAACACATCGCGGGTCTTGAGCATGGTCTTGATCATGTTCAGCGCGGTGTTGGCATCGACGCTGGTCAGGTAGAAGGTGCGCATCACCAGTTCCTGATAATCCTTGAGCTTCTGCGGCGAGTCCGGGTAGATCAGCAAGGTGTTTTCGTTCACCACTTTCTGGTGCAGTTGGTTCTGTTGCAGCAGCAGTTCCACGGCATCTTCGATGCGCACGTCACGCACGAAGATCGTGGCTTTCATGTCCGGGCGCAGGTCTTTGTCGAAGATGAAATTCAGCCCGGCGACCTGGGACAGCACTTCGAAAATGGTTTTCAGGTTGGCGTCGCGAAACTCCAGGGTCACCGGCCGATCCAGGCGTGTGCGCAGCTGTGGATACGGCACCACGTTGCGGCTCTGGACCAGGCGAATGTTGCCTTGCAGTTCCAGGGCGCCTTCATTTTTCGGGTCGAGCTCGAGCATCTGTTTGACCTGACGGTCGGCGCCGTAGATGTCGCCCCGGCGCAGGTCGCCCCGGGCCAGTTCAAGTTTGTCGTCCTGGCTGCGCAGGTAGTCGAGTTGCTTCAGGGAATCCTGGGCGCGACGGTTGCTCGGTTCGATGGTCAGCACCCGACCGTAGGCCAGGCGCGCCGAAGGAAAGTCCCGGCGCGCGCGATCGGTGTCGCCGGCGGTCAACAGCGCGGTAATCGCCTTGGCGCGACCAGTATTCAGCAGCAGGTGCAATTCCGTGTCCCGAGGGTTTTCCCGCAGGCCTTCCTGGATGCGCGCCAACCCGGCCTCGTACTGGCCTTGTTCAATCAGGTCGGACGCTTCTTTGTTGGCGACTTGCGCCGAACTGCACGCGGCCAGCGCTGTGCTCAGGCACAGGCTCATCAGCAAACGGGATCTGTTCATTGCGTGCTCCCCACAGACAAGGTCTGGGACAAATGCAGAGGCAGGTAGACCAGGCTCAATTCCACATCGGAAATGCCCTCGATCCGCCACGTGTCGTCGATCACATCCCCTTTGCGTACGACGTATATTTTTTCGCCGTTCTGCAAAAACACTTGCAGGTCGGATTGGTTATGCAGCCTGCCGACGAACTGGAAAGGCATCGCTGGTGCGCTTGGGGTTTGCACCACCGGGGTCAGGTTGACGGGTTGTTCGGTGACGCTGGCCAGCGTCGGTGCAGCCTTCCAGCTGCGGGTGGCGAACAGGTCGCCGGACGGGCTCAAGTCCTTGATCGGCGCGGCTTTGACGCTGGCCGCTACGGTCGATGCTTTGCCTTTGACGGGTTTGGCCACGGCCGCGACGCTGATCTCGCCGTCCTCCGGTTGCCGCAAGTAATCCGGCAACCAGGCCAGCGCCGCCGCTACGCCGAAGAACGCCACCCAACCCACTACGCGTTTGGTATTCATCACGACCTCGACAGGTAAAGGGTCATGCGGATCCGCCCGGTCAGGTCGGTGTCGGCGATCTTCTTGCGCTGGAACTCCACGTCCTCCACCACCACCGCCGGCAACTGGCCGAGCAAGGCGTGCAGGAAGCGCCGCAGTTGCGGATAGCTGCCGCGTACTGGCAGCAGAATCTGATAACGAGCGAGATGGGTCTTGGGGTCGATGCCCAGGGAATATTCGCCCCGGGCCAGGGTGATGTGTTCCAGCGCGGCCAAGGCGTAGATCTTGTCGATGGCCACGGTGGCTTGCGGCTGCGACGGCAATTTGCTGCGGAAGTCGTCGAGTTGCCGTTGCGGCACCACCGGTGGCGCGACGCTGCCGTCTTCCACCTTGGCCAGGTACTCGCCGGCTTCGCGGGTTTGCTGGCTGAGGGTTTGCAGCGACTGCCAGTCCGGCACCAGTCCGGCCAGGGCATACATCAGCGCCACCGCCACCAGTGCCATCCCGGCCAGGCCCGGAATACCGAGGCCTTGCAGGTATTCGTGCACGATCAGTCTAGGGATTCGCATCGCCAATCTCCCACGTCGCCGACAGGTTGAATTGCACCGGATGTTCCGGCACGTTGGCGACGATTTCATGGCTCAGCAGGGACACGTCCGACAGCTCGTCGCTGGCTTCCAGACGCTGGTGAAATTCGAGCATCGCTTCCAGGTCCCGCGCCTCGGCGCTGATTCGCACTTGGCCTTTGCGGGCATCGGGCGTCAGGGTCAGCAAGGCAATGTCATCCCGAGGCATGGCTTCGAGCATGGCGAACAAGCGTTCCCATGGCCGACGCAGCTGTTGGGAGACCTTGCGCATCTCGGCGAGGTTTTGTGCTTGTTCGCGGGTCTCGGCCGGGGTCAGGCCGACTTTGCCGCCGGTGTCGCCGGTGAGTTCGCGTTGGGCGTGTTGCAAGTGACCTTGCTGTTGCGAGGATTGCTGGTCGAGGTGCTGCTGGGCGAAGAAGCACGCCAGGGTCAGTGCCACACCGGCGGTCATCAAGCTCCAGCCCAAAGGGCCCGAGCGGCGGCGTGGCTGGAAGTCGAGGGTCAGGGCGCGCATGTCAGGCCACCGCCCGGGACATCATGTACAGGCAATCCCGTACGTTGGTCCGGTCTTCTTCAAGGGTCCGCAGGTGTACGCCGGGCACTTCGGGTTGTGAGTCGATGCGAGCCGGGGCGTGCAGGTAGACGTTGAGTGGCCGTTCACTGCTGGAGGCCTGCAACTGGTTTTCCCGGCCAATCAGTGCGGCTAGCGCCGCATCGCTGTCGCTGCTGCCTACCGAGCGCACCGAGGTCCAGCGCCCTTCCCGGGCCAGCAGCAACACACTGCGCACCGGCTCGGCGACGACGAACAGGAAGTCCCCGGCGTCGAAGCCTTTATCGAAGTGATTGAACGCCGCCATCAGGTACGGCTGCACCGAACGCAGGCGCAAACCGCGAGCGCTGACCAGGCTGCGCAGGCGTTCCAGCAAATCCTGAGGCAAGGCCGACGCGATACGGTCGAAGCCTGCCGGTTCCGCCGAGAGCACCAGGCTCCAGGGTTGGGTCGGCACGCCGTAGAGGTCTTCGAAACACAGTTGGGCAAAGCCGAGCAACTCGTCGGGGCTGCTGATCTGGTCGCTCCAGGGCACCAGGCAAAAGCGGCTGAAGTGCCCGGAGACCACCACGCTCAATTCGGCACCGGCACGGGCATGTTCGCCGAGCAGACGGTCGAGGGTTTCCAGGGCAACGGCCCAGGCGTGGAAGCCTTCGTCGATAAAACCGACGCTGCCCAGCCAACGGGTGTCGCTGCCCTGGCGCTGGCCGAGGCCGACGCCACTGGCGCCGAGCACGGCGACATAACGATCACGAGACAAAAGTGACACGATTGATCTCCTCGAGCGTAGTACGCCCCGCTTGCACCAGTTCCAGCGCCGACTCGCGCAACAGCCGCAAGCCACGTTTGCAGGCGTGGGCCTTGATTTTCGAAATGGGTTGGCGCTCGACGATCATTTGCCGCAGCTCATCGTCCAGGTGCAGCAGCTCGGCAATCGCCGTGCGCCCGCGGTAACCGGTGCCCCGGCAATGGCCGCAGCCCTTGCCATGCACGAAGTGGTAATGGCCGACCTGTTGCGGGTCGAGGCCGGACAGTTGCAGTTCTTCTTCGCTCGGCTGGTGCGGTGCGCTGCAACTGGCGCACACCAGGCGAATCAACCGTTGAGCCAACACCGCGTTGAGCGCCGAGACCAGGCTGTAGGGGTCGATTTCCATCTGGGTGAAACGGCCGATCACATCGAACACGTTGTTGGCGTGGATGGTGGTAAACACCAAGTGCCCGGTGAGCGCGGATTGCACGGCGATCTGCGCGGTGTCGGGGTCACGGATTTCACCGACCATGATCTTGTCCGGGTCGTGGCGCAGGATCGAGCGCAAACCACGGGCGAAGGTCAGGCCTTTCTTTTCATTCACAGGGATTTGCAGGACGCCCGGCAGTTGATATTCCACCGGGTCTTCGATGGTGATGATCTTGTCCACGCCGTGGTTGATCTCGGTGATCATCGCGTAGAGCGTGGTGGTCTTGCCGCTGCCCGTAGGGCCGGTCACCAGCACCATGCCATAGGGTTCGGCGGCGAGGCGGCGCAGTTGTTTGAGGGTGTCTTCTTCGAAACCCAGGGCCTGCAATTGCACACCGCTGACCTTGTCCGCCAGGTCCTGTTTGTCCAGCACCCGCAGCACGGCGTCTTCACCGAAAATGCTCGGCATGATCGACACCCGGAAGTCGATCTGCCGACCGCTGATGCCGATTTTGAAGCGCCCGTCCTGAGGCACGCGTTTCTCGCCGATGTCCAGCTCAGCCATGACCTTGACCCGGGAAATCACCTGCTCGGCGAACTCGCTGCCCTGGATCTTGCTGATGTTATTGAGCACGCCGTCGATGCGGTACTTGATCACTAGACCGCTGCCGGTAGTGCCCAAGTGGATGTCGCTGGCGTGCATTTTCAGCGCGTCGTAGAGGGTCGAGTTGACCAGTTTGACCACCACGCTGGCGTCTTCGCTGATGCTGGTCAGGGACAGGCTTTGCAGGTTGTCGATCTCGACATTCGCATCGGCTTGGGCGTTGAGCGACTCCACCGCGTGGAAGCTTTCTTCGTGCCGGGCCAGGTAGGCTTTCAGGTCGTCGGCATGCACCAGATACAGCGGCGCGCCGTGCAGGCAATCGTCGATCCAGGCCAGGCGCGCCGTGTCGAACGGGTCGGCGAACACACCGATGACTTCGTCGGCATGGCGCAGCAGGATGAATTCGCGCTTGAGGCATTGGGCCAGGGTGACCCGGTCGAATACTGGAGTGGCCTGGAACAGCGTGTCGGTGTCGAGCACCGGGTAATGCAGGGTAGCGCCGAGGCACTGGATAAACGGCATGGGGGCCAGTTCGCACAACACCCCGAGGGCGTCCAGTACCCGTTCGCCGGAACTGGCGGCCCGGATCCGCGCCTGGGCCAATTGCTCACTGGAAAAGCGTGACGGTACAGACTCCAACGGTGCCGGTTCGACGGCAAGTGATAGACGTTCCATGGCTTGCTCTCCAACGCCGGGGGCTTAAAGCCCTGTCGGCGCGGCAGGCCATTGCGGCGGGAGCCGGAACGTCGTGTCGCGCCACTACTCCCCGGTGAGCAATTGTTCGTCGTCCGGTGCCAGCGAGGCCGATGTTCGTCGGCGATCCGCCAGCACCCAACTGCCGTCGTACAACTGCAGCGGGAAACTCTCAGTCCTGCTCTGGCGTCGTTCGACAAAACCTTCAGAAGTGCTCACGCCTGCTTTGGCTTCGCGCTCCATCCCCAGAAGGTCGCAGACTGCACGGGCCAATTCCGCCAATGGAAAGGGTTTGAACAGGATATGGCTGACACCTAACTGTCGGGCCCGCTCACAGACTTCAGCGGTTGGGTGCCCGGTGATCAGCACAAAATGACACTTCCTGTTCTGGCGGACGGCATCGAGCACCTCAAAGCCTTCCATATCCGGCAAGCGGTAATCGAACACCATCACATCAGGTGCAAAACTTTCGGCTTCGCCGATGGCCATGGCACCGTCGTGAGCTATCCGGACGTCCAGCGCTTGCGCCTGAAGGTAATCCTTGAGGTTTTCGGCAAGCAGTTGTTCGTCTTCGACAACCAGTACTTTGTTTAACAAGGTCGACTCCTTGAAACCGCAGGTCCGAGTACCGGGCCTGGCGGAGTGCGCGCCTTACAAGGACTAACGCACACTTCATGCCAGGCCGAGCGCCGGTATTTTTATCTCTTCATGTCCTTGAATTTGAAGACAATGCCAAGTCGTCCAGATCCCCCTCCCCCCAAAGGCGGGGAAGCGCATGGATTGGCATTGAAGCTTTTCCCCATTATTGGGGGGGAACGTTCAATCATCGTCAATCCGCTCAATGCGATTACGGGATCGCAGTTGCGCCAAAACGTCTCGACGAGCCTGGGCCTTTTGCTGTCGGGCAAGGTATACCCGGACTGTTTCAAGCCCCTGCTCCTCTGTGACATCGGTCGCCTCCTGGTGGTTCTGTAAATAGATCAAATGCCAGCCGACCGCAGTACGCACCGGTTCACTGACCTGCCCTGGCTTCAGGGCGAACGCCGCCGCTTCAAATTCAGGCATCATGCGCCCGCGCGCGAAATAGCCCAAGTCCCCGCCTGCACTGGCCGAAGCGTCTTCGGAGGCACTGCGGGCGACGCCGGCAAAATCTGCGCCACCAGCGATTTGTACACGTAGCTCTTCTAAGCGTAGTCGCGCGGCCTCGACTGTGGCGGCATCGGCGCCCTGGGGCACTTTGATCAGGATATGCCGGGCCTGGATTTGCTCGGGGCTGCTCATCTCGACGCGGTGCTCCTCAAAGAAGGCCCTGACCTGTTTTTCGTCCGGCTCCGCAACGCGGGTGAGGTCGGCAAAGACCTCTTGGGCGGCCAGTTCCCGTCGGGTGTACTCGGTAAAACCCGCCTCATCGAAACCGGCGTCTTGCAGCTTGCGGGCGAACACCTCGGCGCCGCCGATGGCCTGACGGGTCAGCGCCACCTGGCTTTGCACCGTGGCATCGCTGATCACCACCCCGCGCTTGAGCGCTTCCTGCCACAACAGCTCTTTGTCGATCAGGGCATCCAGCGCGGCCTGACGCAGCTGCTTATAGGCCTTGGGATTGCGAATGCTGGCCACCGCCCGGCCCTGGTCTTCCAGGTATTCGGCGAAATAGCGTTCCAGGCGAAACTCGGAAATCTCCTCGCCGTTGACCCGCGCCGCTGCCGGCCCGTTATTACTGAAGGCCACGGGCACCCAGAGCATCAGCAGCAACAATAGCGTCTTCATGATCGAAGCCTCCGGTCAGGGTGTAGCGGCAATGGGTTTGTAGGGCGCGACCAGGTAAAAGCGTTGGTCGGTCAGGTCCACGGTGACGATATGCGCGCCGTTCAGGCCCAGGCGCCGGCCGGGGCCGAAGCTGATCAGCGGGGTCAGCCCGGTGTCGAAGTCGTGCAGGCTTTCGAGGGCGCCGATGAGCTTTTCGCGGCTGGCATCGCGTCCGGCCTGCTTCATGCCTTCGCTGAACAGCAGCATCGAACTGAATGCGCCCACTTGCAGCACCGCGTGTTCGCCGCCGAGGCCCTGATGTTCGCGCAACAACGTCAGGGCCTTGCGACCGGACTGGGTCCAGTCGCTGGGCACGAACGGATAGGCGAGGAACACCCGCCGGGAAAACCCGCTGGGCACTTGCAGCAACTCCCCCGCCACCTGGTTCGATGCGGCGAACAGGTACGGTACCTGCCCCGCCGTCTGCAAGCGTTCGGCCAGGCGACTGAAGCCACCGCCACTGCCCAGGTAAAACACCGAACGCGAGCCCAGCGGCAACTCGTCCTGAGCCGAGTCGTAGGCTTGCAATCGCACGTCCTGCCAGGCATGAGCCTGCAAATATTGGCCGAGGCTCTGCGCTGCCAGCCGTTGGCCGGGGTCATCCGGGTAAGCAATCAGTGTCGGCCCCGGCAGCACCCGCAGGCTGTCGGTGGCGTAGTCGGCCAAGGCGATCAGTTGCTCGCGCAAGCCGGGCAGCGGTTCGAAAATCTGCCGACTGGCCTGGGCCGTGCCGAGCAGCGACAGCGGCCCGATCAGTGGCACGCCGGCCCGTTCCAGGCGGGCGGCCAGTTCAGTGTCCAGCGCCGGGACCAGCGGCGCGATCAGGGCGAACACTTGTTCTTGATCGATCAAGCGGTCGAGTGCCTGTTCGGCACTGGCACGGTCCGGGCCGGGGTCGAGAATGGTCAAGCGCAGCTTGCGGCCGTGAATCCCGCCGGCCTCGTTGATCCGCACCACGCTGCCCTGAAGCACCGCGGCCACCGTCGCGCCCTCATCGCTCATCGGCCCGTGGCTCGGCAACAAGGTGCCCAGGTGCAGGCTATCGGGGCTCAGGCCCGGATCGCGGTCTTCGCCCAGGCGCTTGAGGTAGGCGCTGAGGTCCCGTTGATCCTTCATCGACAGCACAAACCGCGGCATGGCCGGGTCGAGCTGATTGTTGCCGGGGTCGCGCCCTTCCTGAATCGCACGTGCCAGCGTGCCCTCGGTGTAGGCCGGGTAATCGCGGCCATTGACCTGCTGCTGACCGTAGCGGCTGCTGAGTCGTGACCAGTTCAGGTCCGGCGGCCGCACCCCGCCCTCCGCCCGCCCCTGGCCGTCGGCGCCGTGGCAATTGGCGCACGGCAGGCTGCTGGCCGGCAGCAAAATGTCCGCCGCGCCGACCCGGGCCATCACCGTTTCACCGCTGCCCGATAACCCTTCGCGGTACAAACGCTTGCCCGCACTTTCGCTGGGGCTCAGCGGTAACGCACTGGAGCTCAGGCTGAAGCTGGCGAGAAGGATCATGAGGGCAATATTCATGGCCCGGACTCAGCGACCGACCACGGGCATTGTCAGCAACTGCAAGCGCTGGGCAATGGCGGCGGCCGGGGCATCGGGACGGATCTTGCTCCAGCGTTTGTTGGCCACGTCACCGACGATCAGTTGCGTGGAATGTTGCTCGGGCGTCGGCACGATCTGGCCAATGCGGCCCAGCACCAGATCCATTTGCGCCTTGTCGCCGGTAAGAAAAAGCCAGTGAGGGCCATCGACGCCCTGCTTCAAGGTGTAAGCCTTGAGCACCGCCGGGGTGTCCCGCAGCGGATCACTGGTAAGGGAAATGAAGGTGATGCCGTCAGCCTTGTCGCCCAGCACTTCGCGCACTTCCTTGAGTTTGCGGGTGATCAGCGGGCAGGCATCGGTGCAACTGGTGAAGATCACGTTGAGCAGCACCACGCGGTTTTGCAGGGCATCGCTGTAGAAGCGCAGGGTGTTGCCGTTCTGGTCCTGCAACGGCGTATCGGTGAACCATGTTTTCGCATCGCGGGTGCCGGTTGCCGGTGCGGCGGCGCTCACCGTTGGCGTCGGTTCTGTGTGCTGTTCGTGAGAAAACGCCAGGAAGCTGATCACGCAAAAGCACATGGTCAGGAAGATCAAAATAAGCGCTTTCATGGCTGGTTCTCCATGGCGATAGCAGTGTGTTTGGCGTGGGCATTGCGTTGGCCGCTGAGTTTTTCCACTTCACGGGTCAGCACCGTCGGATCGGTGAAGCCGTAGTAGCGCGTCCAGTGGCGGCTGTTGCCGTCGCCGACCATGATCAGCGGCGCATGGTTCTTGAAGTCGCCGCTGAAGGTGCCGAGGCCCTTGAGGGTTTCGGTCACCGATTGCGGGCTGCCGGTGAGCCAGCTCCAGCCCGGACCGTTCTGGAAGCTGCGGGCGTAGTCGTTCAGGCGTTTGGGGTCATCGCGCTGGGGATCGATGCTGATCGATACCAGTTGCACTTCTTTGCCGACCCGGGCACCCAGCTGTTTCTGCACCTTGCCCATGATCGACGACACCACCGGGCACACCGTGGTGCAACTGGTGTAGATGAAGCCCATGACCACGATTTTGTTGCTGATCAGGTCTTTTTCCAGGCGTACCGCTTTGCCGTTCTGGTCCACCAGCGCGACGTCGGCGAATTTCACCTGGGCGCTTTCCTGGGTCTTGGCCGGCGGCGCGTTGTGCCCGGCATGTTCATCCGCCGAATGCGCCAAGGCCTGGCCGATGCCGGTGGCCAGCAGGCAGAACGTCAACAAGCCACGGTGTGCGAATCGGTTCATGTCAGTTTCCTCTTCGGTGGTCATCGCAGGGCAGTACCCGGACGCTGGCAAAGGTCTTGTCATCGAAATTCGCGCCCAGGGACGCCGCGCGCACATGCAGGTACCAGGCGCCGCTCTGGTCGAGGGTCACCGGCGCTTCATACACGCCGTTGCCCAAATCCAGCGCGGCGACTTCCTGGGCCCGGGACGTCGGGGCGCGGAAGTAGCGCACGTGCACATCCTTGACCCCGCTGCGTTGGGTTTTCTGTTGGCCCTCAACGATGCGAAAGCGCACGACATACGGGTCGCCAAGGTCGGCCGTGGATTTGTCGAGCATGAATTCCACTTTCGGCACGCCGGGGCGTTGGGCGAGGTTTTTGTCCGGCTCCACCAGGGCACTGAAGCAATGGATGATGTTCGGTTGGTTGAGCAGGAACGCCACGTCGAAACGCCCGGCCTGGGGCAGTTTGATCCGTGCGCTGTACAGCCCCGGCTCGACTTCCCGCAGGCTGCGGTCGATGACCATCGCGGCCCGCGCCACCTGCCCGCGATTGGGGTAGCCGGACATCGGCGCGTTCATACCTTCGGCGTAGAAGTAGGTGGTGTTGTCCACCGGGTTGACCACGAACACCGCGTTGTCGTCCCGCGACACTGCCAGGCTCGACGCCAGCGGCAGATCACCGGCCAGCCGTGGCGCCTGGGGCCCGGCTTCGAAGCCCTGGCTGATCGGCGTGCGGCCTTCGCCGAGGGACGCGAGGTTGATCATCGTCACCTTGGCCGAAGCCAGTCCGCGCACGTAGGCGTAGGCTTTGGTGAACACCACTTGGTAGGGTTCGGCGGAGACGTCGATTGAATGAATACGCGCATCGGTGGCGGCGTCGATCACCTCGGCGCGGTTTTCCAGGGTGTTGAGCACCACGCCAAAACGGCCGTCGGCGCTGAAGCCCATCGGACCGAGGCCCTGGCCCAGTTTGATCACCCGCCGCACCGCGAGGCTGCCGGTATCGACCACGGTCACGCTGCCGTCCTGGCCATCGGCGACGTACACCGCTTGGGACAGCGGTGAGTACGCCACCGACAACGGGTGGGTGCCGGTCTTGAGTTGTTGGCTGATGGTCAACGTGGCGACGTCGATAATGCTCAGGGTGCCGTCGTCGCGGTTGGTGACGAAGGCATGGCGGCTGTCCTTGCTGAAGGCGATTTCGTGGTGACCTTTGCCGGTCGCGAGGTGTTTCAGGGTCTTGAGGCTGCGGCTGTCAATGACGGTGACGCCGGACTCCTCGGCGGTTTTGCCATTGTTGCCGACCCACAGCAGACGCTCGTCCGGTTGCAGCGCCACGCGCACCGGGTTGTGGCCAGCGGCAACCGAGTCGATCTGTTTGAATTGTTCGCTGTCGATCACCGCCACTTCGCCGGCGGTGGGCATCGAGATGAACACGCGTTTGTTGTCTTTGGTGGTGACCCAATCCATCGGCGCTTGCTTGAGATCGATGCGCGCCATGGTGCTGGTGATGCCGCCGACCGACACCGATGGATCGACCACCGAGACGCTGGCATCGCGGTTCATCACCAGCAGGAAGTAGCTGTTGAGGTCAAGCATGGGACGTGCGCCGATGCTGGATTTCAGGAACACCCCGACCCGGGATTTGCAGCTCTGTTCGCGGCCCTGGGCCTGGTCGGCGGCGACGGTTTCCGGGTCGAGCCAGGCACCGGGATTCACCCCGGACAGCGGCTGGCCGGAATTGCTGTCAGTGACGCGGAACTGCACATCGGCAAACCCGCCTTCACGCAGCACACCGTCCTCGGCCAGCGCCTGCACCTTGAAATCCACCGCCACCCCGTCACGGGCCAGCGTCTGGCCGCTCCAGGTGTCCGGCAGCGCCACCTCGCTGAGCATCGTGGGTGGCGCCGTGCGCCAGATGCCCAGCCAGAGCAACACAGCGGCGACAACCAGCGCACACCCGGCGATTCTTATTGTCCTGTTCATACCGCGTCTCCCGTTACCCATGACTACCTGCCACACCGGCCCCCTTGTGGGAGCGGGCTTGCTCGCGAAAGGGCCATCACATTCACCCTCAATGTCACCTGACCCACCGCCTTCGCGAGCAAGCCCGCTCCCACCTTCGATCTCCAGTGGGCGCAGCATCTGTGCCCACCTCCGCCCCCTTGTGGGAGCGGGCTTGCTCGCGAAGAGACCATCACATTCACCCTCAATGTCACCTGACCCACCGCTTTCGCGAGCAAGCCCGCTCCCACAGGGGTGATGTGCTCCATGTCCTACGGGGCTGGCGCCGGTTCCGGTTCGTTGGTCACCCGCAGCAATCCCCACAACCCGGCGGTGTTGCCGTAGGCGGCGTAGTCGCGGAACAGGTAGTCGCCCGGTATCGCGTTGCTGCCCCCGGCGCTCGGGTGCATGAAGCTGAAGTGCGCCGCCGGCAGGATGCTTTCGTGGGCGCCGATGTACATCGACATCGGGTTGTAGCCGAACCGCACCGAGCCCACCCCTGGCGTACTCATCGGATAACCACCGGTATCGCTCTTCTCTGACTGGAACGGATTGACCGACCACACATGCCCATCAAGCTGGAAGGTCGAACCGCGACTGCCCCCGGTCGGCATCAGAATGTGCGTGCGGAACGGTTGCCCCGGTTTCACATACAGCACCGGCGTTTGCGGATCGCCACCCACCAGCGCGTTGCTGTAGGCCATGTGCGCGTTCGGCACGTCGCCGTAGCCATTGCCATCGGCATGCCCGAACGGTGCGTCCGGCGCCAGGCCGAAGCGGAACCACATCGGCTCGGTCTTGTAGTTGATCGCCATGCTCGAGTTGTCCTGCGGATCAGTCGGCACGCCGTTGCCTTCCGAGGCAATGCCTTCCACCGGCCGACCGTTGGCCCAACGCATGTTCAACGCTTTCTGCCAGACCATCGCAAAGTCGCGGTAGGTGGTCTGCCCCGCCGCCGTGACCGTGGCCGAGACCTTGCGCACATCTTCAACCCAGGTCGCGCCGATCGGCAGGATGCTCATCGCGCCACCGAGGCCTTTTTGCGGCTGCTTGATCACGTCCGCCGGGGTGAAATTCAACCCGCCGAACTCCACCGCCGTGGCGTTGATGTTGTCGACGCTGCGGCCCAGTTGCGAGATCGGCTTGCCTTCGCGCTCCAGGTGCCCGGCGTAGTACTGATACGTGCGGGTCGGGTACGCGCCGCTGTTACCGACCCGTGGTGGCACGGTCTGGATCGGGTTGGCGCCGACGTTGGTGCCGTCGGATTTGGTGATGTCGTAGGCCAGCAATTGCGCATGCAGGCCAACGTGGCTCGACGGCCGCATCAGGTTGTTGCTGAAGGTGGTCGAGCCTTCGCCATGGTTGCGATCACGTTTGACGATGCCTTGCATCACCGCCGTCTGAGTCAGGTCCGGCATCACGCTGGGCAAGCGGTTTTCCAGGGTGATGTTGATGCAGTCACCGGCCGCCGCGCGCAGCACCAGCGGTTCGACAGGCACACCGGGTTTCAACTTGCCGGTGACCGGATCGAGGTCGGATTTGCGCACGTAAAGGATCGCCGTCGGGTCATGCAGCGGACCGCTTTGCCCGCCGATGGTGAAGGTCTCGCCATCCTCGGGATCGGTCACGGTCACTTGCGGAATGCTCACCGCCCGCGAGTTGTACACCAGCGTGCCCCCCGCCGGATTCAACGGCCCGCCCACGTGTTGACCAAGCCCCGCCGGGTCGCCGATGGACAGGCTCAGCGGATTGCCGAGGATGTCGTTGGCCAGCGCCGCAACCACGTCATAGTTGCGTTGCACGGTGGGCCGGGTGCCGATGCCATTCGGGTTGGCGCCGATCCGTGGGCAGGTGCCGTCGAACGCCACGGTGTTGCGCATACCCGCCGGTTTCGGGTTGTTCGGCAGCGCGAACAAATCGTTGCGCTGGGCCGTGTAGTTACGCATCACGCCCCAGATTCCGCTCCAGTAGCCTTCCAGGGACGCGTCCATCGAGTACAGATAATCCCCGGTGGTGGCCGCCGAACTGGAGAGCATCGAGACCGGCGCGATGAAGCCCATCTGTTCGGAGATCCCGATCATCTGCGACGAGCGCCAGCCAGAGTTGGAGCTGTTGCCGAAACCAGAGCCGCTTTGCAGCCACTTCACGCCGTGCAGGGTCACGTTGTGCTCTTCTTCGTGACCGCCGGCATGCACCCGCAGCCGCACGTTGTCACCGGTGTAGGTGCGCAGCATCGGAGTGAACGGGTCACCCGGTTCGGCGCCGCCCTTGTTGATGTGCGGCGGGAACAGCGTAGTGCCGCCGGTCGGGCCGGTGGCTGCAGTGACCAGGTTTGGCGCCAGGTTCATCGCCGGGATCGCGCGGTCGGTGCGGCTTTGCATGGCATACGCCAGGTCGCCGCCGAGGCCGTCGGCCTGCATGCCGCGCTTGCCGTCCGGGCCGACTTTGTTCGGGTCGTACACCCGCAGGGCCAGGGGTTCGTTGCGGTAATTGACCACGAACATGCCGGGGTCATCCACCGAGATCGCTTGCGGGCATGGCCGGCTCGGGCAGCCCGGCATCAAGCCGCCACGGGTTTCGACCACTTGTTCCAGCAGGGTCTCGGCCTGTTTGCGCAATGGTGGGTTGATCGAGTAGCGGAAGCTGTCCGCGGTGGCCGGGAACGCTTGTGGATTCGGCACGCCATCCGGTCCGGCGCCCACGTACACACCCGCTTCATAAGCGTGCTGGAAGTCGCTGTACTCGAGGAAGAACTCACGGAAGCTGTCGTTCTTGCCGTCGCCGTCCAGGTCGCCGGTGGACACCACCGCTTGCCACGACGTCGGCCCGCCATCCTGCCGCGCGCCGCTGTACAACGGCTCGCCGGTTTCGGCGTGGAACCAGGTGGAACCGGCCGGTTCTGCCAGCACCGTCGCATACAAGCCAATCTGTTGGTGAGTCGATGGGCCTAAATGGTCGTGGGTGAAAATGGTCCCGAGGCCACGGTCGACGCCTTTGGCATTCACCACCGGATCGACAAACCAGCGCTGCATCGCCGTGCGCGCCCCCAGCCAATCCGCGCGGCCATACTGACCGAAGAACGGGTGAGTCTTGGCTTTCGGGCAGGCCGGCGTGCCGTCACGCGGGTCGGTGCCTTCGCACTGGTTGAACTCGCGAATCGCGTGGATGCGTTCTTGCACGGCGCCGGGTGAGAGCACGCCGTCTTCGTAGTTCCAGCCGTTGGCCGAGCCGTCGGCGGCGGTCAGGTCCCACTTCGGCAGGTGAATGTGCTGGCCGATCACGTCGGTCGGCGTGCGCACCTGATAGTCATCCATCTCATAGGTGGCCGGTACCAGGTTGGTTTGCTGGTATTGCACGCAGTCGAAGGTGTTCATGCGCATCACCAGCGGTTCTGGCGGACGCTGCTTGGTGATCACCGGCCAGGCGTCTTCCCACAGGGCGAGGATGCGCGCTTGCGGGAAGTGGTAGCCGACCTTGTTGTACACCGCGTCGAACTGGATGTTCGCGGCTTTGTAGATGCGTGGACGGTCAGCGGTGAAGGTCGAGGAACCGACAAAGGACATCCCATCGACGCGCTCGCCGCTGTTGAACTCGCCCGTGCCGGCGCTGGCGGTCAGGCGTTTTTGCCGGTCGTCCATGCACGGTTCGTAGTACGGCGCACCGGCAATCGGCAACGCGCCGTTAGTGCGGAAAGCTTTCGCCACGATTTGATTACCGGGCAGCAGCGCGAAGCTTGGGTGATCCTTTTTCGCGTGGAAGGCCATGGCCGCCTGTTCGACTTCGGTGCCCTCTTCCGGCATGTAGATCGGTTTGGCGCGGGTCACTTCCTTGGAGAAATCCAGGGACGTGGTGACGGTGTGCGCCAGGCCACCGGAGGAGAAACCGTCCAGGGAATGCCGGCCGAGGCCTCCGTCCCAACCACCGGACTGCGCCGGGTCGAGATTGGCCCACAGGGCTTTGCCACTGGTTTTCAGGGACAAGGCCTTGGCGGCGTCGAGCATGTCCAGCGGTGGCGTTGGCGGACGTTGCCCGACCGAACTTTCCATGCCGCCGATCCAGAACGGATAGCCAGGGTTTTTCAGGCTGCCGTCGGCATTGCGGTTGGCTTCGCTGCGATCCACCAGGGCCAGGGAGCCGATGGCTTGAGTGCCACCGCCATGGTGTTCACCATCATCGTCGTCATCGTCATCGTTACCAGCCACCAGGGTTTCGCCGATTTTCGGTACCACGGCGACTTTGCCCGGCATCGGCGCCATGGCTTTGCCCGGCAACGGCACGACCGCAGGGATCGGCGTCCCGGCGACAATCTCGCCATCGGGCAAGGCCCGTGCACCCGCCGCTGGTTTACCGCTGCGCAAGGCATACGGCTCGCTGTGATAACCGTCGCTACCCTGCTGCGACACCTCAAGTTTGGTGCCTTCTTCAAACACATCGTGGACCCGCCACATGCTCCACATGCCTTGGGCAAAGTGCGGGTAGAAATGGCAGTGATAGATCGCATCGCCGGCCACGCGGTTACGGTTGCCCGAACCACCGTTGGCGATTTCGTAGGTATAGCCGGCGCCCGGACCGATGCCCTGGGCGTCCACGTAGTCGGTGTTATCATCGTTCGGGTTGAACAACCACTGATGGCCGTGCAGGTGAAAAATGTGCTGCTCGTGGCCGTTGTGGGTGTTGCGGAATTTGACGAAGTCGCCGATGTAGCTGTGGTTGACGTTGGCCGGCTCCGACGGATACAGCGCCATGGTCGCCTTGACCCCGATCTGATCCGCGCGGGGCGTTTCGCCGGGGCGAATGTTTTCCAGGCCAGCGTTGGCCGGTACGTCCACCAGCATCGCCACATCGCCGACGGTGTGGGAGCTGAGGAAGAATTCTTCGTAGGCGCAGGACAGGCAATCGTGCATCGGCCCGACGCCCAAGCGGTTGGCCACCACCTCGGCGCCCATGCCGCCGGAGCCGTAGTTGATCATGAACGAATCGCGGGTCGGTTCCAGCACGTGGGCCATCACCGGGTCAGCCCAATAGGCCGGGAACGCCTGGGTGGCGGCGGTTTCATCCTGGAACTGCGAGGCGAAGTCGCGGAACGGTTCGAGCCGATTGGGGATCGCCGGGTTGCGTTTGCCAACGGCTTCCAGCGGATAGGTCGAGGCCGGGAAGCTGCCGTCGGCGTTGCTGCCCATCACGATCGCATCGCTCTCGCTGGAAATGATTTCATTGCCGTCGACCATGCCGATAATCGGCGTGCCGGCCTTGCCTTCACGGATCCACGGTTCGCGCTGCGGGTAGCGCGCCTGGTAGTCGACAATCGGCTGACCGGTTGGCGTGCGGCCAGTGCTGGCCAGGCGCATTTCTTCTTCGGTCACGGTGTTGCGATAGGTGCGGCCGCCCTTGGGCACCACCACCACTTCGCCGAACAAACCGTTGGCGACGTTGCCCGCATCACCCTCGCCACCGAAGGTCGCACCACGGCTGCTGGCGGCGAATGCGCCTTCGCGCTCGGCGTACAAGGTGTAGGAACGGGTGGCGCCGGGGGCGATCAGGCTGTTGGCGTTGCGCCCGGTATAGGACGCGATGTCGTCGATGCTGTTGACCGCTTGCAGGCCGTTGACCTGGAAGCCGACGTGGCGGTCGGTGACTTGCTCATCGACCTTGAAGTCATCGTTGCCGAATTCGACTTCGCCCTCTTCTTCCTCACCGCCCTCGTGCGCCCCCGGATTGGCCTGGTAGGCCAGCAGGTTTTGCAGGTTGACGGTCAGGCAGTCACCGGCGGCGACGCGCAACACCAGCGGACGCGGGCGCTTGTCGGGGCGCAGGGAAACTTTGCCCGGCACCGCCGAACCACCCTGGGCCAGGGAGCGATCATGATCATCGACCACATCGCGGCGCAGGGCGAACATCATGCCGTTGGCGTTCTGTGCGCCGAGGCGGTTGAACATCAGCGGCTGATCGAACGCCACGACGTTGGCCACCAGATTGCGCTCGCAGCGCACGGCGGCTTCAGCCAGCTGCAGGCCAAACATCGGCGCTAAAAACAGCAGCAGGTTAACCAAGTGATGAGCGTGGGGTATGCCGGTCATGATCACGGGCCTCGCTGTGGGTGCTCACAGGAATAATTCTCGACAAGTCCGGTTGAGCAATCCGCATGCCATAAAAAATATGTTTGTTTATCAGCGGGTTAGAGAAACGAGTTGATAAGCCGGGGGATATTCCCCACCCATTCCCCACATTCCGGGCGCCCCCGGTTTGCCCCACATTTGGGGCAACCTGCCCCACGACCGTCGATCACAACGGCGCATCCACGGCCAGGCCCTGCAAGCGTCGGTATTGGCGCAAGACATTGGGCACATAACGCTGGGTTTCGGCGAACGGCGGGATCACCCCGCCACGGCTGAGCACGGCTTGCGGCCCGGCGTTGTAAGCCGCGACGGCGAGGCTGATGTCGTTGTCAAACAAGGTCAGCAAACGCTTGAGATAACGGGCGCCGCCCTGGATGTTGGCCTTGGGGTCGTAGACGTCGGTCACCCCCAGTTCCCGGGCGGTGTCGGGCATCAATTGCATCAACCCGCCGGCGCCTTTTGCCGACGTCGCATCGGCGTTGTAGCGGGACTCTTCCCGGATCACCGCGTGCAGCAGCGCCGCCGGCAATTGATTGGCCGTGGCCGCTGCTGAAACCAGCTCGGCGTAGGGCTGTTTGGTGATCATCTGCGGTTGCTGATCCATGCTCAGTTGCGCGGATTCGGGCTCGTGAATCACCCGTTCATAGTGCCGTCCGGGACGGTGGACATTGGACAAAACGTAGCTGCCCTTGGTGTCCATGGAAACGAAGACATCGGCCTGGGCGATGCCGGTCAGCAGCAGCGTGCCGAGCAGTCCTGCGGTGAGAGTTTTCATGTTTCATACCTCCCCTGGCCGGCCCCGAAAAACGGGGCTTATGCCCCAATGGCCGGTAGTCCATCAGCCATACGCAAGCACTGTGCCGTCGGCGAAAAGGCCCGGATCACAAGGGGTCCAGCGGTATCACCAAGGGTGAGCATGGCAATTGCATAGGCCTTGATAGCGACCCTGCTGCCGACTGGATGAGGTCATCATGAATCAGCGTCTGTGTTCCGCCCCGCGTTCCCAAAGCGGGTTCACCTTGCTCGAATTGTTGGTGGTGTTGGTGGTGCTGGGGCTGTTGGCCGGCATCGTCGCGCCGAAGTATTTCGCCCAGCTCGGGCGCTCGGAAGTGAAGGTGGCCAAGGCGCAGATCGAAGGCCTGAGCAAGGCGCTGGATCTGTACCGATTGGAGGTCGGTCACTACCCGTCCACCGAGCAGGGTTTGCAGGCGCTGGTCACCGCGCCGAGCGATGAAACCCGCTGGACCGGCCCGTATTTGCAGAAAAAACTGCCCATGGACCCATGGGGTCGCAGCTACAGCTACCGCTACCCCGGTGAAAACAGCGAGTACGACTTGCTGTCGATGGGCAAGGACGGGCAACCCGGCGGCGAAGGCGAAAACGCTGAAGTCACTAACTGGCAATGACCGGAGCGACGCCCATGCGCTTTCATCTCAAGGCTGTCGGCAAGGCCGGCGTGGTCTCGATGACCGTCGAAGCCCCCGGCCACAGCGAAGCCCGACGCATCGTCGAAGACCAGGGCTTGCGCGTGGTCAGCCTGCAAGCCGAACGACACTGGCGGGCCTTGCGCCTGCGCCAGCGCGAGACCTTCAATCTGGTGCTGTTCAGCCAGGAGCTGACCACGTTGCTGAACGCCGGCCTGCCGTTGATCGATGCGCTGGAGAGCCTCGCGGAAAAGGAAACCGCGCCCCAGGCCCGCAAAACCCTGAGCGAACTGGTGCGCCTGTTGTATGAAGGCAAATCGTTCTCCCAGGCGCTGGGCCAGTTGTCGGCGGTGTTCCCGCCGCTCTACGTGGCGCTGGTGCAGTCCAGCGAGAAGACAGGCGCGGTGGGCGAGGCTCTCGGGCGTTACGTCAGTTATCGCCAGCGTATGGACGAGGTGCGACAGAAGATCATCAGCGCCTCGATCTACCCGATGCTGTTGCTGATTGTCGGCGGCGGCGTGGTGCTGTTTCTGATGGGCTACGTGGTACCGCGCTTCAGCCTGGTGTTCGAAGGCCTCGGTTCGAACCTGCCGTGGATGTCGCAGGTCCTGATGAGCGGCGGCATGTTCCTCCACACCCACCAGATGGAATTTTTCGGCACGCTGGCAGCGATCATCGTCGCCCTCGCCTTCCTCCAGCGCCAACCGGCCTTTCGTCGGGGCGTGGACCGCTTGATCGAAAAACTCCCGGCGGTGCATCAACGGATCTTCATGTACGAACTGGCGCGCTTCTACCGTTCCCTGGGGATTCTGCTGCAGGGCGGGATACCGCTCGTCACGGCCATGGGCATGGTTCGCGGGCTGCTCACCGTGGCTTCGCGGGTGCGCCTGGACCAAGCCTGCGAACGGGTGCGCGAGGGTCAGTCGTTGTCCACCGCGCTGGAACTCAACCACCTCGTGACCCCGGTTTCCCTGCGTTTGCTGCGTGCGGGCGAGCAGTCCGGCAACCTCGGGCAAATGATGGAACGCAGCGCCGACTTCTACGACGAAGAAATCAGCCGCTGGCTCGAGTGGTTCGTGCGCCTGTTCGAACCGCTGCTGATGACCTTCATCGGCCTGCTGATCGGGGTCATCGTAATCCTGATGTACATGCCGATTTTCGAACTGGCTTCGAGTATTCACTGACCTCTGCAACAGGGTCTCGCTACCGTGCATCGGTCATCGACGTCACGAACGAATAAATCGGAACGCTGATGTGTTTACGAACTGAATCAGGCAGCACGTTGCATTGTTCATCAACGTTCCAACTTGAATAAGAAGACGGAGAACGACATGCACATCAACAAGCTTTTACTTGCAGTAGCTATTGGCGCAGTTCTGTCGGCGTCTACCGTACTGATTCCGGACAGCCTGTCCGGGGTATCGAGCGCACAGGCCAAGGATGGCGGGAGTGGCGGCGGTGGCTCCGGAGGTGGGGGCGGCGGCGGTGGTGGTGGCTCGGGCGGTGGCGGCGGTGGTTCTGGCGGCGGTGGTGGCTCGGGCGGTAGCGGCGGCGGATCTGGTGGTGGATCCGGCGGCGGTGGCAGCGGCAATGGCGGCAGTCACGGCGGCGGTGGCAGCAGCGGCAACGGTGGAAACAGCAGTGGCCACAGCGGCAGCGACCATGGCTCGGGACATACCGGGGACGCCTCAAACTCCGGACGCAACGGCACCCATGCTGAGCGCGGGGATGATCATGGCGTGCATCGCGCGGGTGAACTGGGCGATGACCATGGCGTGCATCGCTCGGGTGAGCTAGGTGACGACCATGGCGTGCATCGTGCGGGTGAACTGGGCGATGACCACGGCGTGCATCGTGCCGGTGAACTGGGCGACAACCGTGGCGTTCATGCGGTCGGCCAGGTAGCCGATGACCATGGCGTTCACGTCGGCGGCGAACCGGGCGACGACAAACGGGCTAACTGACCCCCAACAAATCCCCTGTGGGAGCGGGCTTGCTCGCGAAGGCGGTGTATCAGCCAGCAGAAATGTCGACTGACCCACCGCCTTCGCGAGCAAGCCCGCTCCCACAGGGACCGTGTGAACCGTAAATCCGCGCTATAACCCGCCCTCCCGCTGATCCAACCGCTCCCTCAAAAACTCGATAAACGCCTGCACCGGCCGCGACCCTTGGCGATGCTGCGGGTACACCGCCGACAATGTCAGCGGCTCCGGTTGAAAATCCTCCAGCACCGGCACCAGCCGTCCGTCCTTCAACGCCGCGCCGACAATGAACGTCGGCAAATACGTAATCCCCATCCCCGCAATCGCCGCATCCTTCAACAACTCCCCGTTATTCACGCGCATCCGCCCGGTGACATTGACCGTCAGCGGCTTGCCCTGCCCTTCAAACCGCCATTGCACGTGGCGCCCATGCCCATACGGCAGGCAGTCGTGGTTGAGCAAGTCTTCGGGTTTGCCCAGCGTGCCGCGCTCGGCCAGGTAGGCCGGGCTGGCGCAGTACACCCGCTGGATCGAGGCGATGCGTCGGGCGATCAGGGTCGAGTCTTCCAGCACACCGATGCGCAACGCCAGGTCGTAGCCCTCGCCGAGCAAATCCACCGGCCGATCACTCAAGTCCACTTCCACGGTGACATCGCGGTAGCGCTGCAAAAACACCGGCAGCAAGCAGCCCAAATGCGCGAGCGCAAACGACAGCGGCGCGCTCAGGCGAATGGTGCCACGGGGTTCGGTGGTCTGGCCGGCGATGCCCTGCTCCACTTGCTCGACTTCGCTGAGCAGGCGCAAGGCTGATTCGTAATAACTCTGGCCCAACGGTGTGACATCCAGGCGCCGGGTCGAGCGATTGAGCAAACGCACGCCGAGGCGTTCTTCCAGTTGCATCAACCGGCGGCTGACGAATTGCTTGGACAGGCCCAATTGGTCGGCCGCCGCAGTGAAGCTGCCGGAGTCCATGACCTGGCAAAAAATACGCATATCTTCGTACGGGTTCATTGTCACGCTCTGGTTGACAGTCAAACACTTTATAGCCGCTTTTTCCGTTTCTGGCACCCCATTAATCTGTGTCCATGGTGCTGATGAAGCCCAGACCTACTCACTGTAGGAGCTGCCGAAGCCTGCGATCTTTTGATCTTGTTTTTAAAAGATCGCAGCCTTCGGCAGCTCCTACGGGACTCACACATAATTAAAAAGGATTTACACCATGAACCTCGTCAAAAAGACCCTGACCGCTTCCCTCCTCGCCCTCGCCGTTGGCAACGCCTTCGCTGCGGGCAGCCCTGGTGTCGAACACAACACCCAGGCCTTCCTCGGAGCCCTCGCTGCTGGCGGTGGCAAACCCCTCGAACAACTGAGCCCCAAGGATGCCCGTGCGGTGCTGACCGGCGCGCAGAACTCGGTGAAAGTGGATCTGTCGGGTGTGGAAGTCAGCGAGCGCGCGATCAAGGTCGGCGAGCAAAGCATCAACCTGAAAATCGTGCGCCCGGCCAAGGTCAAGGGTGAGTTGCCGGTGTTCATGTTCTTCCACGGTGGCGGCTGGGTGCTCGGTGATTACCCGTCGCACCAACGCTTGATCCATGACCTGGTGGTGGGCTCCGGCGCGGTGGCGGTATATGTCGACTACACGCCGTCCCCGGAAGCGCAGTACCCGACCGCGATCAACCAGGCGTATGCCGCGACTCGTTGGGTCGCCGAGCATGGCAAGGAAATCGGCGTCGATGGCAAACGCCTCGCAGTGGCCGGCAACAGCGTCGGCGGCAACATGGCGGCGGTCGTGGCGTTGATGGCCAAGGAACAGAAAACCCCGGCGCTGCGCTTCCAGTTGCTGATGTGGCCGGTGACCAACGCGCAGTTCGACACCCGGTCGTACCAACAATTTGCCGAAGGGCATTTCCTGACCAAGGGCATGATGAATTGGTTCTGGGACAACTACACCACCGACGCCGGCCAGCGTGCGCAGATCCACGCCTCGCCGTTGCAGGCCAGCGCCGAACAGCTCAAAGGCTTGCCGGCAGCGCTGGTGCAAACCGCCGAGTTCGACGTGTTGCGTGATGAAGGCGAGGCTTATGCCCAGCATCTGGATGCGGCGGGTGTGCCGGTCACGGCGGTGCGTTACAACGGGATGATTCACGACTTTGGCTTGTTGAATCCGCTGAGTCAGATTCCGGAAGTGAAAGCGGCGGTGCGGCAGGCGGCGCTGGAACTGAAGACGCATTTGAACTGAGGACTTGAGGCAAACACTGCCTTTGTGGCGAGGGGGCTTGCCCCCGTTGGAGCGCGAAGCGGTCCCCCAAAAAAAGGGCGAGCGCTGCGCACTCGAACGGGGGCAAGCCCCCTCGCCACAATTATCAGCTGGCACAAAACCGTATCAACCCGTCATCGGAGTTCCGCCATGTCCTTTGTCTACGCTCATCCCCTGTCCTGGAGCGCCCTGCTGCTGGTGATCGACGCCCTGCTCTGGCACCTCGCGCCACTGCAGAGCCGCGTGATCCGCATCGGCCTGCGCCTGGCGCTGTTCCTGATTTTCAGCGCGGTGATCATCAACGCCGGTGTCAGCCCGTTGCAGGCACCGCTGTTTGCCGATGACCGCGTGGCGCAGCTCGGGGCCACGGCGTTGGGGATTATCTGGTGGCTGTACGCCGCACGGGTACTGACCGAAGTTATCGGCCTGGTGCTGATGCGCCGCATCGGTCACAGCGGGCGCTTGTTGCAGGATGTCATCGGCGCGCTGGTGTTTCTGGTGGCGATCGTCGCGGCGGCGGGTTATGTGCTGGAGTTGCCGGTCAAGGGTTTGCTGGCAACGTCCGGGGTGGTGGCGATCGTGGTCGGTTTGGCGTTGCAGAGCACCTTGAGCGATGTGTTTTCCGGGATCGTGCTCAACACCACCAAGCCGTATCAGGTGGATGACTTTGTGGTGATCGACGGTGTGGAAGGCAAGGTGCTCGACATCGATTGGCGCGCCACGCATCTGCTCACCAGCGCCGGCACCATGGCGGTGGTGCCGAACTCGGTGGCGGCCAAGGCGAAAATCGTCAACCTGAGCCGGCCAAACAACATGCACGGCGTGTCGATCAGCATTCAGGTGCCTAACCATATCCGCCCACGTCGGGTGCTGGATGCGCTGGACCGTACGCTTCAGGGCAGCAGCACGTTGCTGCTCAACCCGGCGCCAAAAGCCGTGCTGAAAGAGGCCGGCGAAACCATGTCCATCTACGTGGCCAGCGGGTTTATCGCGGAACTGAGCAAAAAAGGCGACGTGCGTAATCAGCTGTTCGACCTGGCCCATCGGCATCTGGAAGCGGCGGGGATTTCCCGGCAGCTCGATGGCGTGATCGAGCCTTCGACCCGGGCCCGGGCGTTGCTAGATGAAGTGAAAATCTTCCGCTCACTGAGCGAGGATGAACGCGATCGACTGGCGCAAGCCATGGTCCCGCAACAGTACACGGCGGGTCAGGTGGTGCTGGAATTGAATGAAGTGCCGGACAGCCTGTTCGTGATCGCCACCGGCGTGGTCAGCGCCACCGTGCCCGACGGCACCGGGCAAACCGAAGCCGGACGCATGGGGCCGAGCGAAGTCATGGGCGAACAGAGCATCCTCACCGACACACCGTCCCAGGCCTGCTTTACGGCGCTGACGTCGTGCATCATTTACCGGATCGACAAGTCCCTGACCCGCGATTGCATGGCGCAGCGTGGCGAGGTTGGGCGGGCATTGAACAAGTTGCAGGCGGTGCGGCAGCAGAACAGTCGGTTGGCGTTGATGGCCATGCCGGTGCCGGTCAAGAAAGGAGGGTTTTTGGGGTGGCTACAAAAACGCCAAACACAATGATCCATGTGGGAGCGGGCTTGCTCGCGAAGGCGGAGTGTCAGTCAGCATTAATGTTGCCTGACACCCCGCCTTCGCGAGCAAGCCCGCTCCCACAGGTTGCGCGATAACCGATAGAAATTACTTCGACGTGAGTACCGAATAACTGTTCATCAAATTGCGATAGTTCGGAATACGCGGCGACAGCAGGTTGGCCAGGCCTTCCATGTCGTTGCGCCAGTCGCCTTGCAGCTCGCAAGCCACGGAGAACCAGTTCACCAGTTGTGCACCGGCCGCCGACATGCGCGCCCAGGCGGCTTGTTGCACAGTTTCGTTGAAGGTGCCCGACGCATCGGTGACCACGAACACTTCAAACCCTTCGGCCAGGGCCGACAAAGTCGGGAAGGTCACGCACACGTCAGTCACCACACCGGCAATGATCAGCTGCTTGCGGCCGGTGGCCTTGACGGCTTTGACGAAGTCTTCGTTGTCCCAGGCGTTGATCTGGCCCGGACGCGGGATGTACGGCGCGTCCGGGAACAGTTCTTTCAGCTCAGGGACCATCGGGCCGTTGGGGCCGTTTTCGAAACTGGTGGTGAGGATGGTCGGCAGTTTGAAGAACTTGGCCAGGTCCGCGAGGGCCAGCACGTTGTTCTTGAATTCGTTGGGCGAGAAATCCTGCACCAACGAGATCAGGCCGGTCTGGTGGTCAACCAACAGTACAACGGCGTCGTCTTTGTTCAGGCGTTTGTACGGAACGTTGCTCATGTGAAACTCCTCGGTAGATGGATGGTGCTTGGAGCGCCGGCACGTTGGGCCGGCGCTTTTTTATGGGCGTCAGAAGGCAAAGCACGAGCAGCCGAAGGCGCCCCAGAAACCGGCGAAATCACTGACTGGCGCATTCGACAGGCGTGCCTTGTCATGGCTGTGGGCATGCACGCCGCACGGTCCGCTGCAATGGTGCACCTGGGCCTGCATCGGTGAAGTCGGGCGCCAGTGGCCCGGGACTTTCACCACCGGCGACCAGTCCGGCAGCACCGGCACGCTGGCCGGGCCGAGTTTTTCGAAGTCACCGGCGGCGTACACCACTTTGCCGCCGACCACGGTCAACACGGACTCGATCCACTTGATCGCTTCTTCATCAACGCTGAAAAAATCCGCGCTGAGGGCGGCGACGTCGGCCAGTTGCCCGGCCTTGATCTGGCCTTTCTTGCCCTGTTCGGACGAGAACCAGGCGCTGCCGTGGGTGAACAGTTCCAGCGCGGTCAGTCGCGACAAACCTTCAGCGTGCAATTCCAGACCGCCGACGGTGCGGCCGCTGACCATCCAATACAACGAGGTCCAAGGATTGTAGCTGGACACCCGGGTGGCGTCGGTGCCGGCGCCGACCGGTATACCTTCGGCCAACATGCGCTTGATCGGCGGCGTGGCTTCGGCAGCTTTGGCGCCGTAGCGCTCGACGAAATACTCGCCCTGGAACGCCATCCGGTCCTGGATCGCAATGCCACCGCCCAGTGCCCTCACCCGCTCGATGTTCTGCGGGGTGATGGTTTCGGCATGGTCGAAAAACCATGGCAAACCGTTAAACGGAATGTCGCGATTGACCTTCTCGAACACGTCGAGCATGCGGCTGATGGATTCGTTGTAGGTGGCGTGCAAACGGAACGGCCAGCGCTGTTCCACCAAGTGGCGTACCACCGGTTCCAGCTCGTCTTCCATGGTTTGCGGCAGGTCCGGGCGCGGTTCGAGGAAGTCCTCGAAATCCGCCGCCGAGAACACTAGCATCTCGCCGGCGCCGTTGTGTCGCAGGTAGTCGTCGCCCTGGTGCAGGGTCACGCTCGACGTCCAGTTCTTGAAGTCGGTGAGCTCTTCCTTGGGCTTTTGGGTGAACAGGTTGTAGGCGATGCGGATCGTCAGTTGCTGATCCTTGGCCAACTGCTCGATCACCTGGTAATCGTCCGGGTAATTCTGGAAACCGCCGCCGGCATCGATGGCGCTGGTCAGGCCCAGGCGATTGAGTTCGCGCATGAACTGGCGGGTCGAGTTGACCTGATATTCCAGCGGCAACTTTGGCCCTTTGGCGAGCGTCGAGTAGAGAATCATCGCGTTCGGGCGCGCGACCAGCATGCCGGTGGAGTTGCCGTTGGCATCGCGCACGATTTCGCCACCCGGCGGGTTTGGCGTGTCGCGGGTGTAGCCGGCGACGCGCAGCGCGGCGCGGTTGAGCAAGGCGCGGTCGTAGAGGTGCAGGACAAACACCGGGGTGTCCGGCGCGGCCTGGTTGAGTTCTTCCAGAGTCGGCATGCGTTTTTCGGCGAACTGGAATTCGTTCCAGCCCCCCACCACTCGCACCCATTGAGGGGTCGGTGTGCGGTCGGCCTGGTCCTTGAGCATGCGCAGGGCATCGACCAGTGACGGCACGCCTTCCCAGCGCAGCTCGAGGTTGTAGTTGAGGCCGCCACGGATCAGGTGCAAGTGCGAGTCGTTGAGGCCGGGGATGACGCAGCGGCCCTTGAGGTCGATGACCTGGGTGCCCGAACCGCGCAGGGCCATGGCTTCGCCGTCATTACCGACCGCGACAAAGCGCCCGTCCTTGATCGCGACCGCACTGGCCAGCGGGTTTTCGCGGTCAACGGTATGGAATTGGCCATTGAATAGAATCAGATCGGCGTTCATCGCGTTTCCTTCGTCGCAGTGGAATGAGAAAGCCAGGACGCGAACAATCGGGTCGCCCGGGGCATGAACAGGTACACCACCGACACCACGATGGTCACGGTGATCAGGAACGTGGCGACCACGTAGTTGGACAGGATGGGGTTGAGCTTGAGCAGCGGCCCCCAGAGCAGCGGCACCAGCAAGGTGTGCGGCAGAATCACCAGCAACGTCACCACGGCTTGCTTCCAGCGCGGTGGCGGTGGCGATGCGGCGTCGACGGTTGGCGCGAACCAGAATTCATTGACCGGGTTGACTTCGGTCTGGTCGCCGTCGGCCAGCATGGGTGTGGCTTCGTTGACCAGTTCCAGGCGTTGCGGTGAATCCAGCCAGTGCTGCATCGCCTCGGTGGAGCAAAAGCGCAGCACGCAGGTGTACATGTCGAGGCCGGCGTTTTTGCCGCGCATCACGTCCACGCCCAAGTGCCCTTCCTGCTGCCCGGCAATCGTCACGATGTTGCGCAACCAGGCTTCATACGGCGCTTCGAACCCGGCCTTGACCCGGTGCTTGATGATCAGGGTCACGATCTCGTCGAAACCCGGCCGCGTGGTTGCAGGGGTGTTGGAAGACTCAGGCATAACGCAAAACTCCGGCGAATCGATCATTGAGCGCCAGCCGTCCCGGCCCGGCGATAAGGATGCTGGTGAACACAATCAACAGCAGCCAGCCGAACTGCCCTTCGAACAGGCTCCATTGCGGATGCACGATCACCAGCGCCACCAGCAGCAGAAACAGGATAGGCAAACACGCCAGACGCACCAGCACCCCGGCGACGATCAGCAGCGGGCACAGCACTTCGGCGAAAATCGCCAGGTTCAGCGTCAGATTGGCGCCGAGGTGGAACGGGTCTTCGATGTTTTGCAGTTGCTCGGTGTAGTTCAGCAGCTTGGGCAAGCCGTGCACCCACAACAGAAACAACCCACCGCTGACCCGCAAAAACAACAGCCCCCAATCCTGAGCCCGCTCATCCCGTCCCGATGCATTCATGGCCGTCCGCCCCATTGAAAAATCGCCGGCATGGCTTCGCCGGCACTTGATGAGAGAGTGCCGGGGGGGGAATGGGAAAAATTGGATGTACGTGCTCTTTTTGCTTACACGCACATCCCAAGTAGCTGCCTAAGGCTCGGGCCGCGTTCGGACGATCTTTTGATCTTGATTTTCGACGGCGCTGACTTTGATCGTTCCCACGCTCTGCGTGGGAATGCAGCCCGGGACGCTCCGCGTCCCAACCAAAGCCGAACGCGGAGCGTCCGTTGAGGCATTCCCACGCGGGAGCATGGGAACGATCAGTCGGTGTTGGACTGGGGTTACGGGGTTGGGATGTTGAGGGGTTCGGACATGAATTGGCTGATGCGTGAGCGTAGCCATTTTTCGGCCGGGTCGTTGTCGTGCACGCCGCTCCAGGCCATCGACAGTTGTGCGGCTTCGATGGGGAACGGTGGGTCTTCGGCGCGCAGGGCACAGCCTTCGACCAGGGCGCACGCGGCGTAATCGGGAACGGTTGCGATCATTTCGGTGCCGGCCAACAAGGCGCGCAAACCGCTGAATTGCGGTACGCCCAGCACCACGCGCCGACTGCGACCGATCTTGGCCAGGTCAAGATCGATGTTGCCGCTCAGGTCACCGGAGAACGACACCATCGCATGGGGCCGTTCGCAGTATTCGTCGAGGGTCAGAGGACCGGGCCGTTTGTCTCCGCGCAGGACCTTGCAGGGAATGTCCCGCAGTTTCTTGCGCTTGGCATTGGCCGGCAAATCGGTGGTGTAGCTGACGCCCACGGAGATTTCCCCGGACGCCAGCAACGCCGGCATCAGCAGGTAATTGGCCCGGCGCACCACGACGATGATCCCCGGCGCCTCTTCCCGCAACTGACTCAGCAGCGGCGGAAACAAGCCAAACTCGGCGTCGTCCGACAGACCAATTCGAAACACATCACAGCTGCTCGCCGGCTCGAATTCCTTGGCCCGGCTGACTGCGCCAGAGATCACGTCCATCGCCGGTTGCAGTTCCTTGAGAATCGCCAGTGCCCGCGCCGTCGGCTCCATGCCGCGACCGTTGCGCAGCAGCAACGGATCGTCAAACAAATCGCGCAAACGCCCCAGCGCCGCACTCACCGCCGGTTGACCCATGAACAGTTTTTCAGCGACCCGAGTCAGGTTCTTTTCGAACATCAGGGCTTCGAAAATCACCAGCAGGTTCATGTCGACGCGGCGCAGATCGTTACGGTTCATCAGCATGGTTTCCTTGTGGTTACACCGAGGCTAAGTGGTCAATGCAAAACCCTGTGGCGAGGGGGCTTGTCGGAATGCCGCACCACCCCGTTGGGCTGCGAAGCGGCCCCAAAATCTCCAGTGCAGCTGAAATACTGCCAGTGCTGCGCACTGGAACGGGGGCAAGCCCCCTCGCCACAGGTCATCCGTTTCGCCACAGGTTTTGTGTTCGCAGTGCTCAGGACTTTACTCGATCAACGGCACTTTCGCCGCTCGTTTGTAAGGACCGTATTCCACGGGCACCCATTGGAAATGCTTGCCCTCTGCGGCGATGTGGCCGATGCCCGGGAATGGCAAGTGCGCGGCCGTGACCCAGGTCTTGCTGGTCGCGGCATCGGAGAACACCTGGTTGCGGCTCTTGATCGCCTGCTGGCTGTTGACGTCAAAACCGATCGACACCTCGGGATGCAGGAATTGCACCGCGAGGTTATGCACCAGGTCGCCCATAAACAGAATGCTCTGCCCTTGGGAGGTGAAGCGGTACGTGGTGCTGCCCGGCGTGTGCCCGGCTTCCAATGTGGCCTCGACACCCGGCACCGGCGACTGGCCGGCGTCGAAGGTTTTGAAGCGACCCGCCGCGACATACGGGGCGGTGGAGTCCTGGGCGATTTTGAAATAGGCCTTGGCGCCTTCGGGGGCCTTGGCCAGAGCTTGCGGGTCGAGCCAATAAGCGGCTTCAGCCTTGGCGGCGTAGACCGTGGCGTTGGCGAACACCGGTTTTTGTTCGGCATCGACCAGACCGCAGACGTGGTCGAGGTGCAGGTGAGTCAGCAGGATGGTGTCGACCTGATCGGGCTGATAACCGGCGGCTTTCATGTTGTCCGAGAGCATGCCGGCGGTGGCGCCGATGCACTGCCCTGCCCCGGTGTCGACCAGGATCAGTTGCTTGCCGGTGTTGACCAGAAAGGCGTTGAACGCGGTTTGCACTCCCGGCGTTTCAATCGAACGACGGGCCAGCAATGCGCGGATCTGGCTCTGGGTCAGGCCCTTGAGCAGTTTCGGCGACAGGTCGTTGTAACCGTCAAACAGCGCGGTGACTTCGTAATCACCCACCGCCAATCGGTAGTAGCCGGGCACTTGGGTGCCGACCTGAGCCGGCGCCGCCGCCAGGGAAATTCCGGAAGCCAGCGCAACCGCGAGGCCCAGTGTGCAAACCAGAGAATGCTTCATGCGTTCACCTTTGATGTCCTGAAGAAAACGGCCCGCCAACGGCCGCCATGCGTATCCCATCTTGCACCATCCCGGCCGACGCTCGATTGCAGCGATGTGCTGAGTTAGCGCGGTTTGTTCACCACGAACCGCGCGCGGAATTAACAACGTTTAACTCGCCTGCCCGCCCTCCGCGCCCAAGAATGAAGCCCTCTGCGCAGACCTGTTTTCTTCAAAAAGGGAAGGTGCTGACCCACCGTGCAGTGCGCCCGCGCATTCCCACCGACACGGATATTTGTCATGGCCCACGTTCAGCCCAACGCCGTCAGCGCGTTCGCCACGCCAGCGCATAAAGCCACCACCGGCGGCCTCGCGCCCTGGCGCGAAAACCTGGTCAAGCAACTGATTCTCGAAGGCCTGAGCGACACCCTGGAAGTCACCGAACTGGCCCGGGCTTGCGCGTTGTCGCGCAGCCATTTTTCCCGGGCGTTCAAGTGCAGCACCGGGATATCGCCCCAGGACTGGATTCGTTGCCAGCGCATCGCCAAAGCCAAGCAACTGATCCGGGACACCGACCTGACCTTGACGCAGATTAGTCTGGAATGCGGTTTTTGCGACCAGGCGCATTTCTGCCACATCTTCACCCGCAGCGAAGGGATCACCCCGTTTGCGTGGCGGTGCAGGGTTGTGCGTGCGGTGCCGTTCAGCAGCAAAAGATCGCAGCCGTCAGGGTTGTGCGCACACCCGTAACTCCAGTGAACACAATCCCTGTGGGAGCGAGCCTGCTCGCGAAAGCGGAGTGTCAGCCAACATTGATGTTGACTGGTTCACCGCCTTCGCGAGCAAGCCCGCTCCCACAGGTTTTTCGGTATTAATCAGCCCTTCAAAAATGCCAGCAGATCTTCGTTGAGCTGATCTTTATGGGTATCCGTCAAACCATGCGGCGCACCCGGATACACCTTCAGCGTCGAACTCTTGACCAAGCGGGCCGATGCAATCCCCGCCGCTTCAATCGGCACCACCTGGTCCGCATCGCCATGCACCACCAATGTCGGCACGTCGAACTTCTTCAGGTCTTCGGTGAAGTCGGTTTCCGAGAACGCCTTGATGCAGTCATAGGCGTTCTTGTGGCCGGAGCTCATGCCTTGCAGCCAGAACCAGTCGATCATGCCCTGTGATGGCTTGGCATCCGGTTTGTTGAAGCCGAAGAACGGGCCGGCGGCGAGGTCTTTGTACAGCTGCGAACGGTCCACCAGCGAGGCCGTACGAATGCCATCAAACACTTCGATTGGCAGGCCACCCGGGTTGGCTTCGGTCTTGAGCATCAGCGGTGGCACCGAGGAAATCAGCCCGGCCTTCGCAACACGATCCGTGCCATGACGACCGATGTAGCGCGCCACTTCACCGCCACCGGTGGAGAAGCCGAACAGCACGGCGTCTTTCAGGTCCAGCAACTCGATCAATTGCGCCAGGTCATCGGCGTAGGTGTCCATGTCGTTGCCCGACCACGGCTGGCTGGAGCGGCCATGACCACGGCGGTCGTGGGCGATGACCCGGTAGCCCTTGGAGGCGAGGAAGATCATCTGGGATTCCCAGCTGTCTGCGTTCAACGGCCAGCCGTGGCTGAAGACAATCGGCTGACCGGTGCCCCAGTCCTTGTAGTAAATCTCGGTGCCGTCGCGGGTGGTGAATGTGCTCATGTGGCGTGCTCCTTTTTTGAGGGGATGTTTCAAATCGGGGTGTGACGCAAGCGTTCGGCCAGCTGCGCTACCCGCTCGCCAAGAAGCGCCGCAGTGCAGCGATCTTCGGGCGGTGGCGCATCGTCGGGGCACTGTTCGACATTCGACTGGGCCATGGCGCCGAGGGAGCTGCCGAGGCGATTGAGTTGCCCTTCGAACAGTCCGGTGCCGCTGCGCGCAGGCAGCACGTCGAGGCCGACCCAGATCATCGAATGCTGGGCGGCGAACACGGCCATTTGCAGCAAGGTGTTGAGTTTGTCGCCGCACAGGCAGCCGGAATTGGTGAACCCGGCGGCGAGCTTGTCGCGCCAGGGCTGGGCGAGGTAGAACGCGGAGGTGGCCTCCATAAAACCCTTGAAGGACGCCGAGGCGCTGCCCATGTAGGTCGGGGCGCCGAAGATGATCGCGTCGGCCCGGTGCAGGTGCTCCCACTGGGTCTCGACGTCCTCCACCGCAATCAGCCGACAGGTGCTGCCCACGTGGCGTTCCACACCCATCGCCACGGCTTCGGCCATGACCCGGGTGTGCCCGTAGCCACTGTGATAGACCACCACCACATCGCTCATTCCGGCATCCTCCAGAAGTGTCCATTCCTTTTACAGCGCGAAGACAACGGTCTCCGTTGGACTTGAAGCCACAGAGTTTTGGGCGTAGACCGGACACTCGACGAGTTAAACGTTGTTAATTTTCAAAACCGCGCCCAACGCCCCGCAGGGCTTTTTGTCACACTTGGGCTCAATAAATACGGAGCAGCGACCCACACCGCGAACGCGGCAGTCGCAGCGAACACCTGGCAGTCAGTCGAGCCGTCGTTGCGCTAATGGACAATCCTGAGGAATATGCTCGGAAAACCGCGATCTAGACGGATGCAAGCAGGAGTGACCCGTTGACCCTTTCCCCCGAACAGGCCGTGCTTTTCGGCCCTTACCGGATCTATCCCGGACAACGTCTGATCCTGGAAGGCGACCAGCCCTTGCGCCTGGGCCGGCGCGCCATGGACATTCTGTTGATCCTGCTGGAGCACGCCGGGAACGTGGTCAGCAAACAGCAATTGATTGCGCAGGTGTGGCCGAAAAGCGTGGTCGAAGACATCAATTTGCGGGTGCACATGGCGGCGTTGCGCAAGGCGCTCGGCGACGGTCAGGCCGGCCAGCGCTTCATCGTCACCGTGGCGCAGCGCGGCTACAGTTTTGTTGCGCCGTTCTCCCTGGAGGCCGGCGGGCAACACCCCGACAACACGGTTCACGAACCCCGTCGGCATAACCTGCCGGTGCGCCGCACGCGCATGATCGGGCGCCAGCATTTGGTCGACAGCCTGGTGACGCACCTGGCCCGCCAGCGCTTTATCACTCTGGTCGGCCCCGGCGGCATCGGCAAAACCACCGTAGCCCTGCGGGTGGCCGAGCAATTGATCGGTGACTACCGCGACGGCATTCGCCTGCTGGACCTGGCGCCGATCAACGACCCCGGAATGATCACCGCGCATCTGGCGACGCTGCTGGACCTGGCCCTGCACGACGACGAGCCGATGAGCGGTTTGGCGGCCTTCCTGCGCGAACGGCAGATGCTGTTGGTGATCGACAATTGCGAACACTTGCTCGATGCGATTGCGCTGCTCTGCGAAAGCATCCTGCGCGGTGCGCCGCAGGTGCACATCCTGGCCACCAGCCGCGAGAGCCTGCGGGCCGAAGGCGAGTACGTGCAACGCCTGGAATCCCTGGACTGCCCGCCGCCCATTGCCGTGCTCGACCGCGCCCAGGCCCTGAGTTTTTCCGCGCTGCAATTGTTCGTCGAGCGGGCGATGGCCAGCCACGACAGTTTCGAACTCAGCGATGCCGAGCTGCCCTTGGCGGTGGATATCTGTCGGCGCCTGGACGGCATTCCGCTGGCCATCGAACTGGCGGCAGCGCAAGTCGTCGACCTCGGCATCGTTGGCCTGCACACGCAACTGCAAGGCAGTTTCCGCCTGCTGACCCAAGGCAGCCAAACCACCCTGGGCCGCCATCAAACCCTGCGCGCGACACTGGACTGGAGCTTCGAACTGCTCAGTGCCTGCGAGCAAACCTGTCTGCGCCGATTGGGCATCTTCCGCGATGGTTTCACCCTGGAATCGGCAGCGGCAATCATCGTCGGCACACACATCGAGCCCGGCGAGGTGTTTGCCTCGATCACGCAACTGGTGGCCAAGTCCTTGCTCAACGTGGAAGTCGGCGACGAGGAAGTGTTCTATCGACTGCTGGACACCACCCGCAGCTATGCCCTGGAAAAACTGCACCTGGCCGGCGAACTGTCGGACACCCGGCAACGGCATGCCGAGCGCTGCCTGGCCTTGATGCAGCAGGCCCATGACGATTGGGAACGAACCCCCACGCACCTGTGGATCGAGCGATACGCCAGGAGCCTGGAAGACATTCGCGTCGCCCTCGAGTGGGGTTTGAACGCCAACGGACCGCAGACCCTGGCGATTCGCTTGACCGCCAGCTCGGCACCGCTGTGGCAGGAGCTGTCGCTGCTCAAGGAGCACGGGATTTATGTGCGTCGGGCCCTGGCGTTGCTGGCGGCCAGCCCCGAGCCCTGCCCTCGCCTGACCATATCGCTCAAGCTTGCCTTGGGCAGTTCCTGTTACCACGCTCAGGGTGGCACCGCTGAAACCGTCGACGCGTTCGTCAGCGCCCGGACCCTGGCCGAACGCTGCGACGATGTCGCCGGTCAGTTGCGGGCCGTGTCCGGGCACATGGCGGTCAATCTCTGCAGCGGCAACTATCAAATGGCTTTGGAGCAAACCCGGCAATTCGACCGACTGGGGCTGCATGGCGACGCGGTGCTGGCCCTGAGCGCTCACCGTTTGCGCGTCCTGGCCCTGCACTTTTGCGGGGATCAGCACCAGGCGCGGGAGAATGCCGAGCAGGTCATCCAGCGCATGGCCCACAGCGGCCACCTCAACCGTTTCACCCGTGGCTTTGGCGTGCAGTACGACCAGAGCGTTGCGGCGTTGACCATTCTGGCGCGGATCCTCTGGCTGCAAGGTTACCCGGAGCAAGCCTGGCGCACCGCGCGCCAGGCCCTGGACATCGCGATGCAGATCAACCACGGCACCTCCATTTGCTACACCCTGGCGTTGTCCGGTTGCCTGATCGCCCAGTACAACGGCGACCTCGCCACCGCCCGTGAACTGGTGCGGCTGTTGCTGGAACAGGCGCAGAAGCACTCGGTGCTGCTGTTCTACAACTGGGCCCGGCAGTACGCGCGGGTGATTGATGGTGTCGAGGGGCCTGCGCAGCCGAGTGTCGGGTTGGTGAAAGAGATCATGGTGACGCTGGATGGCGGGTTTGCGGATGAAGGGTTGTTGGCGCGCGCTGAAAGTGGTGCGGCGGGATGGAGTGCGGCGGAGATTTTTCGGGTTCGGGGGGAGGCTTTGGTGGCGGAGGAGAATCTGCAGGATGTGGGTTGTCTGGACGGGCGTCTTCGCGAGCAGGCTCGCTCCCACAGGGGTGAGGCAGTGTTGCTCAAAGCGTTGGGGGTGGCGCGGGAGCAAGGGGCGTTGGCCTGGGAGTTGCGCAGTGCGACTTCGTTGGCGCGGCGTTGGCAGGGTCAGGGCCAGGCTCAAAAAGCGTATGAATTGCTGGCGCCGATTTATGGGCGATTCACTGAAGGTTTTGCCACGCCAGACTTGATCAAAGTCCGGCGTTTACTCGACGAACTCAGCGGGCAATGGCACGCCTGAGATCCAGCGCGCCCGGCTGGTGTAGTGCGCATGGCTGCGTTCGAGTGCGCACAGGTGGCCGCTGTTTTCGAGTTTCTCCAGGGCATAAGTACGCGTGGTGTTGAGGAAGCGATAACGGGGCGTGCCGTTAACCTGCTCGACCGACAGCAGCGATTTGCCCACCAGTCGTTCGACCATGGCCAATAGGTGCATGGGCGGCAGCACGGCACAACTGATCACGCCAATCGCGGCATCGAGGGTGAAGGCCATTTTGAACACTGCCAGATGCTGCAACACCATTTGCTCCAGCGGGCTCAAGCGTTCGTAGCTCCAGTCCAGCGCGGCTTTGAGGGTCTGGTGGCGCGGCACGGCGGTGCGTCGGCCCTGGGTCAGCAACTGGAAACAGTTGTCCAGTTGCGCTTGCAGGCCCACCAGCGCCAACGCGTCGATCTGCGCGGCGGCCAGTTCGATGGCCAGGGGCAGACCGTCGAGACGCCGGCAGATGTCGCGCACAGCTTTGAGGTCTTGTTCACGCAGGGTGAAACCTTGCTGGCGCGCACGGGCACGACTGACAAACAACTGCACCGCCGAATAGCCCATGGCTTCGGCCACGCTGTACAACGCCGAGGCCGGCGGCACCGCCAAGGGTGGCAGGCGCAACACGGTTTCGTCCCGGGCCAGCAACGGTTCGCGGCTGGTGACCAGGATCGACAGGCGTGGCGCGCTGGCCAGCCAGTCGTCCACCAGCGAGCGACAGCGTTCGAGCAGATGCTCGCAGTTGTCGAGCACCAGCAAGGCATGCCGTGAGATCAGGTCCGTGTCGAATGGCAGGGTGTTGGTCAGGTGATCGACCACGTGCGCCGGATCGTCGAGGCTTGCCAGGTCAATGAACCAGACGCCATCGCGGTAATGCTGCAACAGCAACTCGGCCACGCGCAACGCCACGGTGGTCTTGCCGATGCCGGCCGGGCCGGTCAGGGTCATGAATCGCCGAACCGGTAACTGGCGCACGACGCTGCCGACGATTGAGTCGCGACCGGTGACCGGCGTCAGCCGCGCCGGCAGATTGTGTTGGGGCGAGTGCACGCAATCGATGAACACCGGTGTGTCTTCCAGCGTGCGCTGCACCGGGGCGATAAAGCTGTAGCCGCGCTGGGGAAGGTTGACGATGTAGCGCTCGCCGTTCTGTCCGTCGCCCAGGGCTCGGCGCAGGGCGGCGATGTGCACCCGCAGGTTGATCTCTTCGACCACCGACGTCGGCCAGACCCGGGCGATCAATTCGTCCTTGCTGACCACCTCGCCGGCGCGCTCGACCAGCACCTGCAAAATGTCCAGCGCCCGCCCGCCCATGCGCAGCGGCCGATCCCCTTCAAGGATCAGTCGTTGGCTGGGGTGGAACGCGTAGGCGCCGAACCGCAGCACCGCATCGCTGGTTAATTCTCTGAGGCTGTTCATGCACGTTCACGTGCTGAAGACCTGGCCGGGCTCAAGGTACAGAAACATCCGTTGCGCACGTCCATCCAGGCTCCCGCACCTCCATTGCAAAACATTCCCAGCTATCTTGGCAGGCATCGATGACCGTACAACGACCGCGCGGGGAGCAACACGGACATCACGGTGCGCAATTCTGCCATAGAGGCTCTAGCTGAACTGTTCGCGGTACTGCGCGGGGGTCAAACCGAGTTTTTCACTGAACAAAAACCGCATGTGGCGCACGCTGCCAAAGCCGCTTTTATAGGCCACGGTCTTGAGCGGTGCGTCGCAGGTTTCCAGCAGATGGCGCGCGTGATCGATGCGCGCACTTTGCAGGAATTCCATGGGCGTCATGTTCACTTCCCGGGCAAACAGGCGCGCGAAGTGCCGCGAACTCATGTTCGCCAGGCTCGCCATGCGTTCGATGCTGAAGGCTTCATCGAGGTGTTCAAGCACGTAGTTCTGCACTCGCGTAATCGGCGTTTCCTGAGGCGCGACGGTGGCCATCAACGGACTGAATTGCGCCTGGCCGCCCTGGCGTTTCATCACCACCAGCAGCACTTTGGCCACGTCCTGGGCGACTTTTTTGCCATGGTCCTGGGCAACGATTGCGAGGGCCAGGTCGATGCCGGCGGTGACCCCGCCGGAGGTGATGAGGTTGCGATCCTCGACGTAGATTTGATCGGTCTCGACCTTCGCCTTGGGAAAGCCTTTGATCAGCCGTTCGGTGTAGTGCCAGTGGGTGGTCACGCGATAACCGTCGAGCAACCCGGCATGCCCGAGTACGAACGCGCCGGTGCAGATCGAGCCATACCGCCCGGCCCGGGTCACGGCGCCCCGCAGCCAGGCCAGCAAGGGTGGCGGTTTGTCGTTGTAAGCGCCGGGGCCGCCGGGGATCAGCAGCAGGTCGTAGCGCTCGCTGGCCTGATCGATATGCACGTCAGCCTGGACGCTGACGCCATTGGACGCGCGCAACGGACCGTGCTCGGTGCCGATCATCGTCAACGCATAGTGATCGGCCGGTTCCAGGTAACGGTTGGCGATGGAAAACACCTCCATCGGCCCGGCCATGTCGAGCAGGAGAAAGTTGGGGAACAGCACCATTGCCACGGTTTTCATGGGGTGGGTATCACTAAAGTCATAGAAAGGTCTGTTGGCTAGACACAAAACCCCTGTGGGAGCGGGCTTGCTCGCGAAGGCGGTGTGTCAGTCGACATCTGTTCTGGCTGACACACTGCCTTCGCGAGCAAGCCCGCTCCCACAGGGTTGTGTGGATTGCATTATGGCCAAGTATGGCGCTGGTGTCGGATGAGAATGCGTGATCCCATACACAAAACTGTCAACCTGAAAGAGACAGTATTTCAGTTTTCATCTACTTATTGCATCGAACGGTAAACATTAACCTTCTCCTCACTCGGACGAATTCACGTCCTGACAGGAGATTTCATCATGCTGACCCTTCGCAAAGCCTCGGATCGCGGCGCCGCCAATCACGGTTGGTTGAAGTCGTTCCACACCTTTTCCTTCGCTAACTATCGCAACCCGAAAGAACAGGGTTTTTCCGATCTGTTGGTGATCAACGATGACCGCGTGGCGGCCGGCAAAGGCTTTGGCCAGCACCCGCACCGGGACATGGAGATTTTCTCCTACGTGCTCGAAGGTGCCCTGGAACACAAGGACACCCTGGGCACCGGTTCGGTGATCCGCCCCGGCGATGTGCAATTGATGAGCGCCGGCAGCGGCGTGGCCCACAGCGAGTACAACCACTCGGCCACCCGTGGCGTGCACTTCCTGCAAATCTGGATCGTGCCGGACGTCAGCGGTGCCAAACCGCGTTATCAGCAGGAGCACTTCAGTACCCAGAAAAAACGCGGGCGCCTGCAGTTGATCATCTCCCCGGACGGGGCCAACGGTTCGCTGTCGGTACGTCAGGATGCGCGGGTGTATGCCGGGCTGTTTGATGGCAAGGAAAGCGCCACTTTGGAATTGGCTGCCAACCGTTATGCCTATGTGCACGTAGCTCGCGGCAGTGTCGAACTCAACGGCCTGCAATTGCAGGAAGGCGATGGCGTGCGGGTTCGCGAAGAACAGGTGCTGACGTTGAGCAATGGCGTGGATGCCGAGGTGTTGGTGTTTGATTTGCGGCCGCAGGAATTGCCGGAAATGCCATGACACCGTGAACACAAAGCCCGAAACCTGTGGGAGCGGGCTTGCTCGCGAAGGCGGTGTATCATTCAACGCTTATGTTGGCTGACACACCGCTTTCGCGAGCAAGCCCGCTCCCACATTGGAAGGTGTTATGCAACGGCATCGGCGAACACTTCGACAATCTCATCAATCACCGCCCTCACCCGCGCCGTATGCCGCAAATCCGCGTGGGTCACCAGCCACACGTCATACGGCACCGGTCGCGTGCGCTCCGGCCACAACCGGACCAATCCATCCCGCTCCCCCATGTACACCGGAATCTCGCCAACCCCGATCCCCGCCGCAATGGATCGACGCACTAGCAGACCCGAGCCCAGGCTCGACACAATCCGCCCACGGGTCACCGGTTCCGAGACCAGCGTCATCTCTTTATTACCCGCCAGATACGGCTGATACACCACCAAATCATGCCCTTCAAACGCCGAACCCTGCTCCGGCACGCCGTGGGCGTCCACATAACCCTGGGAAGCAAACAACCCCACCGGCCAGCGCGCAATGCGCCGGGCGATCAGGTCCGGGTTGTCCGGCCGCGCATTGCGCACCGCAATATCGGCTTCGCGCTTGGCCAGGCTGATCATTTGCGTGGAGGCGTCCAGTTGCACCTGAACGTCCGGGTGTTTGTCGTGCAAACGGGCAATCGCCGGGATCAGGAAATCGATGGCCAGGGAATCGGTGGTGCTGACCCGCACCGTGCCGGTCAGCCGATCGTCCAAGCCCTGGATTTGCCGTTGCAGGTCCAGCGCCGACACCTCCATTTTCTCCACGGCCTGCAACGCCGCTTCGCCCACCGCCGTCAGCGCATAACCTTCGGAAGTGCGCAGGAACAGCGTCGCGCTCAAGGACTTTTCCAGCGCCGTGACCCGCCGCCCAACCGTGGCCTGATCGACTCCCAGCACCCGCGCCGCGCCACGTAGTGTTGATTCGCGGCACACCGCCAGAAATACCCGTGCGTCATCCCAATTCATACGATTTCCCTCGCGATGCAGATTCGCATCACTGTAGCGCGAAATCGCTGCGTTACTGCATCAATAAACCTCGATAGGCTGAAGGCCAGAGATAACCTCACAGGAATGTTCTCATGCACAGCACTTCGACCACCTCGCCCAGCGCCATCTGGCTGCCGATCTTTGCCGGCCTCTGCGCCAGCCTGGTCAGCATCGGCCTGGCGCGTTTTGCCTATACGCCGTTGATTCCATCGTTGATCCAGGCGCAGTGGTTTTCCGCCAGCGACGTGGTGTACCTCGGCGCCGCCAACCTGGTGGGTTACCTGATTGGCGCACTGATCGGTCATCCACTGGCCCGCCGGGTGGGCAACAGCACGGCCCTGCGCCTGATGATGCTGGCGGTGACGCTGTCGTTTTTCGCCTGTGGCTTTCCGTTGTCGGTGAGCTGGTTCTTCGGCTGGCGTTTGCTGTCGGGTGTTGCCGGTGGCGCGATCATGGTGTTGGTGGCGGCGACCGTGTTGCCCCATGTACCGGTGTCCCGTCGAGGCCTGGCCAGTGGTGCGATTTTCCTCGGCATCGGCTTGGGCATTGCCGGCTCGGGAACAATTGTCCCGCCACTGCTGAGCCTGGGTTTGCAGAACACCTGGTTCGGGCTCGGTCTGCTGGCGCTGGTGCTGACCGCCGCGAGCTGGTTTGGCTGGCCGACCTCGACCCCGCACCACGCCGCGCCAGTTGAGAGCAGCAGCACAACATCGCCAACCCCGCCGGCCCTGTACCTGTTGTTCGCTCAATACGCGTTCATGGCAGCGGGCTTGGTGCCAGCGATGGTGTTCCTAGTGGACTTCGTCGCCCGCGGCCTCGGCGCCGGGGCGCATGTGGGGGCGCTGATCTGGGTCATGTATGGCCTGGGGGCGATTGTCGGGCCGGTGAGCTACGGTTTTCTCGCCGACAAACTCGGCGCGCGGTTGAGCATTCGGATTGTGTTGGTGGTGCAGGCGATTGCCCTGGGTTTGCTGGCGATTTCCAATTCGTTCCTGGCCCTGGCCTTGCTGGCCGTGATCCTCGGCTCGTTCCCACCCGGCATCGTGCCGCTGGCGCTGGCTCGGGTGCATGAACTGGTGCCCAACCACCATCAACAGCAAATTGCCTGGAGCCGCGCCACGGTGTCGTTCGCCACGTTCCAGGCCCTGACCGGGTTTGCCTATTCAGCGATTTTCAATGCCAGCGGCGGGCATCACGCGCTGTTGTTTGTGATAGCGGCTGGGGCCATTGTTGTTGCACTGGCTTTGGAGTTGGCGATGCGGTTGTTGAATAAACCCCAATCCTCTGTGGGAGCGAGCCTGCTCGCGAAGGCGTCGGCACACCCGGCATCTTTGTGAATGACAGACCGCTTTCGCGAGCAGGCTCGCTCCCACACTGAATCATTCGCCCATTGATGCGATCACATTTACAGATCCCTTTCACCACAGGAACCCAAAAATGACCCTGCCCCAAACCATGACCCTGATCGAAATCACCCAACCCGGCGGCCCCGAGGTCTTGCAACCTCGCGATGTGCCCATGCCCACGGTCGGCGCCGGTGAAGTGCTGATCCGCGTGCACGCCGCCGGGGTCAATCGCCCGGACGTGATTCAGCGCGCTGGCAAGTACCCGATGAAACCCGGCATGAGCCCGATTCCCGGCCTGGAAGTGGCCGGTGAAGTCGTGGCCATCGGCAAAGGCGTCAGTGAGTTTGTGCTGGGGGACAAGGTCTGCGCCCTGACCAACGGCGGCGGCTACGCGCAATATTGCGTCGCTCCGGCCAGCCAGACGCTGCCGATCCCCGACGGCATGGACTGGATTCAGGCCGCCGCGATCCCGGAAACCTTCTTCACGGTCTGGGCCAACCTGTTTGAAATGGGTGGCGCCAGCAAAGGCCAGCGCGCCTTGATTCACGGTGGCACCAGCGGCATCGGCACCACCGCGCTGATGCTGTGCCGCGAGTTCGGCGTCGAGGCCTTCGCCACCGCTGGCAGCGAAGAAAAGTGCGACGCGATTCGTAAACTCGGGGCCAAGGCGATCAACTACCGCGATCAGGATTTCGCCCAGGTCATCGCCGAGAAAACCGGCGGCAAAGGCGTCAACGTGATCCTCGACATCATGGGTGGCTCGTACTTCAACAACAACGTGGCCGCCCTGGCGATGGAAGGCCGATTGGTGATGCTCGGCTTCCTCGGCGGTGCCCACGCCGACGGTGTCGATCTGCTGGCGATCATGGCCAAGCGCGCGATCATTACCGGCTCACTGCTGCGCTCGCGCACTCGGGAAGAGAAAGCCGCCATCGCCCAGGGCTTGTACGAATATGTCTGGCCGGTGCTGTCGGCCGGGCGTTGCTTGCCGATGATCGACAAGGTCTACCCGTTCACCGACGCCGCGCAGGCCCATGCGCGGATGGAAGCCGGCGATCACATCGGCAAGATCGTGTTGCAGATGAACTGATCAGTAACCCTCGCCCGCCGCCTGGGAGCCACCGATGATCGCGATGCCGGAGCTGCTGCCCAACCGGGTCGCACCGGCCTCGATCATCGCCACGGCGGTCGGGTAATCCCGCACGCCGCCCGAGGCTTTCACGCCGACGTCGGCGCCCACGGTGCGGCGCATCAGGGCCACGTCTTCGACGGTGGCGCCGCTGCGGCTGAAACCGGTGGAAGTCTTGACGAACGCCACGTTCAGCTCACGGCAGATTTCGCAGGCCTTCACTTTTTCCGCATCGGTGAGCAGGCAGGTTTCCAGGATGACTTTCAGCGGCACGCTGCCGCAGGCCTGTTTGACCTGGGCGATGTCGTCCTGGACCTCGGCGAACAAACCGTCCTTCAGCCAACCGATGTTCAACACCATATCGATCTCACCCGCGCCAGCGGCAATCGCCCGCTCGGCTTCGAAAGCCTTGGTGTCGCTTAGCCCGGCACCCAGTGGGAAGCCAACTACCGCGCAGACCTTGACGCTGTGACCTGTCAGGCACTGCGCCGCATGGGGCACTTGCCCGGAATTCACGCACACCGAATAGAAGCCATGTTCCGCCGCTTCGCGGCACAGGGTGGCGATTTGTTCGCGGCTGGCGTCCGGCGCCAGCAAGGTGTGATCGATGTACTGCGCCAGTGCCTGGGGTGGGAGATGGGCCATCGCAAAAACTCCTGTTTGTATATTCAAATGCCCCTGCGCCACAATCGAGGATCATTTGCGCAAAAACGTTACAAAACTCACAATTAATGTTACTTAAATAACATCAACAATCAACCCCGGAATGCCTGTGGACAGTAAAAAAGCCGAGCGTCTCAAGCTGATTCAACAAGCCCTGCAAGACCAGAGCGCCATTCACCTGCGCGAAATGGCGGCGTTGCTGGACGTGTCTGAGATGACCCTGCGCCGCGACCTGAGCAAGTACACCGACCATCTGCGCCTGCTCGGCGGTTACATCACCAAGATCCACGACGGCAATGAACCCGGCGATTACCGTGTGGCCGAACAGGACACCCGGCACGTCGAGGAGAAACGTCGTATCGGCAAACTCGCCGCACGGTTTATCCAGCCCGGCGACACGGTGTTTTTCGACTGCGGCACCACCACGCCATTCGTGGTGGACTTCATCCCCGACGAGCTCGAGTTCACTGCCGTGTGCAACTCCCTCAACGTACTGCTCAAACTCTCGCAAAAACCCAATTGCCACATCGTGGTCTGCGGCGGCACGTTCCACCGCAAGAACCAGGTGTTCGAGAACACCACTGAAACCGGGATCCTCGATGGCGTGCGCCTGACCTGGGCCTTTGTGTCCGCCGCCGGGGTCAGCCAGGACTTCGGCGTGACCTGCTTCAACTTCAATGAAGTGGAGGTCAAGCAGAAGGTCCTGCGCCAAGCGCAACAGCGCTTGCTGCTGGCGGACCACAGCAAGTTCGACACCGTGCGCACCGCGCATTTCGCCGCCCTTGAGGATTTCCAGTACGTGGTCAGCGACAAGAAAATCCCCAAGGCCTATCGCGACGCCATCGCCGCCAGCGGCGCACAGTTGATTATCTGATCAGGGCCTGTTGCTCGCCCTTATTCAGATAACCGGTGGTGACCTTGAACGCCGCCGTCTCCCCCGCCGCCAACGCGCGCACATGGCCCTTTGCGGACTCGGCGCGATAGCCTTCCGGCTCGCAGGTGGCGGGCAAGATGAACGCTGCCACTTGCTGATCGGCGTTGTGCAGGATCCAGCGCGCTGCGTGGTCAAACTGGTCGGGGCGATAACGCGTGTAGAACGCCGCGCCGTCCGGATGACTCAGCAGGAAATGCGCATCGCCATTGGCATCGGCTCGCACGCCGTCGAAGAAAAACACGATCTCCGGGTCGTACAAATCCGGGCGATCCAGGCAGCGGAACTGTTCCGGCTCCAGCGCCAATTGCTCCATGTAACGGCTCCAGGCCGGCGTCGGTTTGACGTGGGCCGGCACGCTGCTGCGCAGGCGCACCCGTTCAAATCCCTGCGGCTCGACAAACCGCGCGCCCTCGACGTAGGCGTAATTCATGTGGGCCATGTACATCAGGTCCATGGGTTTGCCGGCCAGGTTGGTCACGGTCATGGCGATATCGAACAGCCCGGAATCGGCACGCAAGGTGACGCTCGGGCTAGCCAGATAACGGTCGCCAAAACCCTGGGCGTATTCGTACTCGCCGCCCAGGCGCAGGAAGGGTCCGGCGCTGTCTTCACCGACTTCCAGCCAGGCCCGATCCATCGCCGCGCAGGGCATTTCGCCGTGCAGCGGATGGTCGTCCTCGGGCGTCGGGCAACCGTTGCGCAACAGGCCGCTGTGGAACATGAAGCAGCCGTAGGTGCCGATCACTGTCGGGCTCGGTCGGGGTTGGCTGAACAGGTTGCTCATGGTCAGGTCGCAACCGTCGAACACGGCGTCCCAGATCATCTGGCCCTGATACGGTAGCACCACCAGTTTTCCACGGCTGTTGCTCATTTCCAGCGCCAGTACGCCGCTGGGATAAACGCTGGCGCTGACCCTGAATTGTTCTGACTCCAGCAATGTCTTTGGCGCTTCGCCAAACAGCGCCGGATAGAGGTTGATCCGCGTACTCATGAGGTCACCGCCGCACCTACGGGGGCCGTTTCGCTGGCGGAATGACGCAGGCAACGCACCGCGTAGGCGACGATCACGATGAAACACAGCAACGGCACGCTGTAGGCCAGTTGCATGTTGCCGCCGCTGTAATCGGACAGCAGGCCCTGGAAGATCGGAATTACCCCGCCACCGACGATGCTCATCACCAGCAGCGAACCGCCGACGCCGGTGTCTTCACCGAGGCCGTCGATGGTCAGGCCATAAATGGTCGGCCAGCACGGGCCGAGGAACACGCTCACACCGACCGCTGCATACACTGCGGTGATGTTCGGCACGAGGATGGTGTAGGCCAGCAACACAATGCACAGCACGCCATACACCGCCAGGACCTTGGCCGGGTGCAGTTTGCGCATCAGCACGTTGGCGATCATTTTGCCGATGAAATACATGGCGAAGGTCGTCAGCAAAAACCACGACGCGCTGCGCTCGTTCATCCCGCCCAATTGCATGGCCAGGCGAATGGTGAAACTCCACACGCCGACTTGCGCGCCGACATACAGGAACTGCGCCAGCACGCCGAAGGTGAAACGCTTGTTACCCCACAACCGCGACAGGCTCTGGCCGAGACTGGCGGTTTTCTTGTTGGCCGGTTGATTGCCTTTGCATTTCGGGAAGCGAGTGATGGCGATCAGGATGAACATCAGCACCAGTACCGCGATCATCCATTTGTACGGCAGCAAGGTGGACTGGATCATTTGCAGCTGCTGGATCGCCGCATCGGAAGCGCTCATTTGCGTGAGCTGCTCGCGGGTGGCGTCGGTGTCCTTGAACATCACGAAACTGCCGACATACACCCCGGCCATCGCACCGAACGGGTGGAAGGTCTGGGAGATGTTCAGGCGACGGGTGCCGGTTTCACGCGGGCCCATCAGCGTCGAGTAGGTGTTGCACGCGGTTTCGAGGAACGACAGACCTGCCGCGATCACGAACAGCGCCAGCAGGAACATGCCGTACTTGGCGGTGGACGCCGCCGGGAAGAACAGCAGGCAACCGAGCATGTAGAGCATCAGGCCGATGAGGATGGTGGTCTTGTAACTGAAACGCCGGACCACCAATGCCGCCGGGATCGCCACGAAGAAGTAGCCGAGGTAAAACGCCGACTGCACAAATGCAGTCTGGAAATCGCTGAGCAGAAAGGCTTTCTTGAAATGCGCGATGAGCACGTCGTTCATGCTCGCGGCCGCCGCCCACAGCGCGAAAATGCTGCACAGCAAGATGAAGGCGAACCAGGGCGTGCGGTTCAGGTAGAAACCATCGGGCGTCTGTTGGAGCGGAGGCTTTGTCATTGTTGTTCTCCGGGTAGGTTGTGAGGGGTGAATCAGTTCGACTTCAGGCGTCGAATTGGCGCTGGAATTCGGCGAACGCAGTGGCATCCGGGTAGGAGGTCTGGGTGCCGAGGCCGGTGACCGAGCAGGCGGAATAGGCCACCGCTTGGAGCATGGCGGCGCGGATATCGCGGTCGCGGCTCCAGTGCTGGATGAAGCAACCGATGAAGGCATCGCCGGCGCCGGTGGTGTCGCGGGCCGCGACTCGCAGGCCGGGAATCTGGAACTCGCCCTCCTCGCCGACGTACAGCGCGCCTTGCTGGCCGAGGGTCACGATCACATGGCGAATGCCGCTGGCGACCAGGGTTTTCGCGGCTTTCAGTGCTGACTCTGGCGAGTCCACGGTCTGGCCGCTGATCAACGCGAGTTCGGATTCGTTCGGTACCAGGAAATCCAGTTGCGCCAGGTGCTCGCGACTCAGGCCGGCCAAGGCTGGCGCCGGGTTGAGCAACACCGGGATGTTGTGTTTGCGACCGAAGGCGATGGCGTGGTAGACGGTTTCCACATTGATTTCGAGTTGCAACACGATCAGGGAACACTCGCGCAGCGCTGGCGCGGCGGCGTCGATGTCCGCCGGGGCCAGATGGGCGTTGGCGCCTTTGACGATGAGGATGCTGTTGTGGGAATCGGCCTGGACGAAGATTGGCGCCACCCCGCTGGATACGCCAGGCACGCGCTGCACGTAGCGAGTGTCGATGCCGAAGCGCTGGAAATTGGCCAAGGTATTGTCTGCAAACATGTCATCGCCAACCTTGGTCAGCATCAGCACATCCGCCCCGAGCTTGGCCGCGGCCACTGCCTGGTTGGCGCCCTTGCCGCCGCAACCGAGGGCAAACCCCGGCGCTTCCAGCGTCTCGCCCTGGGCCGGCATGCGGTCGATGTAGGTGATCAGATCCACCATATTGCTGCCGATGACTGCGATCTTGCTCATTGCTATCCCACCTTGTGACGGCTTGCCGGACTGGTGTCGGCGTTGTTGTTTTGTTATTTAAATAACACTTGATGTGATTATTCAATCTTTTTTATTGGGTAGGTGGACAGGCAAAGACGAGCGGCTTTGCGCAAATCCTGTGTGGACTGTTGCGAACATCGATCGGTTGAACGACACAGAACCACTGTGGGAGCGAGCCTGCTCGCGAAAGCGGAATGTCAGGCGACATCGATGCAGGATGGGCCGCCGTCTTCGCGAGCAGGCTCGCTCCCACAGGGTGATCGGGGTTGTGAATCACACCGTGCAACACACGGCTGTCGAAATAATTCCCCTCCCTGGCGTGCATCTGTTAAAACCCGTGCTTTCCCCTGTTCGACTGGACCGCTGCATGTTTTCTACCCTCATGAGCCGCTTGAGCCGGCGCTGGTTGCCGTTGCTGTGCATGGCGCTGTTGATCGTCGGTCTGCCGGTGGGTTGCGGGGTGCTCAAGTACAAAGAGCGCGAGTTGCTGTTTCGTATCGAGCCGGGCACGGCGGGCTGGTATCACGGCTTGCCCCGGGACGTTCAGGAGTTCGACATCAAGCCTGCCAGCTTCAAGGGCGGTCAAAACCTGCATGCCTGGTGGTGGCCGGCCGCGCGCCGGGATGCGCCGTCGATTCTTTACCTGCATGGCGTGCGCTGGAACCTCACCGGCCAGGCATTCCGCATCGAGCAATTGCGTGCCATGGGCTATTCGGTGCTGGCCATCGACTATCGCGGGTTTGGCCAAAGCAAAGGGGATTTGCCGTCGGAAGCCAGCGTTTACGAAGACGCCCGCGTCGCCTGGGAGCGTTTCACGTCGATGCAACCGGACCCGAATAAACGCCTGATCTACGGACACTCATTGGGTGGCGCAGTGGCCATCGACCTCGCGGCCGACCTGGCAACCCAGGCGAAAAAAGACCACGTCCCCGTGCCGGTGCGCGGCTTGGTAATCGAATCCACCTTCACCACGCTGGGGGATGCCGTCGCACAAGTGGCCGACAGCAACCTGCCGGTGAAATCCCTGCCGGTGCGCTGGCTGCTGTCGCAGAAATTCGATTCCATCGACAAGATCACCGACATCGACATGCCATTGCTGGTGGTCCACGGGCTGGCCGATACGTTCATGCCGTCGCGCTTCAGCCAGCAGTTGTTCAATGCCGCCAACGAACCCAAGCGCCTGTTGCTGATTCCCGGTGGCACCCACAACAACAGCATGAGCCTGGGCGGCAGTCAGTATCGCCAGGCCATCGAAAATCTGATGAAAGCCAAGCCTGCCCAGGTTGCCGCGGTGAATCGAAGTTCGCCAGAGACGTAAGGCCTAGCGGTAACCCCGGGCCTGCAAATCGAACAACTGCGCATAACGCCCACCCGCCTCCACCAGTCTGTCGTGATCGCCGCGCTCCAGAATCGTCCCTTGATCCAGCACGATGATGTGGTCGGCGTTGCGCACACTGGAAAACCGGTGGGAGATCAGCAAGGTCATACGGCCCTGGGTGTGCTCGCTGAAATGCTCGAACACCGCCGCTTCCGCCGCCGGGTCGAGGGCTGAAGTCGGTTCGTCGAGAATCAGGATGTCGGCGTCGCGGCGCATATAGGCCCGGGACAAGGCAATCTTTTGCCATTGCCCGCCGGACAACTCCTGGCCACCAGCAAACCAGCGCCCCAGTTGCGTGGCATAACCGCGATCCAACCCTTCGATAAACGGCGCGGCCATGCCTTCGGCGGCGGCGGCTTTCCAGCGTTGTTCATCGTCGAAGGCCAGGGTATCGCCGACGCCGATGTTCTCGCCCACGGAGAACTGGTAGCGAATGTAGTCCTGGAAAATCACGCCGATGCGCCGCCGCAGCGCATCTTCTTCCCAGGTATTCAGATCGCTGCCATCCAGCAGAATCCGGCCCTGATCGGGGCGATAGAGCCGGGTCAGTAACTTGATCAACGTAGTCTTGCCCGAGCCGTTCTCCCCCACCAGCGCCACACTGCGACCGGGCACCAGGTGCAGGTCGATGCCTTCCAGCGCCGCACGACTGGCCCCCGGATAACGAAACCCGACGTTCTCGAACCGCAGACCATCGCCGGGCAGTGCGCCCTCGGTCAGGTTGCCGTTATCGCTCACCACCGGCTCGGCCAGATATTCGTAAAGGGCCGACAGGTACAGACCGTCTTCGTAGAGACCGCTGATCGCACTGAGGCTGCTGCTGACGGCGGTTTGTCCCTGCTTGAACAGCACCAGGTACATGGTCATCTGACCGAGGCTGATATTGCCGTGAACTGTGTCCACCACCACCCACGCATACGCCAGATAAAACGCCCCGGTGCCCAGCAGACCGAGCACAAAACCCCAGCCATCCCGGCGCAGGGTCAGGCGCCGATCTTCGGCGTAGAGCCGGGCAAATGTCTCGCGATACCGCTTCAACAACAACGGCGCAAAGCCGAACAGCTTGACCTCCTTGATGTAGCCCTCGTGGGACAGCAGCGTCTCGATGTAACTCTGCTGCCGACTCTCCGGCGCCCGCCGGGTGAACAGCCGAAACGCATCCCCTGAAAAATGCGCCTCGGCAAAAAACACCGGCAACGCACCGACTACCAGCAACACCAGCGCCCACGGGGAAAAATGCACCAGCAGCACGCCGAAACTGATCAGCACAATCAGGTTCTGAATCAGCCCCAACGACTTCATCACCAACGCCAACGGCCGGGTCGAAGCCTCGCGCCGCACCCGCACCAACTTGTCGTAGAACTCCGAATTCTCGAACTGCACCAACGACAACGTCTGGGCCTTCTCCAGAATCATCGTGTTGACCTTCTGCCCCAACTGCACCCGCAACAACGACTGCTGAACCGACAATGCCCGTTGCGTCCCGGACAACAACGCCAACACCCCCGCCTCGAACAACACATAACGCACCACCGGCCACAACGGCGCACTGCCCTGCTGCGTGTGCAACTGCATGGCGGTGACCACCGCGTCGACGATGCGCTGGCCGATCCAGGCAGCCAGCGCCGGGAGGACACCGGCGATCAGGGTGGCCAGGACCAGGCCGAGAAATAATCCGCGGGAGGTGCCCCAGACCAGTAGCAAGGCGCGTCTTGCCTGGTCGAGTAGTGAGGCGAAACGATTGACTGCCAGACTCATTCGGCACGCTCCGTCGACGGCCTGGAAGACTCCCCTTGAAACCGCGCCCGATACCGCCCCGGACTCTCCCCCGTCCATTTCTTGAACGCCCGGTGAAACGCACTCGCCTCCTGAAACCCTAACTGCTCGGCAATATCCCCCACACTCGCCTTGCCATGCCGCAACTGCTCAAACGCCACCCCACGGCGCACTTCGTCCTTGATCTCCTGATACGAGCAGCCCTCGCGCTCCAGTTTGCGGCGGAAGGTGCTGGGGCTCAGGTGTTGTTCGAGGGCGAAGGCTTGCAAGGTGGGCCATTGGCTGTAATGGCTGTTGCGCAGGCGTTGGTGAACCTGGGACGCGAGACCGTGTTGGTTGCGGAAGCGGATCACCAGCCATTGCGGTGCAGTGCGTAAAAACACTTTTAACGATGCCAGGTCCTGAACGACGGGCAGGCGCAGGTAATGGCTGGCGAATTCGATTTCGGTGCGTTCGGTGCCGAAGGTCAGGTTGGGGCCCCAGAGCAGCCGGTCGTCGCTCAGGGAAACGCGCCCGTGGCGAAAATCCGCGCGGTCGATGGGGATGCGCCGTCCGCCGAGCCAGCACAGCAGGCTGATCATCAGCACCAGAAAGGTTTCTTCGCCCAGGCGACTGACGTCGTTGTCGGTCGAACGGTTTTGCAGGCTGATGACTGCGCGCTTGCCGCGCACGGTCAGCGTGCCGCGAAAGTCGTGGAGGAACAGGGCGAAGTTGGCCAGGCATTGGCGCATGGCTTTGTGCAGGTCGGGTTCCTGGATCAGCGCGCGGCAGATCAGGGCGAAACTGCCCGGTGGCATGCCGTGGCTGTCGAGGCCGAAGAACTCGTCGTCGAGTTCGCGAATCTGCAGCAGCCACAACGCAGCAAAAGCATTGGCCGGCACCCGGGCCGTGGGCTGATCGAGCAACGCCGGGGCGATATTGGCCTGTTCCAGCACGGCCGCCAGGCGCTGAGGATTGTCCTCCAGCCGATGGATCATCGCCCGCACGAAGTAGGCTGCCACTGAATCCTTTTCCCGCATGTGAACGCTTTTCTCCCCATCGCCCGAATGGCAAAAAACACCACTGCCGTTGAACAGTTGCGGCATAGGACAAGCGCCCTGCCGGCTCTAGACTCGCGCCATAGTACGCCTTCGGCCGTTATGGCGGCCAAGGTATCGAAGGTTTGATCGCAAGGATTTCAAGCATGAATCTGCAACACATCGGCGTGATTGGCGCGGGCACCATGGGCAACGGGATTGCGCAGGTCTGCGCGGTGGCCGGCTTCGACGTGACCTTGATCGATATCAGCGAAAGCGCCCTGCAAAAGGCTGTCGCGACCGTTGGCAAAAACCTGGATCGGCAGATTGCCAAAGCGACCTTGACCGAAGAGCAAAAGCTCGCCGCCCTCGACAAAATCCGCACCAGCACCGACTACGGCAGCCTGCAAAACGTGCAACTGGTGATCGAAGCCGCCACGGAAAACCTCGACCTGAAACTGCGGGTGCTGCAACAGATTGCCGCGCAGGTCAGTACCGAATGCGTGATTGCGTCCAACACCTCATCGCTGTCGATTACCCAACTCGCTGCCAGCGTCAGCCAGCCCGAGCGTTTCATCGGCCTGCACTTCTTCAACCCGGTGCCGGTGATGGGGCTGATCGAAGTGATTCGCGGCCTGCAAACCAGCGACGCGACCCACGCCCTGGCGCTGGACATGGCCACCACACTGGGTAAAACCGCGATCACCGCCGGCAACCGCCCGGGCTTTGTGGTGAACCGGATTCTGGTGCCGATGATCAACGAAGCGATCCTGGTGCTTCAGGAAGGCCTGGCCACGGCGGACGACATCGACGCCGGCATGCGCCTGGGTTGCAACCAGCCGATCGGCCCGTTGGCGTTGGCCGACCTGATTGGCCTGGACACCGTGCTGGCGATTCTCGAAGCGTTTTACGACGGCTTCAACGACAGTAAATATCGCCCGGCGCCGCTGCTCAAGGAAATGGTCGCCGCCGGTTACCTGGGACGCAAAACGGGGCGCGGCTTCCATGCCTATGCCTGAGCGTTGTTCGCGCTTCGCCGAGTACCGGGACAAAGTGCTGGAGCTGTTCGCCAGCAAGGGTTTCGGCCAGGTCGGCATGCGCGAACTCGCCACCTGCCTGGGGCTGGCCCCGGGCTCGTTGTATCACCATTACCCGAGCAAGCAGCACTTGCTGGCGGACTTGATTGAAGAGTTCTACGAAGAGCTGCTGGCCACACTTGGGCGCATCGAGAAAAAGACCAGGCGCGACATGCTGCCGAGACTGATTCACGCGCACCTGAATCTGCATCGGGAAATGCCTTGGCATTTTCGTCTGGCCGAGCGGGACAGCGGTTGCCTGAATGACGATCAGCAGGCGCGGGTCCGGCAATTGCGCGAGCAATACGAACGCACGCTGTTGCAGATGCTCGGCAGTAAATCCCGGTTCAATGAACCGGCGCAGTTGGCCGTCGCTCACGCGATTGCCAACTTGCTCAACAGCGCGCCCGGTTGGCTGATGCAGCATCCATTGGCGGACGCCGAGCGGGATGAATTGCTGGAAAACCTGGTGAGTGGCGCCGTCGAGCGTTTGCTGCGTCCCTTGACCCCGCGAGCAGTGGCCTGAAGCCTGGACGTTCACCCCTTTAACAAGGCCGCTCAGCAGTTGAAGGTCTGCATTGGCGATGAACCCGTCATCGTCGATTGATCGGGCAATAAGCCGCGACTTATCTATAGAAAAAACGTCTGAATAAACCCGGCAAGAGTTGCCCTCTAACGCTTTGCTATTTGAGGTCAAACCCCATTGAAGCTGGCGGCCGTCGTGGCCTCCAGCCAGACTCGGTTACCGGGAGTACAACATGAAAATCAATCCCTACCTGATCTTCAACGGCGACTGCAAAGCCGCGTTCACTTATTACGCCAAGGCCCTGCCCGGCACCATCGACGCCATGATGACCTTCGGCGAAACCCCGGCCAAGGATCACGTACAGGCGGACTATCACAACCTGATCATCCACACTCGCCTGTCGGTGGGCGACCAGGCGATCATGGGCTCGGACACCACACCCGACCGCCCGACCGATGACATGAGCGGCTGCTCGATTTCGCTGAATGTCGACAGCATCGCCGAAGCCGAGCGTGTCTTCGCCGCACTGGCGGACGGCGGCACCGTGCAAATGCCGCTGGAAGCGACGTTCTGGGCGGCACGGTTTGGAATGTTGGTGGATCGGTTTGGCGTGGCGTGGATGGTGAATTGCGAGAAGGATCAATAAGCACTATTTGCTTCAGGCACAAAAAAGCCCAGCCTTGAAGGGTTGGGCTCTCTGGTAAGTCCCTTTTCGTCTGCTACCTTCAACACGCCGCTCCGCATCGCGTCAACGGAGGTTGAATGAATCATCTGCTGATCGCACTGATCGTGTTCACCTGCCTGTTCGGCAGCGCACTGGTGGGCTCGTATGTGCGGCAGCGCTTGCCCTCGCATCACCTGAGCGATGACTCCGTCGCTGTCCTGAAACTCGCCACCGGCCTGATCGCGACCATGTCGGCGCTGGTGCTGGGCTTGCTGGTTTCTTCGGCCAAAGGCACGTTCGAAACCACCAACACCCAACTGGAAAGCGCGGCGGCCAAGGTCGTCGAGTTCGATCGTGTGCTGGCACGCTATGGCCCGGACACCCAGCCAATCCGCACGCAACTCAAACACAATTACGCCGAAATCGTGCAAGTCCTCGCCTCGCGGGAGCCGTCCCGCCTCGCCTTGCTCGACAGCCCCGAAGCCATCAACCGTTCCGAAGCGCTGCAACAACAAGTCGCCGCGCTGTCCCCCGCCACCGACACCCAACGCACCCTCAAGGCCTCGGCGATCCAAACGATGGACGCCGTATTCGCCGCCCGCTGGCTGACCATGCTGCAGGCTAACCAATCGATCCCGCCGGTGATGCTGGTAATCCTCATCACCTGGCTGTCGATCATCTTCGGCTCGTTCGGCTTGTTCGCCCCGCGCAATGGCACGATTGTGGTGGTGTTGATGCTCTGCGCCGCGTCGACGGCGGCGACGATCTTGCTGGTTGAGGAATTGAATCGACCGCTGGACGGGTTGATCAGTGTGTCGCTGGAGCCGATGGTGCATACGATGGAGCGGTTAGGGCAGTGAGGATGACCAAGTTGGACACCGTCTTTGTGGCGAGGGGGCTTGCCCCCGTTCGGCTGCGAAGCAGTCGTGAAGTCGGCTTGCACAGTGTCACTGACAAAATGCCGGGGGCCGCTTCGCAGCCCAACGGGGGCAAGCCCCCTCGCCACAAAGGCCCTTGAAGATCCTTCCCTACAACGCCATCGACTCCACCACACACTGTTCGCCCAACGCATCCATCCGCGGCCGACCGAACAAATACCCCTGCCCCCACTCACTGCCGCACGCCGTGCCCAACGCTCGATCAGCTTCAGACTCGATGCCTTCGATAATCACGCACGGCGCCAGGGTCTTGCACAGTTGCACCAGGTGCCCGAGGGTCTGGGCGTTGTTGGTTTCCAGACGCGCGCGTTGCAGGTAGCCCTGGTCGATTTTTACGATGTCGGGGCGAGTCTGGCGGATGAATTCCAGGGTGCCGAGGCCCGCGCCGAAGTCGTCGATGGCCACCCGGCAACCCAGTTCGCGCAGGCACAGGACGAACTCGATGGCGGCCGAGATGCTCGGCGGTGTGGCGCTTTCGGTGATTTCGATCACCAGTCGCGCGGCCACTGAGGGCGCGTCGCGCAGTTGCGTAAGGATGTCTCGCCAGTGACCATCGACAATGGCGCTTTGCGCGGAGATGTTGCAGCCCAGGCGCAGGTGTTCGTTTTGCAGCAGGCGCTCGATCACGCTGTGCACCACGCTACGGTCGAGCTCGCGCATCAATTGAAGTTTCTCCAGCATGGCGAAGGGATAGACGCCCTCGCCCTGGGCATCGATATGGCGCAACAACCCTTCCTGGTACAGCACCCGACTGCTGTCGGGCAACCAGACCACTGGCTGAAACGCCAACACCAACCGGCCCTGTGCCAACTCTCGATAAAAGCTTCTGACTCTGTGCATGTCATATCCGTAGACAAAGCGGCGGCCGGCCGCGGTTGAGCGTTGACTGCCGGCCATAATCGACGCTCGCCCAGCCCTCAGGAAGTGTTCCCGGATACCTTTCGCTTGTCCTTGGAAACGTGCACATACCGTTTATCGACTGCGATCATTTGTTTATTGCGATCATGCGCCGGCTAGCGCGACATCACTTAGCCATCACCTCAGGAAAGACTATGCACAGAATGACCAGCGCCAGTTTTAGGGTGCTTGCCGATGTCCTGACCGACGGAGGGGCGAACGTCAACGCCTTGCTCAAGCAGTTCGACAGTGACGAGGAAGTCTTTGCAAACCCAAAGGGTGTCGGGCTGGAGTTGGTCTATAAGGTGATGGCAGAAGCGGTCAAGCACACCGGTGACCCGGACATCGGCCTGCTGGCGTATACCCGGGCGCACCCGGCTAATCTGGAGGTGCTGGGTTACGCGGTGATGTCATGCGCCACGCTAGGCACTGCACTGCAACGGCTGGTGGACTATCACTCGCTGATCAGCAATGGGTTTTATATGTGCCTGGACCACAAGCCCCAGGCGCTGAAGCTGATCGGTTTCGACATCAGCATCGAGCCGTCGCTGACCCCTCGCCCGTTTATCGACGCCGGCGCCGCGCAAACCCTGGGCTTGGTGCACTGGCTGTTGCCCAAGCACAAACCCCATCCGCTGGCGGCGACGTTCACCTACCCCGAGCCCGCTGACACCTCTCGGCTGGAACGGCTGCTGGGCAGCAACCTGATGTTCGGCGCGGCGTACAACAGCCTGACGTTCAGCAAGGACGACTGCGCGATTGCCCTGCCCACCGCCGACCCCGCGCTGGATGTGCTGCATGTCGAATACGCTCGCGCACGCTTGAACGTGCTGCTCAACGGCTCGATGACCGCGCGGGTGCGACGGGTGTTGTCCGAACGCCTGGCCCAGGGCGTGCCCAGTGATCTGGACAAGATTGCCCAGGTTGTCGGCGTCAGCACGCGCAGTTTGCAACGGCGCTTGAGCAATGAAGACATGCACTTCTCGGCATTGCAGGATGAAGCGCGGTTGATGCTCGCGCACAACTTCCTGCGCAACTCGGCGCGCAGCGTGAAGTACATCGGTGCGTTGCTGGGATTTCGGGATCAGAGCAGTTTTCACAAGGCGTGCATTCGCTGGTTCGGGATGACGCCAGGGCGGTATCGGCAGGCGTCCTGATCCGCCATCCACAGGGGATTTGTTGTGAACACCTGGCCGATAAACAACAGAGATCAACTGTGGGAGCGGGCTTGCTCGCGAAAGCGTCGGGTCAGTCGACATCTACGTTGAATGACAGACCGCATTCGCGAGCAGGCTCGCTCCCACAGTTGTTTTGCAGCGCTTCATCCGCCGCGACAACCTGTCCATCCGCTGCCGGTGGTCGACGGCCACCCTCCACTGGTAACCTGCGCCCTGCTCTTTCAATGACGACGGTGACGCATTTGATCAGCAGTACCCCCACCCTGGCCCGGGATATCGACGGTAAAGCCATCTCCGCCCAAGTGCTCGACGAGGTTCGGGAAGAGGTTCTGGCCCTGGCCGGGCAGCAGATTTATCCCGCTTTGGCCGTCCTGCTGGTCGGCGATGACCCGGCCAGCCATGTGTATGTGCGCAATAAATTGCTGCGGGCCAAGGAAGTCGGGATTCGCTCCCTCGAATACCGTCTGCCGGACACCGCCAGCCAGGCGCAGGTACTCGAACAGATTGCGCAACTGAACGCCGATGCTTCGGTGAACGGCATTCTGGTGCAGTTGCCGTTGCCGGGGCATATCGACGAAGCGGCGGTGATCCATGCCATCGACCCGATCAAGGACGTCGACGGTTTTCATCGGGAAAACGTCGGCGGCCTGGTGCAAGGCATGGACGTGCTGACGCCCTGCACACCGAGCGGCTGCATGCGTCTGCTGAAGGAGACTTGCGGCGACATCAGCGGTTTGCACGCGGTGGTTATCGGCCGCTCGAACATTGTCGGCAAACCGATGGCGACGTTGCTGTTGCAGGCTCATTGCTCGGTCAGCGTGGTGCACTCGCGCAGCGTCGATGCGCCGGCGCTGTGTCGATTGGCGGACATTGTTGTGGCGGCGGTGGGTCGGCCGCACTTGATCGATGCCAGTTGGCTCAAGCCTGGAGCGGTAGTGATCGACGTCGGGATCAATCGCGTGATCGATGAATCCGGCAGCCACTTGGTGGGCGATGTCGACTACGCCAGTGCGCGGACCGTTGCCCGTGCGATCACGCCGGTGCCGGGTGGCGTGGGGCCGATGACGATTGCTTATCTGCTGAAGAACACGCTGATCGCCGCCCAGTTACAGCGTGCAGCACTGGCCCGTGAGTCAGATCCGGATGGGTGTGATTCGGATATCAACTGACTGACGCTAATCTGTGGCAAACACCAGACCTTGTGGCGAGGGAGCTTGCTCCCTCGCCACAAGGTCCGGCGCCAGCCACAGGTTTTCACTCAGGAATCAAAACCTCGGCTTAACCGTCTTCCACTCCGGCTTGTAACGCTGCATCTGCCTCACATCATCGCGCTGGCGAATGCCGCAGGTCAGGTACTGATCATGCAACTTGCCCAGCTGATCATGATCCAGTTCCAACCCCAAACCCGGCGCACGGGTGATCTTCACGCAGCCATCCACGATCGGCAGTTTGCCGCCCTTGATCACCTCTTCGTCCGGTTCCTGCCACGGGTAATGGGTGTCGCAGGCGTAATCCAGATTCGGCACCGACGCGGCCACATGGGCCATCGCCATCAGGCTGATGCCCAAGTGCGAGTTGGAATGCATGGACACGCCCAGGCCAAAGGTCTGGCACATTTTCGCCAGGGCCTGGGTGTCGCGCAGGCCGCCCCAGTAGTGGTGATCGGCGAGCACGATCTGCACGCTGTTCAATGCGACGCTGCGGCGGAACTCATCGAAATCGGTGACCACCATATTGGTCGCCAGCGGCAGGCCGGTGCGTTTGTGCAGCTCGGACATGCCTTCCAGGCCCGGCGTCGGGTCTTCGTAATACTGCAGGTCATCACCCAGCAGTTCGGCCATGCGGATCGAGGTTTCCAGCGACCAGTTGGCGTTCGGGTCAATGCGCAACGGATAACCAGGAAAGGCTTTTTTCAGGGCCTTGATGCACGCCACTTCGTGTTCCGGTTCCAGCGCGCCAGCCTTGAGCTTGATGCTCTTGAAGCCGTAGGTTTCGATCATCCGCCGCGCCTGGGCGACGATCTGTTCTTCGTTCAGCGCCTCGCCCCAACTGTCCGGCTTGTAGGGTGAATCGATGTGCTGCGCGTACTTGAAAAACAGGTAGGCGCTGAACGGGATTTCATCGCGAATCGCCCCGCCCAACAGGTCCACCAAGGGCACATTCAGGGAGTGCGCCTGCAGGTCGAGAAACGCCACTTCAAACGCCGAATAGGCGTTGCTCACCGCTTTGCTGGCGTGGGAACCGGGGGCCAGTTCCGCACCGGCAATGCTGGTGGTTTTGTTGGCCGCCACGGTCGCTTGCACGATGGCGCGTAACTGGTTGAGGTTGAACGGGTCGAGGCCGATCAGTTGATCCTTGAGTTGCATCTGGATCGCCAGCGCCGGGGCATCGCCGTAGCTCTCGCCGAGGCCGATGTAGCCGTTGTCGCTCTCGATTTCGATGATCGAGCGCAACGCAAAGGGTTCGTGAATGCCGCTGGCGTTGAGCAGTGGCGGATCGCGGAAGGCGATGGGGGTCACGGTCACTCGTGTGATTTTCAAAGGGTCAGGCTCCGATTATCCAAGTCTTAATGTGAAGCGGCGTGGCTCGGCACCACGACGTCGTTGCGCGGGGTTGGCGTGCCGGCTTTCGGGGTGGTGCGAGCGAAGAAGATCACCACGGCGGCCACCAGCGAAGTCGCCGCCAAACCGTACAAGCCACCTTCGATTGAACCGGTGGATTGCTCGAGGAAGCCGAACGCCGTCGGCGCGACAAAACCGCCGAGGTTGCCGATGGAATTGATCAGCGCAATCACCGCCGCCGCGATTCGCGCATCCAGATAACTTTGCGGAATCGGCCAGAACAGTGCCGACGCAGCCTTGAAGCCGATGGCGGCAAAACAGATCGCGACAAAGGCGCCGCCGGTGGTGGACATGAACATGCCGAACGCCGCGATCACCAGGGTCAGCGCGACCCAGGCCTGCTGGAATTTCCATTTGCTGGCCATTGCCGCGAAGCCGTACATCGCGACGATGGAAATGATCCACGGCACCGAATTGAACAGGCCGACCTGGAAGTCGCCGAGGTTGCCCATCTTCTTGATCATGCTCGGCAGCCAGAACGTGGCGCCGTAGATAGTCAGGGCGATGGAGAAGTAGATGAAGCAGAACAGCGCAATCTGCCGGTCCGCCAACAGCTTGAACATCGACGGCGCGGGCCCTTTCGCGGCTTCGCGGATTTGCTGTTCTTCAGCGATGGCCGTAATCAGCGCGCCCCGCTCCTCGTCGCTCAGCCATTTCGCCTCGCGTGGATGGGATTGCAACCAGAACCAGACGAAACCGCACAGCACGATGGAAGCGAAGCCCTCGATCAGGAACATCCACTGCCAGCCATGCAGGTTCAAGCCGTTGACGTTCAACAATGCGCCGGAGACCGGGCCGGAAATCACCGAGGCAATCGCCGAACCGCTGAGGAATACCGCCATGGTCTTGCCACGTTCAGACGCCGGCAGCCACTGGGTGAAGTAATAAATGATGCCGGGGAAGAACCCGGCCTCTGCCGCGCCGAGGATAAAGCGCAGCACATAGAAACTGGTTTCACCTTTGACGAAGGCCATCGCCATCGCGGCGGCGCCCCAAGTGAACATGATCCGCGTCAGCCAGACCCGCGCGCCGTAACGCTGCAGCAGCATGTTGGACGGTACTTCAAACAGCGCGTAACCGACGAAAAACAAACCGGCGCCCAAACCATAAGCCGCTGCACCGATGCCGAGGTCTGTCTCCATGTGGCTGCGCACGAAACCGATGTTGACCCGGTCGATGTAGTTGACGATGAACATGACCACGAACAGCGGCAGCACGTGGCGCTTCACTTTCGCGGCGGCACGGGCGAGTACCGTGGGTTCCGGCGAACTCTGGAGGGTATTCAAGGGGCGACTCCCGATCTTGTTTTTTTGGGGACGAACCGATCATGGACGGCGCAATTGATCCCGTCTAATCTAACTTGGCATTCGATTGATACCTGGATTAGATCAATGTTCGAACTCACCCAGCTGCGCTGCTTCACTACGGTGGCGACCGAACTGAATTTCCGTCGCGCCGCCGAACGCTTGAACATGACCCAACCGCCGCTCAGTCGACAGATTCAACTGTTGGAGCATCACCTGGGTGTCGAGTTGTTCACCCGCACCACCCGCAGCGTCGCCCTGACCGCCGCCGGGCGCGCGTTCTTCATCGAAGCGCAGAACCTGCTGGAGCGCGCGCAGCAAGCGGCGGTCACCGCTCGACGCTTTGCCGAAGGGGATATCGGCACGGTCAATATCAGTTTCGTCGGCAGCGCGGTGTATGAATTCCTGCCCAAGGTCATCGCCGAAGCACGGCTCAAGCAGCCTCATGTGAAAATCGATCTGTCGGAGATGAACACCTATCAGCAGCACGAAGCCCTGCGCGCCCGTCGTATCGACTTGGGCATAGTCCGCGCGCCGTTGCTGGAACCGGGCTACGCCACCGAATGCCTGGTGCGCGAGCCGTTTCTCCTGGCGGTGCCGAGCAATCATCCGCTGGCCAGCGCCGACAGCGTGTCCGTGCAAGACCTCGACGCCCAACCTTTCCTAATGTACTCCCACGCCGCCTACCCGCCGTTTAACGAACTGCTGACCGGTATGCTGCGCTCGGCCCGCGTCGCCCCGGAATACGTGCAATGGCTGGGTTCATCCCTGACCATCCTGGCGCTGGTCAACGCCGGCATGGGCCTGGCCCTGGTGCCGCGCTGCGCTTCAAGCGTGGTGTTCAAGAACGTGGTGTTTCGCGATATCGACCTGGGGGAAGGCGTGCAAAGCGAGCTGCATCTGATCTGGCGCGAGAACAACGACAACCCGGCGTTTGCCATGTTGCTGGAGGGGATTCGACGGGCGGTCCGGGAAGGTTGGGGCGCGCCGTGAATGCAGTTTTCCGCAGGCAAGAAAAAGCCCAATTGTTGCAGATCGGGCTCAGGTATTAACAACTGATAGCGGTGGTAATCCTGACGTCGTGAAGCGTAGGCATTGTGAGCCGTGGATGCTACTTAGGGGTCATCATCCTGTCCGGAAAGCGGTAGCGCTTCATAGATCGTCTGAAGTGGAAGTTTTCCTTTGCACAGCTAAGCTTCGACAGGCCAACGAGCGTATTAATGAAAAGCCGTTTAATACTTTCTCGGTCCGGTGCATGGGTAAGCGTTGTGCTGATTATCAAAACTGTCGAATGCATCAATCAACGATAATCGACACCCCCGAATGAGAAAGCGGAGACGGATATCCTGTGAAAACCAAGAACGTAGTTCGGGGTGGAATACTGCTAGGTGCCCTACTCTTGATATTTTTTACTTTCTATCAAGTATTGTCACTTCAGGCAGGGCGCCCTTATCCCGCCCCCGCCCCGACATCGATTGAAGACCCTGTTGAGCCTAATCCCGGAACAGGCACACCTTCTACCGATCCTGCGGCCCCCGACTTCCTGGCGATGGACCGGGTTCTGGAAAGGCTGGCGTCCGCATCTATCGTATTTAACGCGCCCTCTCATCTGAACGCCGAAGATACGACTGAAATCCAACTGGTGATGAGTCTTGCGGAAACTGCCGAGATGCTTGAGTCAATCGTCTCGGCCCCTGGAGAAAAGGAACACGCGACCGTCAAGGTCTCCAAGTTAATGGAAGCGAAGCTCATTGGAGAAAATTACTCAATAAAGAGCATCACTCCAGAACAGCAGATCGTGGCCAATCAGGGTATTACGGAATGGAAATGGTCCGTTCACCCTACCAGTGAAGGACGCCAAACACTTTATTTAACACTGACCGCAATTTTGAGTGTCGACGGTTCAACGCTCCAAAAATCAATCAGAACATTTGAAAAAGAAATTGTTGTAGAGGTTACGGCCACTCAGCGGATTAAGTACTTTGTCGAAAATAATTGGCAGTGGTTATGGGCCGCCATTCTGATTCCGTTAATCGGCTGGTTGATCAAAGCGATGAAAACAAAGATTTCCCGGCGAACTCAAGGTGAGTGACGGATCACAACATTTGTTTAGTCCTGAAATCGGGCTTTGAGTAACCACGACCTCACCCCGCTTCGGTAAACACCGTCCCCAGCCAATCCGACAAACCATCAACGCCACACTTCAACGGGTTGAGGCCTGGCGTTGATGGTTTGTCCAGCTAAAACACCATTGGTCGCCTATCGACCACTTCGAATCATATCCGCCGCCTTCTCGCCAATCATGATGCACACCGAATTGGGGTTGCCTGAAATCAACGTCGGCATGACCGATGCGTCGGCCACCCGCAGCCCTTCAATGCCGTGCACCTTCAGGTCCGGGCCGACCACCGAACGCTCATCCACGCCCATGCGACAGGTGCCGGACGGATGCAACGCAGCGTGGGCTTCTTCGTGGCAGAACTTCTTCATGGCCGCTCGCGAGGTGACGGTTGCGTCCGGCACATGACGCCGCGCCAGGTAAGGCTTGAAGGCTGCCTGGGACATGATTTCCTCGCCCACCAGGCAACCGTCTACCAGGCTTTCAATGTCATAAGGGTCGGAGAAATAGTTGGGCACGATCCGTGGCGGCGACATCGGGTCTGCGGAATATAGCTCGACGTAACCTCTGGATTTCGGCCGGATCTGTCCCAGGTTGAGTGTGCAGCCGTTGCCACCGGGAACGGAGTCAACGCCTTCTTCGATCCCGGCGCCCACCACCATGAAATACTGGATATCCGGATTGGTGGCCGCTTTGTCGCCCCACCAGAACGCCCCGCCCTCGATCAGGTTGGACGCTGCCGGGCCTTGCCGGAACAACGCATATTGCAAGCCCGCCATCATCTTCCAATGCAGCTTTTTGTACTTGTCGTAGCTGTGGGGGCCGGTCAACTCATAAACCAGCGACACTTCGATATGGTCCTGGAGGTTCTGCCCCACGCCGGGCAAATCCTTGATCACTTTGATGCCATGCTTTTCAAGCTGCGCAGCGGGGCCAATGCCGGACAACATCAACAAGCGAGGTGAGTTGATCGCGCCGGACGACAGGACGATTTCCTTTTCGGCATGCATCACCTGGCGCACACCCTTCTCGATGTATTCCACGCCAATGGCCTTGTCGCCCTGAGTCAGGATGCGGATCACACGGCAACCGGTCTTGACCGTCAGGTTCTTGCGCGACTTCGCGGGGGCCAGGTAGGCCACGGCCGCACTGCTGCGAAAACCATTCTTGGCGGTGATCTGATACAGCCCGCAGCCTTCAGGTTTGCCCGAGTTGAAATCCTCGTTGTAGGGCAAGCCGTACTGTTGGCAAGCGCGCAGCCACACTTTGGTCAGCGGGTGAATATTGATCGGATCAGACACACCCAACGGCCCACCCACGCCGTGGACGTCGTTGCAGAAACGCTCGTTGTCCTCGGCTTTCTTGAAGTAAGGCAATACGTCTTTGTAAGACCAACCGGTTGCGCCCTGCTCGGCCCAACCGTCGTAGTCGGCGGGGACGCCACGGATGTAAATCATCGCATTGACCGAACTCCCGCCCCCCAGCACGCTGGCCTGGACCATGGTCGGCGTTTCGGTGCGGCGTTGATCTTCGGTGGGCTCCCAGGCATAGCGCTTGAGCAGCGGACCTTGCGCCGTCTTGTAGTAGGCGCCGGGAATATGGATGTAGGGGTTGCGGTCGCGCGGCCCCTCTTCAAACAGAACCACCGACGCAGACGAATCTTCGCTGAGTCTCGATGCCACCGTGCAGCCCGTCGAGCCGCCTCCGATTACGATGAAATCCACCATGACGCTTAAGACCTTTTATGAGGTAACGAGGGAGTGGTTAATCCGTGGGAACGGCGCTTTATCGACCAACGAGGCTGACTAACAGCGCCTTCAGCTCTTTCGCGACCTCATAGCTGTTTTGCTGCTGCTGTTTCTTGCAGAACAACTCGCAACTCCACCAGCCGTCGTAACCGGTGGCCTTCACCGCGTCCGTCCACTCGGCGAGGTTCAAGATCCCGCGCCCGGTCGGGATGTCCCGAAGGAGGTCTTCATTGGGAATGCCACCGGCAAACGGCAGCGAGTCACACACATGCACGCCGTAGATCACGTCTTTGTTCATGCGCGCGATGTCTTCGGGCCTGACGCCGGAGGTAAAGCAATGCCAGTAATCGATCACCATTTTGACGTTGCTGCGTTCGGTGCGATCGATCAGCTGCAGTTGGTGCGCCAGGGTGTTCAACGGCGTCCACGACAACGCTTCCAGATAAAGCAGGACGTCGTATTGCTTGGCCAGGTCCGCCAGCAGCGCCAGGTTGTGGGCGGTCAACGCAAATTGTTCGGCTTCATCGTGCCCGAGCAAACCGCTGTAATGAGTACTGCTGCCGTGTTGCTGAAAATCGATCACCGCTTGCACGTTGATCGGCCCGGTGAGCACTTGCACACCCTTGGCGCCGACCAGGTGGGCCAGTTGAAACAGGCGTTCTGCTTCCTTCAACAAATCGTCGCGTTCGGCGCCCTGGCGTTCGATATCCCGCAAGTAACCGATCCCGGTGACGTGGGTGTTGCTCAGCAACGCTTTGAGTTCCGATTCGGAATGACCGGCCTGCAAATAGGCTTCCAGTTTGCCGCTGTAGATTTCCAGCGCATCGAAACCGACGGTCTTTGCGATGTCGATGTCGATCGCCAGGGTCGAATGTTTGGCGACTGTGGAGTGCAAGGCCAGGATGTTGTTTTGAGTGTGCATATAAGGCTCCTACCGTTGGCATCCAGTGTAGAGCGATAGGGTTCCGGCGGTTATTTCGCACTCGCGGCAAATGCGGCGCAACCTGACGCAGTTGCTGCGTCAGGTGTCGAGCGGGCTTGCTCGCGAATGCGTCCGATCAGTCAACACTTAGGCTAAATGACACACCGCTTTCGCGAGCAAGCCCGCTCCCACAGGGGTTATAGGGTTGAAATCGCGAGGCGGTTGGCCAATGTGGAGACGGCTATTGCAGCTGCGTCCAGTCGCTCCGCCGGCAAGGTGCCCTGAGCGATGGCCGCGGTGATGGCGCGAACGATCTGCGGCATCTCCGGCATCGCTTTGGCGGAAACCAGCAACAGATCCGCCCCCGCGTTCAGCGCCGCCACCGCGACTTCACCGAGGGACAAGTCGCCGAGGGTGGAGCGGTGGTCGAGGTCAATGGTCATGACCAGGCCCTTGAACCCCAGTTCCTGACGCAGCAAACCGATCAATTCGGGAGACAGCGACGCGGCAACCGGCGGCTGGCACGCGGCAAAAATCGCCGGCCCCATCATCACCGCGTCGGCCCCGGCATTCACCCCGGCTTGAAACGCAGGCCAGTAGGCGCGCAGTTGATCCAGCGACTCGTTGACCACCGCCACCTCCGTGGCCGGTTGATTCAGCAGCACTGGATGCCCGGGGAAATGCTTCAGCGTGCTGGCCAGCCCGGCCCGACGCACGCCGCGAACGTAAGCGCCGACCATCGCAGCCGCGCGCTCGACATCATCGCTGAGCGTGCGCCCCCGCAACCAGACGTTGGTGCCGCCCACCACATCGGCGGTCGGCGACAGCAGCAGATTCACCCCGGCATTGCGCACGGCGGTCGCGACTTGAAAGCACGCCTCTTCAAGCTCGATCACATCCATCGCCCTGGCCCGCTCCGGCTCGGGCAGCGCCGGCGCTATCCCTTGCAAACGGTGCACCGCGGAGATATCCGCATCCGCCGCGAGCAGCAACGGACCGCCCAGTTCCCTGGCCGTGCCGGTGAACCGCTGCCACTTTTCCAGGGTTTCCGCTTGCAGGCGACTCGCGCTCATTTTGCCGCTGACATACTCCTGCGCGGTCTCGCCGAACAGCAGGCTGCGCCCGCCACTGCCGAGAAAACGGCGCACGCTGTCGTTCATGTCCAGGTCGAGCAACACCGGGAACAGGACGCTGAATGCCTTGCTTTCAAGGGTGCTCATGGTCAACCCCGACGGGAGATGTGTTGGTCGTGATTTGCCGCTGCCAGTTCGCGAACCTTGGTGGCCGCGTCCAACAGCACCTGACGATCCAGCGTGCCTTCCTGAACCGCTGCGACAATCGCCTCGGCGATGGCATCCAGTCCCGACTCGCTGGACACCAGCAACAAATGCGCGCCCGCCGCCAGCGAAGCGACGGCAGTGTCGGTGATCGAATGACCCCGGAGGATGGACACCGCATCCAGATCATCGGAAATGATCAAGCCACCAAAACCAAGAGTGTCACGCAAAACCCCGATGACTTTCGCCGAGGTCGAGGCGGAGTGATCAGGGTCGATGGCCGGAAAAACCGCCGGCCCGGGCATCACCGCTTGCACGCCGGTGGCGATGACCTGTTTGAACACGTCGAGGTTGTCATTGAGCAATTCCAGCGGCCCCGGAACCGTAGCTTCGGCGATGGCCGGATCGTTTTCAGTGACGTAATGACCGGGGAAGTGCTTGGCGGTGGCGATGACCCCGGCACGCTGGACCCCACGGATAAAGGCACAGGAAACCCGGCTGACTTCCACCGGATCAGCCCCCAAGTGACGGTTGTGCAACCACGGGTTGGCGCCCGTGACCACATCGACAATCGGCGCCAGGAACAGATTGACGCCCAGGCCCCGCGCGACGGTGGCCATCTCAAAACTGCGTTGCTCGATGGCTTGCGCACTGAGGCCCTTGAGCTGTGCTCTCGACGCAATGGCCGGCACCAATTGATGCAGGCGCTCGATGCCGCCGAGTTCCTGATCCACCGCAATCAATACGGGCGCCCCGGCCAACGCCGTCGCCTCTGCGGCGATGTCGATGAAGTCGGCCTGGGTTTCAGTGCCCTTGCGCGCTTGGCTCATGTCCCGGCCGACGTACTCGTCCCGGGTTTCACCGAGCAAAATGGAAACGCCGCCACGGCTCAAATAACGACGGACGTTGTCGTCCAGGTGCAGATCCCCGAACGCGGGCAGCAGGACGGAATACGCAGCTTGATGCAGTTCGCTAGACATCGCTTTTCCTCAACACAGTTTTTGAGCGGAACGCTCGACTTTTTTATCGTGATCGCGTTTTGAGCCAACGGATTTACTGTTCTGGAAAAACCACCCAGGCTCGCCGTTGACTGGATTCGACACAGGCCTGGGACAACAGCACGCCGCGCACGCCCTCGTGAATATCCGGCAACGGCACGGTCGTCGCCGTGCGCCACCCTGCCCCAGCGTCGAGGGCATCGGCGAAATCGGCATACAAAACCGCCAGCGCTTCCAGATAGCCTTCGGTATTGCCTGCGGGCAGGCTGGTGAAGGTCAACGTCTGGACCGAGTTGTCGCTCTGGCCGCGACGGTAGATGCGGTCGGCGCCGTCGATAGGCGTAAACAGCAAGGTTTCCGGTGACTCCTGGCACCACTCGAGCGACGCCTTGCTGCCAATGATCTTGAACCGTAACCCGTTGCGATGCCCCGGCGCGGCGAAACTGGCCCAGAGCAAACCGTCTGCGCCACCTGCAAATTCCAGTTGCACCACACAGGTGTCGTCCAGGCCCCAACCGGGCACGACCGTGGTCAACTTGGCGTTCAGATTCGTGCAGCGTTGCCCGGAAAGGAACTCAAGCATATTGAACGCGTGAGTCCCGACATCGCCCAGCGCGCCGGTCGGGCCGGCCTTCTCCGGATCGCCACGCCACGCGAGGCTTTTGCTCAATCCCTCCACGCCCGGCGCCAGCCATTCCAGCAAATACTCGACATACATGAAGCGGATTTCACCCAATTCCCCGGCCTGGATCCGACTGCGCGCGTCCCTGACCATGGGATAGCCCTGATAGGTGTAGGTCACCGCGAAAAACGTATTGTGCAGCTCGGCAATGCGCGCCAACTCAAAGGCTTCTTGCGGGTCATTGACCAGCGGCTTGTCGCAAATCACCGGGATCCCGGCCTCAAGGAACAGTCGGCACGGTTCGAAATGCAGGTGATTGGGCGTGACGATGACCACCGCATCGATGGGGTCCGGACGCCGGGATTCGGCAGCGGCCATGTCCGCGAATGACAGGTAAATCCGGTCGTCCTCAAGATTGAACGCCGCGCCGGCCTCACGGCATTTGTCCGCGTCCGAAGAGAAGGCGCCGGCGACCATCTCGAAGCGATTGCACAAGCGCATGGCCGCTCGATGATAACTGGCGAAGTAAGCGCCCTGCCCGCCGCCGACCATGCCGACCTTGAAACGCCTTTGCCCTGGAATGTCGCCGGTTAATCTTGCCATCGCTTGAAGACTCCACTAATGAGTGCTCCATGAAGTATCAGCGGGGCTTCTTTTTATCTCCATTTCGCACTTCTTCAATACATGACGCGCACTGAAGCACCCTGGCCGCCAAACAGTATCTTCAAGACGAAGCAACATCAGTTGTTACCCACGAAAAATCAATGTGTTACTGGCTGTGGTCGGGAGTAACCCGAAGGCTGTGGACTGGCCCGTCCGGCCACGATGATCCAGTCTTATCAGAGCCAACCAAGCCGAAAACACGCCGTATTCAGCTGTTTATAAAAGAACCCTTGGAATTGAATAAACCGGCATAAAACATGCTTGGATTAATAACAACGAATTCAAGCACTTGTGGTTAAGCAAAGGGTTATTTCGATAACTGCGCTATAACTTTTATAACCTGCCACTTAATTAACCAGACCCCATCGAGATAACAATGCCCAGCCGAGGAGATCAGCCCCCCATGTCGTTGACTGCCGCCACCTCGCACCCCGAGCGACAGCAGGTTCGCAGTGACTTGCAGGCCAATGTGCAAAAGAACCTGAGTACGCTGGTGGAGTCCTGCCGGTCGGTAGCTGACATGTGCCGCAAGGTCGACGTCAATCGCCAGCAGTTCAACAAATACCTGGTGGGCCAGCACGTTCCTTCGCAGAAGATCCTGCAGAAGATCGGCCGCTATTTCATGATGGAAGCCGAGGACCTGTTTCGCCCGCCCGCCGAGTTCAAGAAGTTCTACGAAGGGTATGAAAACGAGCTGCCGACAGACTTGCGCGCCTCGGCGCAATTCAATCATTTCCTGCCGCTGGCCAAGCAGTCGGCGGATCTGCTTGAAGACTATCTGGGCGTCTATTACCGCTACCACAACTCATCGATCTACAAGGGCCGGATCCTGCGTTCCGTCACGTGCCTGTATCGCGCCGATTCGATGGTGCAGTACGTCACGGTTGAGCGTTTCCCGTTGCTCGATGGCAGCGGCAAGATTGGCTACTCGTTCACCTATCACGGTTTTTGTCTGTTGCTCGGGGACCGTTTGTTCCTGGTGGACTTTGAAGGCAAGCAACGCAACGAGATGACGTTTTCGATCCTGACTCCACAGCATCGCCGACCGATCCGCTTCCTGTATGGCCTGGTCACCGGCGTGGCGTCTTCGTCTTTCCGCCAGCCCTTCTCTACCCGAATGGCGCTGGGTTTGGTGGATAAAGGCAAGATCCGCAAGCATCACCTGCGCAACGCCACCGCCGTGCTGCCCAGCGACCAGTCTTTACCCTTGGAAGTGCGCGAATACATGACCGGCGACAACGCGACCATCGTGTGGGGCGGTCAGGACTGAGGCGGTTGCTCACCGCCCTTTTCATCGTCATTCATGGCTTTGCGAAAGCCCTTGATGGATTCACCGACATCGGTGCCCAGGTGCTTCAGTTTCTTGGTGCCGAAGACCAGCACAACCACCACCAGCATGACGATCCAGTGCTTCCAGTCCAAAATGCCCATCGCCTGATTCCTCTGTAGACCCGTTGATTAATTCACCCGCGAACCGCGCGCCGTGATCACCTCGACCAACGACGGACCCTTGCTGTTCAGGGCCTTGATAAAGGTGGGATTGAGTTGTGAAGCGTGCTCGACCCGCCACGCGTCAAGACCGAAATTCCTGGCAATGCCGGCGAAGTCCGGCGAGTAGGGTTTGCCGTCCGGCAAATTGAATTCGCCGGCGCGATGTTGCTCGACCACCGGGACCTGCACATCGCTCAATGACACGTAACCACTGTTGTTAAACACCAGGAACACCACGGGAATGCTGTGCATCACGCACACCGCCATCTCCTGCATCGACTGCAGGAAATCCCCGTCGCCCACGGCGCACACCACCTGACGCGCCGGCATGGCGAGCTTTGCGCCGATGGCCGCCGGCACCGCCCAACCCAACGTGCCGGCACCGCCGGTACACAGAAGATTGCCGGGATCGTCGTGGGCGAACATCTCCCGCGCGATGGCCTGGGTGCGCCCTGCGCCGATCACCAGCAGCGCATCGCTTTCCAGCACCGCGCGCAATTCGGCCAAGGGTTTGTGAACGGTCAAGACCGGAACATCGCTGACGCCGTCGTCGATCCAGTGCGGTGCGGGATGTTCACCCGGCGCGGCGGTTTTCAGTCGGGGATCCAGCCGTTGCATTTCACTGGTCGCCCGTAACGTGGCGGGCGCCAGGCTGACGTCCAGCGAAGCGCTCTGCACCGCGTGGGCAATCTCCAGGCTGACCGGTCCGGCTCGGCCACTCAACATCGTATCGAACGCCCGACGCAGGGCTGCCGGCAACTGTTCAATCGCCGAGACCTGCACATGCGCTTTGGTAATGCCGGGCGCCAGCCCCCCTGTGGGAGCGGGCTTGCTCGCGAAGACGCCGGCAGATCCAACATCAATATCGCCTGACACTCCGCTTTCGCGAGCGAGCCCGCTCCCACACTTGGCCTGGCACAGATCACCTGTGGGAGTGTGCTGGTCAAACAAAACACCGTCACCGCTGATAACCAGCATCGCCGATGAATCCGCCAACGCCGCCGCCATCGCGCCCAGAGCTTTGGAAATCGCCGGCGGGACGGGCAGCAGGACCGCCATGGGACGACCGCAGGCGCGGAAATAGCCATCGGCCAGATGCACCGAGCTTTGCTCCTGCATCACTTGAATGAACGGGATGTCGGTGCCGGCCGTCAGCAAGGCTTCCACCAATGCCCACGCGCCGTCACCCGGCATCCCGGCCACGTAGTCGACACCGTTCGCTTTCAGCGCTTTCGCCACAATCTGGCCGCCAGTGAGTTTCACAGGACACTCCAATCAAAATCTCAGGATCACGATTGGAGTATTCGCCCGCCGCCGCCCCGGCTCAATTTCGCACACCCGGCAAAAGAGACGCAGGTTGACGCAGCTCATCGATCCCCCTCACCCGTTCAGGGAGAACTATGGTTAGGGGGAGTCTGCTGCGCCGATTAGGTCACTTTGATGCGTCAGTGTGCGTCGCTTTTAAAGATGCTGCGAAATTGAGTGCTCTGCCTGCCAGGCCAATACTCGATCCATGAAAACAACAAGCCGAGCCTATCAAGCGCTGGGCGCGCCGCTTCAAGGCTTGACCTCACAACCCGGGGAAAGCGGCGCCGCCCAGCCAAGGAAGAGTCAATCGGATCAGTGGAGGTCAACTGCGCAATGCCCGCTGCACCCGGCATTTTCGCGCCGCCCGCCTCCCCAGCTGCAAAGGACCCATGCTGGCCATAACACTGCCGATCTACAGACATTGCTAGTCGCAAAGCGTTTGCTAACAACCACCCTAGGCAGGAACTCGAAATGAAAAAAGAAACAGAGACGGGTTATGGCTTGACCGGCATTGACCTGGATTCGATCAGCTTGAAACGGCGCACGTTTTTGCTCGGGGCCGCCGCCTCTGCCGTGGGGTTGTACGTGGGTTCTTTCGTGCCCAGTGCGTTCGCCGCGTCGGGCGGGCATTTGGAGATTCTTGGCTGGGAAGGTGAAACCGGTGACGCGGAGCTGGCTGAATGGCGCAAGCAGCGTGGCATCAGCGTGCGCTCCAGCTACGCCAGCAACCAGGACGACATTACCGCGCGGCTGGCCGGTTCCGATCCGGTGCAACTTGACCTGACCATGTACGCGTTGGGCTACGAGACCATCTACCAGGAAATGGGCCTGCTCAAGGCGATCGACACCTCGAAGATCCCCAACTACTCGCAGGAAAATACCGTCCCGCTGTTCTACAAGGGCAAGCGCTGGTTCTGGGATGGCAAACAGTGGGGCGTGCCGCTGCTGTGGGGCATGAACACCATTGTCTACAACCCGAAGAACGTGAAAAAGCCGACCGAGTACAAGGACCTGCTGGACCCGAAACTGAAGGGCAAGCTGACCTTCGTCGATGACGGCACCTCCAACTGGTCCCTCATCGCGATCATTGCCGGCTACGGCGACAAGTTCCCCAACCTGACCCGTGCCGAGTTCGACGACGCCTTCGAAAAACTCAAACCGTATCGCGATCAATGCCGCGTCTTTGCCGCCTCGTCGGGTGACGCAGTGTCCCTGCTGGTATCGGGCGAAGTCGACGCGGTGTTCTCGGCCTCTGCCAACACCCCGAGCGAAACCGTCAAGCGCGGCGTGACCACCGCGCTGTCCGTTCCCAAGGAAGGCGCGGCGCTCTGGTGCGATGCCTTGTTTATCCCGAAAACTGCCAAGGACGTGCCCCTGGCGCTGGAGTTCATCAACAAGACGCTCGAGGCGGATACCCAGGCCAAGATGGCCACCACCATGTTCTCGGGCGTGGTCAACCAGAAAGCCGTGCCGCTGCTGCCCGATGATCTGCGCAACACCTTCGACTACGCGAACCTCGACAGCTTTTTCGAGAAGTCGAAACTCTACGGCCAGCCACCCCTGAGCTCCGACAAGTATGTGACCTATGCTGAATGGATCGATCAGTGGGCGAACTTCAAAGGCTCGTTCTAGAGCCGCCGGCCACTCCGTGGACTGAAAGGTTTGATTGAACGGACGGTGACCGGAGGGTGCGTGTTTACGGGCAGGCACTCTCTGCTTGATGGGGGCGCTCGCCAAAGCGCTCTCGTTATCGAAACAAAAAAAGCAAAGGCACAATAATCATGAACGTAGTCAACAACAGCGAACCCATCCTTCTTGAGGAACGGGATTCGCCGGCCGGAAAACACGTGAAAATCGACAAGAAAACCCTCAGCGGTTATTTGCTGGCGTCGCCTCCCCTGTTTTTCCTGGTTGTGTTCTTTCTCATCCCATCGGTGCTGCTGCTGGTCGCCAGTTTCTGGACCGCCAAGACCTTCAGCATGGAACCGGCCGCGACCCTGGCCAACTATGCCAAGGCCCTCGGCGCCAGCGGGTTTTACGACTCGCTGTGGATCGCGCTGCAAAACGGCTTCTGGACCGCCGTGCTGTCCACGGTGATCAGCGCCCCGGTGGCCTATTACATCGTGTATCGCACGCGCTCCAACGCCGTGCTGTACCTGGCGTTGATCTCGTGGTTTTCCAGTTATCTGGTGCGGGTTTACGCCTGGCGCTCGATCCTGGGCACCAACGGCGTGATCAACTCCACGCTGATGCACCTGGGGCTGATCGATCAGCCACTGGACTGGCTGGTGTTCAGCAAGTTTTCGGTGGTGTTGACCCTGGTCCACATCATGTTGCCGTTCACCCTTTTGCTGCTGGTGTCGGGCTTGCGCGATATCAAAAAAGATTACCTCGAAGCCGCCGCCGACCTGGGCGCCAGCGGCGCCACCATTTTGTGGCGGGTGATCATGCCGATGGCGCACAAAAGCATCGTCAGCTCGTTCATGTTCACCTTCGTCCTCGCCGCCAGTGACTACGTCACGCCGCAGCTGCTCGGCGGTCGAGATGCCATGACCACGGGCCTGGTGATCGCCAACCAGTTCCGCTCGGTGGGTAACTGGCCACTGGGCGCGGCGATGGCCTACCTGCTGTTGATTGTCTTCATGCTGGTCTATGCGCTGCTACTGGGTGTGTTGCGGGCGGCCAACCTGGCGCCCGGCAAGCGTTACCACGACTGAATGCCGCCCATAACAACAAGGTGACCGCCATGATCAGACTCTTCACTTACGTTTACATGCTGTTTCTCTACGCGCCGATCGCGATTATCACGCTGTTCAGCTTTCACTCGTCGGCCTCGTTATCGTTCCCGTTCGAGGGCTTCTCTACCCAATGGTATGAGGCGCTGTTCAGCAGTTCGGACTTTATGACGGCGCTGACCAACAGCGCGATCGTCGCGGCGGGTTCGACCGTGCTCACCACCCTGCTGGGCACGTTCTCGGCACTGGCGCTGATGCGCATGAAAGGCCGGGTCAAAACGGTCTTTGCCTTCATGAACTTCGCCCCCATCGCCCTGCCCGGTCTGTTCCTCGGCATCGCCCTGGTGATTTTCTTCTCGCTGATCGGCCTGCCGCGCTCGCTGCTGACCGTGGTCATCGGCCATACGCTGTTCACCTTTCCGTTCTTCGTCGAGTCCGTGCGTTCACGCCTGGAGTACTTCGATCTGTCATTCGAAGAGGCCGCGCGGGATCTGGGCGCCACACCGCTCAAGGCGTTCTGGCTGGTGACGCTGCCAATTATCGGCCCGACGATTGCCGGCGCCGCGATCCTCGCGGTGGCGCTGTCGATGGACGAATTCCTGATCACCGTGTTCGTCACCGGCAGCGACACCACGCTACCCCTCATGATTCTTTCGATGATGCGCCGCGCCGTCAGCCCAACCATCAATGCCGCCTCGGTATTCATGCTGGTCGTGACCATCGCCATCATCGTTATCGCCGGCCTGGTCATGACCTTGCGCCGTCGTCGTCTCGAACTTGAACGTGCTGAAACTGCAGAGTAATCGCCATGACCAACAGTATTGAACTGAGCAGAATCTCCAAGAGCTACGGTGGCCTGACCGCCCTGGGCAAAGTCGACCTGACCGTCAAACGCAACGAAATCCTGACCTTGCTCGGCCCCAGCGGCTGCGGCAAGACCACGCTGATGCGCATCATCGCGGGTTTCGAAGAACCCACCACCGGCAAGGTCGTGATCGACGGCAAGGACTCCACGTCCCTGCCGCCCGAGCAGCGCCCGGTGAACATGGTGTTCCAGAAATACGCGCTGTTCCCGCACCTCGATGTGTTCGATAACGTCGCGTTCGGCCTGCGCCTGAAGAAGAAACCGAAGGATGAGATCAAGCGTGAAGTGACCAAGGCGCTGGAGCTGGTGCAGCTGGAAGGCTTCAAGAATCGCTGGATCTCCGAGCTCAGCGGCGGCCAGGCGCAACGGGTCGCCCTGGCGCGGGCGCTGGTGAATCGTCCCGCCGTGTTGCTGCTCGATGAACCGCTGGCGGCGCTGGATTTGAAGATTCGCCACCACATGCTCAACGAGATCAAACGCATCCACGAAGAGACTTCGACCACCTTCGTTTATGTGACCCATGACCAGGACGAGGCGATGATCCTGTCGGACCGCGTGGTGTTGTTGAACAAGGGCGGCATCGAGCAGATCGGTGGCCCGCAGGAGATGTACTGGTCGCCGCGTACGCTGTTCGCCGCGAAGTTTTTTGGCGACACCAACATCGTCAACGGCACGTATGGGCTGGGTGATACCAGCAATGGTTTTGTGGACCTGCCGTTCGGTCGTTATGCACACACGGCCAAAAACAGCCTCGGGGCCGGGCCGGTCAACGTGTCGATCCGTCCTGAAACCATCGGTCTTGAGCCTGCTCTGGGCGCGACGCTGGCTGACGGGGCGTTTGCCGGGAAGGTGAAGGACACGTCGTTTATCGGCAACCGGGTGATCTACCGGGTGGCAGTGGCCGGCGGCACGATCGACCTCAAATGCCAGCAACTGCCGACGCCGGGCAGCCTCACGCTGCCGCCCGGAGCGGACGTGGCGCTGACCTGCAAGCCAGATAGTTTTGTGGTGATACCGGCGTAAAGAAACGCACAGGCTTTAACAGCAACTTCCTCGCCGGATCGTCCGCTCTTGCACAAGAGCATGATCCGGCGTTTTTTTTACCACCACAAAACACCCTCTCACAGGGGGATCTGTGCCAGGCTCAGGTCTTGTGGACGACACTAATTCAGTGTGGGAGCGGGCTTGCTCGCGAAGGCGGTGTGTCAGACAACGATGATGTTGACTGACACGCCCTCTTCGCGAGCAGGCTCGCTCCCACAGGGGGATCTGTGCCAGGCTCAGGTCTTGTGGACGATACTAATCCAGTGTGGGAGCGGGCTTGCTCGCGAAAGCGGTGTGTCAGGCGACGATGATGTTGAATGACACGCCCTCTTCGCGAGCAGGCTCGCTCCCACAGGGGGATCTGTGCCAGGCCCAGGCTTTGTGAGCGACGCCATTCCAGTGTGGGAGCGAGCCTGCTCGCGAAGGCGGTGTGTCTGGTGACGGTGATGTTGACTGTGCCAGAGCCATCGCGAGCAAGCTCACTCCCACAGGGGATCTGTGCAGGGCTCGGGTTTTGTGAACGACACCAATTCAGTGTGGGAGCGGGCTTGCTCGCGAAAGCGGCGTGTCAGGCGACGATGATGTTGAATGACACGCCCTCTTCGCGAGCAAGCCCGCTCCCACAGGGGGATCTGTGCAGGGCCGGGGTTTTGTCGGCGGCGCCAAGCCCACTCCCACAGGGTTTCAGACCCTGAAGTTGTTCATCAGCAGCTGTTGCTGGTTCGCCAGGTCATTCAGGGATTGGCTGATCCGCGCCGATTGATCGGCCTGTTCTACCAATGCCCCCGTCACATCCCGGATCGCCGAGACGTTGCGGTTCACTTCTTCGGTCACGGCACTCTGCTCTTCCGCCGCGCTGGCGATTTGCAGGTTCATGTCGGTCATGATTTCGATGTTGTGGCTGACATGGACCAGCGCGCCGACCGCCTCCAGTGCCTGGGCGGCGCTGGCGTCTGCCTGGCGGTGCTGGCTTTGCATGGCGTTCACCACGTCGCGGGTACCGCTTTGCAGGCTTTCGATCACGCCCTGGATCTCACTCACGGAATCCTGGGTGCGCTGGGCCAAGTGGCGAACTTCATCCGCCACCACCGCAAAGCCGCGCCCCGTCTCCCCGGCCCTCGCGGCTTCGATGGCGGCATTCAGCGCCAACAGATTGGTTTGCTGGGCGATGGTGCGAATCACATCCAGCACGCTGCCGATTTTCTCACTGCTGTCGGCAAGCTGGCGGACCCCGCTCATGGCGCCGCTCATGTGATCAGCCAGCAACTGAATGGAATGCGCAGCGGTCTCGATCGTACCTTTGCAAGACCGCGCTGCGACATCGCCATTGCGCGCGGCAGTCGCGGCCATGGATGCATTGCGCGCGACGTCTTGAGAAGTCGCGCTCATCTCATGGGCAGCGGTGGCGACTTGCTCGACCTCGCGCAGTTGTTGCTGCATGCCGCTGCTGGTTTGAGTCGCGATCGACGATGCCTGATCCGCGGTGGATCGGGTCTCCAGAACACTCTGGCTGACCTCGGCAATAATCGGCTGCAGCTTATCGAGGAAGCGATTGAACCACCCCACCAGCGCACCCATTTCGTCGCGCCGCTCGGCACTCAACCGGCGAGTCAGGTCGCCCTCGCCATTGGCGATGTCTTCCAGCATGGCGGACACCCGACGAATTGGCCGCGTGACACTCACCGCCAACAACCCCATCAACAACGTACCGGCCACGGTGACCACTATCCCGGTGACCACTTGCACCATGATCGACCGGCGGTTGGAGTGCTCCATCACCTGCTGCATCTCCGCGACCGAGGCCATCAACGTGGCGCGCGGCACTTCGATAACAGTCATCCACTGGCTGGCATTCGGGATCGGCGAAAACGGCACGACGAGCATCACGTTGGCGCTGTCAGGTTCATCAAGGGTCAGGGTTTTCCCCGACTTCGCGCCCTCGAACATGTCAGTCGCCTGTCGCGGATAGAGGTCCTTGATGGATTTGCCCAACGCCGCAGGATCACCACTCTTACCCATGACGGCACCGGCGGCGCTGACAAACGTCAGTTGTCCCTGGCCGTCGAACAGCGAGGTACTGGCTTTCTGCGCAATGTTTTGCAGGCTGCTCAACGGCAGATCGATGCTGACCACACCAAGGAATTTCCCGCCGTCCATCAATGGGATCGCGATGCTCGACGTCAGGGTCGGCACACCGTTGAGCTGGAAGGTATAGGGCTCGATCAGGCAGGCCTTGCGGGTTTTCTTCGGGCAATTCCACCAGGCTTTGCCGGGGTCGCCGTCGTCGAGCATTTCTTTCTCATCGAGGACGAAGTTCTGCATCGACGACACATACACCGCAAACCGGCCCTTGGCGTTGCCAGTGAAATCGGCGCCATTGATCGCGCTGCCGTCTGCACCGTCGAGGGCATTCGGTTCAAAGGAAATGCCGACGCCGAGAATCTCCGGCGTGGTCGCCACTTGCGCGCGAATCAAGCGATACAGATCACCACGCAACTGCGCCGGGGCCAAGCCATTTTGCTTGGCCTGACGGCGCATCATCACAACCTGGGTGGCCAGGGAACGGGTGAACATCAAGCTGCTGAGGAAGCGCTGCTCAATCCCGTTAGCCTGCAAGAACCCCGTCGCCTCCAAATATTGCACGGAGGCCTGGGACAGCGCCTGGGTACTGGACGCGCTGACCACCGCCGAGGTGTCGCGCATCTGCTGAATCGAAAACCCCACCAGGCAGAGCACCATGACAAACAGACAACTCCCGGCAGCCAGCGTAATTCTTGTTTTGATCGACAAGGTTCCCATCGCATCGCCTCACTAAAATCCAGCCTGGAACAACGAGTTTTTTTGAGCGGTTCAAAAAAAAAGCTCCCCATACGGAGAGCCTGAAAACACTTGGAAAGACGGTGAGAGTGACCAGCAGCAGCGAGAAACGACCCTTTTTCCCGCTACCCGCTTGCCAAGTGCTGCAACGGAACAACAACCCTCAAGCGGGTTTCTTGTAGCGACGAATGCGGATATCCGCCTGCTCCTTGTGCCCGGCAAAACCTTCCATGCCGCACAAGCGCGAGCAGTATTCGCCGACCAGCACCGATGCTTCGTCCGTCAGCACTCGCTGATAGGTGCAGGTCTTGATGAACTTGCCGACCCACAGCCCGCCGGTGTAACGCGCGGTGCCGGTGGTGGGCAGGGTGTGGTTGGTGCCAATCACCTTGTCGCCGTAGGACACGTTGGTCCGCTGACCGAGGAACAGCGCGCCGTAGTTGGTCATGTGTTCGAGGAAATACAGCGGCTCGCGGGTCATCACCTGAACGTGCTCGGAGGCAATCCGGTCGGCTTCCTGCACCAACTCGTCGACGGTGTCGCACAGGATGATTTCGCCGTAATCGCGCCAGGCAACCGAAGCGACCGGCGCGGTGGACAGGATGGTCAACTGGCGCTCGATTTCTGCCGGCAGGGTTTCTGCGAGTGCCGGGCTATTGGTCAGGAACACCGCAGGCGAGTTGACGCCATGCTCGGCCTGGCCCAGCAAGTCAGCGGCAATGATTTCGACATCGGAACTGTCATCGGCGATCACCAGGGTTTCAGTCGGCCCGGCGATCAGGTCGATACCGATTTTGCCGAACAACTGGCGCTTGGCTTCCGCGACATAGGCATTGCCCGGGCCGACGATCATGTCCACCGCTTTGAAGGTGTCGGTGCCCAGGGCAAACGCGGCAATCGCCTGCACGCCGCCGACGCAATAGATCTCATCGGCACCGGCCAGGTACATCGCGGTGACGATCGCCGGATGCGGCTTGCCATCAAACGGTGGCGCGGCGGCGACCACGCGTTTCACCCCCGCAACCTTGGCGGTCAGCACGCTCATGTGCGCCGAGGCCAGCAACGGGTATTTGCCGCCGGGGATGTAGCAGGCCACTGAGTTCACCGGAATGTTGCGGTGCCCGAGGATCACGCCTGGCAGGGTTTCGACTTCGACGTCGTGCATCGAGGCTTTCTGCACTTCGGCAAAGCGGCGCACTTGTGCCTGGGCAAATTTGATATCGCCGATTTCCTGCTCCGACAGACTGGCGACACACGCCGCGATTTCTGCGTCGGTCAGGCGAAAGGACGCGGGGTCCCATTTATCAAATTGCCTGGAGTATTCACGCACGGCGGCATCGCCGTTTTTGCCGATGTTGGCGATGATTTGCTCAACGGTGTCGCGGACTTGGGAGGCGATTTCGGCTTGAGCTTCGACAGGCTTACTTTTCTTCAGATAACGAATCATCAATTTGCTCCAGGTGGTTCTTGAGCGCACGCCAGATGCACTCAGCATTGGCGACCATCTTTTCGTACCCCCCTGCCCCGGGCAATTTCGCAGCCTCCTTATTGATGACGCGATCTGACGCAGCACAGACGCAGTGTTGAAGCACTGGCAACGGCAACTGTCGTTATTCGTATAACCTTTTCTTATTAAAACCCGTAAAGCGCTGCATCCAGTGACTTGTCGGATTGCCCACAAGCCTTACTCCACGTGGCTTTAAGCCCATATAACAAAGACTTGACACCTCCCCAATGAAAAAAACAAAGCAGGCATTGACTTAGCCATTCGGAGTGATAGCTTAAATAAGCGGTTATACGTATAACCTAATAATCACAACTTGAAGAGGTGACCAACCGTGAGTCGAGTCTTGTATCTATTCGGTGGCTGGCCCGGCCATTACCCCTACGAAATTGCTGCATGGGCCCGGACCGTTTTCCAGGAGCTGGATTTCGAAGTCGAAGAGTCCACCGACATCTTCACACTGGACAGGGACTTGACCGGTTATGACCTGATCGTGATCGGCTGGAACAACGCCGTCACCACGGAAACCCTGACCGCCTCCCAGGAAAACCGCCTGCTCGAAGCCATCGAAAGCGGCACCGGGCTGGTCGGTTGGCATGGCGCCGGCGCGGCGTTTCGCGCCAGCCTCAAGTATCACTGGGTGCTGGGCGGCTCGTTTCTCGAGCACCCGATGGGCGAAGGTTTTCCCCATCCGTACCAGGTCAACTTCATCGACCGCAGCCACGAAGTCACCCAAGGCGTCGAGGATTTCGAGGTGCGCTCCGAGCAGTACTACATGCAGGTCGACCCGAACATCCACGTATTGGCCGAAACCACGTTCGACGGTAATCCGTTCCCTTGGCTCAAGGGCCATCGCAGCCCGGTCGCCTGGGTTCGCCAGTGGGGTCAGGGCCGGGTGTTCTATCACTCGATCGGCCACGACACGAGCAACCTCGCCGACCCGAATATCCGCCGCCTGACCAAGCAGGGCCTGAACTGGGCAACCCGCGGCCGCGCACAAGGCACCGGCAACACCACCCCGCTTTCATCAACCCAAGGAGTCCTGTCATGACTAAATTGACCGGCAGCCAGATCGTGGCTCAAACCCTGAAAAACTATGGCGTCGAATACGTCGCCGGCATCCCCGGCCACGGTATCTGGACCCTCACCGACGCCTTCCTTGAAGAAGACTCGAAGCTCAAGTTCATCCAGGTCTTCCACGAACAGAGTGCGGTGCACCTCGCCGACGGTTACTACCGGGTTTCCGGCAAGCCGATGGCGGCGGTCACTTCCATCGGTGCCGGCGCGGCCAACACCGTCATCGGCATGGCCACTGCGTTCACCGACTCCACCAGCCTGATGCTGATCACCGGCGGGCCGCCCACTCACATGCGCGGCCACGGTTTGCTGCAAGAACTGGAACGCTACACCGACAACGACTTCCCGAAAATCGCTGAAGCCGTGACCAAACGTCACTGGGTCGCAACCCGCGTTGAAGAGTTGCCGTTCATGATGCATCGCGCCTGGAGCGCGATGGTCACGGGCCGCCCAGGTCCCGTGCACCTTGAAATCCCGATGGACGTCCAGGCAGAAGCCGCCGAAGTGACCTTGCACGCGTTGGAAGAACGCACCCCGATCGGCAAGTGCTTCCCGGACCCGGCGGCCACCGCCCGTGCGGTTGAAGAGCTGAAGGCGTGCAAGCGCCCGGTGCTGGTGATCGGCGGCGGTGTCATCACCGGCGAGGCCAGCGCTGAAGTGCTCGCCCTGGCTGAAGCCTGGAAGATTCCGGTGGTGACCACCTGGAACGGCAAAAGCGGCTTCCCGGAAGATCACCCACTGTTCGCCGGCAGCGTCGGTCAGACCGGCACACTGTGCGGTAACCAAGTGGCGTCCACCGCCGATGTGATCATTGCCGTGGGTTGTCGCTTCACCGACTGGTCGTCGTCGAGTTATGCCAAAGGCGTGACCTTTGCGATTCCGCCGTCGAAGCTGATTCACATCGACATCGATCCACACGAAATCGGCAAAAACTACCCAGTGACCGTGGGCATCTGCGCCGATGCGAAATACGCCCTCGCCCACATCGTCGAAGGCTTGAAAGGCCAGACCGTGGACCGCGAGGAATACCTGGCCGACCTGCGCGGCTATCAGGACGAATGGGAAACCAAACTGGCGGGCCGTCGTGATTCCGACCGCTTCCCGTTTACCTCGCAACGTCCCCTGGGCGCGCTGCGCAAGATCTTTCCGCGGGACACCATTGTGGTGGTCGGCTCCGGCAACACCCAGGGCGCGGTCAAGCAGACGTTCCCGGTGTACACGCCGCGCACGCACCTGACCTCGGGCGGTTTCTCGTCCATGGGCTGGGCCGTGCCGGCCGCGATCGGCGCCAAACTGGCGGCACCGAACCAACCGGTGGTGTGCATCCTCGGCGACGGCGACTTCCTGATGACCTCCCAGGAAATTGCGATCTGCGTGACCAACAACATTCCCGTGGTGTTCATGATCCAGAACAACGCCGGGTACATGTCGATTCGCGGTGGCCAGCGCAAGCAGACCAGTCGCCACATCGGCACCGAGTTCAACCACCCGGACGGCACGCCGTACAGCCCGGATTTCAAAGCGGTCGGCGAAGCCTTTGGCCTGAAATCCTATCGCGTGGAGCGTCCTGAAGACCTGGAGCCGATCCTGCAGGAAGCCCTGGACCTGAACGTGCCGGTGCTGATCGAGATCCCGACCGACCGTGACGCCGCAGGTCCTTGGGTGCCGGGCTGGTGGGACTTCCCGATCCCTGCGTACATCACCGACGAACGCCAGGACGAATACCAGGAACTGCGCAACTCCGAACAGCACCTATAAGAACTGGAGCAGCTCAAATGAGTGATGCCTTGATTTCGCATCATGCAGAGCTGAATCCACAACCGGGGGCGCCGCGCGAACCGCGCGCCCTCGACGTGGTGACACCTGATGCAGATGGCAATATCAATTGTGATGTCGTGATTATCGGTTCGGGCATGGGCGGTTCGACGTTTGCCCATGCGTTGCGCGAAAGCGGGCTGGACATCGTGATCGTCGAACGGGGGGATTTCCTGCCCCGAGAAATACAGAACTGGAGCACCGAATCGGTGTTCGCCGAAGGCCGCTATCGCAATGCCGAGCAGTGGCTGGATGAGTCCAATCAAGCGTTTTCCCCCGGCGTTTTTTACTACGTCGGCGGCAACACCAAATTCTACGGCGCCATGCTGCCACGGTTTCGCGAAGAGGATTTCGGCGAAATCCAGCATGCCGAAGGCGTGTCACCGGCATGGCCCATCAGTTACGCAGAACTGGAACCCTGGTACGCCGAAGCTGAAAAGCTTTATCGGGTGCATGGCCAGGCCGGCAGCGATCCCAGCGAACCCTGGCGCTCCGGGCCATTTCCGCAACCGGCGCTCAAACATGACCCGGCCCTGGCCCCGCTGGAGCACAGCATGCGCCGCTCCGGGCTCAAGCCGTTCGTGATGCCGGCCGCGGTGGATTACGGCGACGGCGGTGGCTGCGTGTTGTGTTCGACCTGCGACGGCTATCCCTGCCTCGTAGACTCCAAGGCTGACGCTGAAGTGTCGGCACTACGACCGGCCCTGCGCAGCGGCAACATCCGGCTGATGACCCGCACCACGATCAAACAACTGATCACTGGCAGGGACGGTCGCACCGTGACCGAGGCCCGAGGCCTGATCGATGGCCGCGAGGTGACGTTGCGTGCCAAACGCTTCGTCCTGGCCTGCGGCGCGGTGAACAGCGCCGCCCTGTTGTTCAAGTCGGCGAACGAGCAACACCCGGAAGGCCTGGGCAACAGTTCGGGGCAACTGGGGCGCAACTACATGGTTCACAACAGCACCTTCATGCTGGCCGTGGACCCGCGACGCAAGAACAAAGTGATCTTCCAGAAGACCCTGGCGATCAACGACTGGTACCACGCCAGCCCGCACAATGCGTTCCCGTTGGGCAACGTGCAGATGCTGGGGAAAATCCGCGAGCCGATGATCACCTCGATGCGCCCGTGGCTGCCCAAGTTTGCCTCGCGCTACATCACCGACCACAGCGTCGACCTGTACCTGACCTCGGAGGATTTGCCGACCCAGGGCAACCGGGTCACGTATGACAAGCAGCGCGGCGCGATCAAGGTCCACTGGACACCGAACAACCTCAAGGCCCACGAAGGCCTGGTGAGCAAGACCAGTAAAGTCATGCGCGAGGCGGGTTATCCGGTGATTCTGAAGGCTCGCATGGGGATCGCCACCAACTCGCATCAGTGCGGCACGGCGGTGATGGGCACTGACCCCGCCACGAGTGTGCTGGATGTGAATTGCAAGCTGCATGACCTGGACAACGTCTGGGTGGTCGACAGTTCGTTCTTCCCGTCGTCGGCGGCGGTTAATCCGGCGTTGACCATTGCGGCGAATGCCCTGCGGGTCGCGGCGAATTTCATGAGGGCCTGACACCCCGCCCCGTAGCAGCTGTCGAGCCCCGGCGAGGCTGCGTTCGGCTGCGGAGCAGTCGTAAACCCGGCATACGCGGTTTGCATGGTAAACCGCGTAGTCTGATCTCACGACTGCTTCGCAGCCGAACGCAGCCTCGCCCAGGCTCGACAGCTGCTACAGCGACGAACGCAACTGCTGCAAGGTTGGTGTTAAATCTGGAGCGTCGAGGTACGCACAATCAATTTCGTGGCGAAGATTTTCTGCTCGGGTTCAAGCCGGGTGCCGGCCGGTGCATTCAGCTGTTCGGTGAGCATTCTGGCGGCGTAGACGCCCTTCTCCACCATCGGCTGGCCGATCGTGGTCAAGCCGAGTTGAACCGCCTCGGGAATATCGTCAAAGCCAATCACCGAAAGGGTTTGCGGAACATTGCGATTGAGCGCGTGGGCGGTTTTCATGCAGGCGATTGCCATCACATCCGAGCAGGCGACCACCGCCGTGATGTCGTTGGAGGTCAGCAGCGTGAAGGCCGCCGCTTGCCCCGACGTCGAATCCAGCCCGCCGGCTTCGATAATGCTCAAATCCTCGAAGGCCAGACCTGCCGCACCCGCCGCTTCCACATACCCGGTCAGACGCTCGCGGACAATGCGTTCGCTGGCGCTCTTGAAACGCGCCTGATCAATCGGCCCGCGATAACCGTCGGGGTTGAGTCGGTCGATGATGACGCCGATCTTGCGGTGGCCCAGGTCGAGCAAATGTTGCATCTGCGTGCGGGCGGCGCCGCGATCATCAATGCCGACAAAAAACGAGTCGTCCACCAATGGCGAATCGATCACCACGAACGGAATGTTCTGCTTCACCACGGCCAACACGGCCGGGTGATCGTCGGGCAGGGTTGAAATAATCAAGCCATCCACCAACCCGCGCAGGGCCAGGCTGCCGTGATTCGCCGCGGGCGAACGCCCGACCAGGCGATTGTTATTCAGCGGGAATAACGTCAGCGCGACGTTCTCCAGTTCGCCCACTTCACTGATGCCGCGCAACAAGGCAATCGTGCAGGGATCGGCAAATGCCAGGGACAGTTTGTCCATCATCATCAACCCGATCGCGCCGATCTTGCCCGAGCGCAGGCTGCGCCCCAGCACGTTGGGCCCCGGGTAACCCAATGAAGCAGCCACCTCAAGGATATGTTCACGCTGGGCTTGGGACAGTTTGGAGGGGCGATTGTAAGCGTAGGACACCGCAGGCTGAGACACCCCCGCCGCCAGTGCTACATCTTTCATTGAAACGGATGCCATCGCTTGCTTCCCGATCTTTTGAAAAACCTCGTTCGAGGTCGGTGAAAAAACAGGCACTCAGTGTAACCGTTGACGGGAAACCTTCGGAACCAGTCGCGTGGCACTGAGCATGACCGCAATCATTAACGAAGCCACGGCGAGCAGCGCCGCCGACAGGTTCGTCGCGTGGGCAAACAGCCCGATGACCGCCGGGCCCATCAGGATGCCGAGATAACCGAGGCTGGTGGCTGCGGCGATCGCCAACTCACCGGGCATGGTCCGTTGGGCGCCGGCCAGGGATAAGTAGACCGGGGCAATGTTGGCCAGGCCGGCGCCAATCACCGCAAATCCCACCAGGTTCCACAGCCAGTCGGTCGCGAGCACCACCACCAGAAACCCCAGCATCACAATCAGTCCGCCACCGATAAGCACCGTGCGCGGGCCGAGCTTCAGCAGAATCCGGTCACCACTCAAGCGTCCCAACGCCATCATCACCGCAAACGCAGCGTAACCAAGGCCGGCAATCGAATGCTGGACCCCACGGACCTCGGCGAGGAACACCGCGCTCCAGTCGAGAATCGCGCCTTCGGCAAGAAAAGCGAACAGACACAGCACGCCCAGCAGCAAGACCTTCCGGGAGGGCCGGACAAAAATCGGGCTGCCCTCATCGCCGCTGCGCCCCAGCATGTGCCGCCCGGAGGTCAAAACGAAAGCGACCAGTGCCGCCAGCACTGCGCTGCTGGCCAGCAACGGTGTTGCGCCGAGCCATAACAATCCAGTCATACCCGCCGCACTGACGATCGTTCCGAGGCTGAACAAGCCATGAAAACCCGACATCAGTGAGCGACCGGTTGCGCGCTCCACCATGACGCCTTGGACATTCATCGTCACATCGACCGAGCCGCAGCCTGCGCCGAATATCGTCAGGGCGAACATCAAACCGGCGAAGGAATGCGTAGTCGCCAGCATCGGCAATGTCAGCAGCACCAGGGCTATGCCGACGTGCATGGTGAAGCGGCAACCTTTCCTGGCGTTGAGGATGCCGGCGAGCGGCATCATCACCAGCGAACCCAGGCCGAGGCAGAGCAACAACAGGCCCAGCGCTCCGTCGTCGACTCCGGCCCGACTGCGCGCATACGGCACCAACGGTGCCCAGGCGCCCATGCACAGGCCTGACAACAGGAACGTCAGCCGATAAGCCGCCATGTGAGGGGTAGCGCACGGCAGTACCAATTCTTGAGACGACACGGAAACCTCGGTGCTCGAATTACGAAAGTTATACGTATAACTTAAAAATATTGATCAGGCTATACGGTCATGGCGACTCCTTAAGGCCCGGCTAATTTAAGCGGCTTCCGTGCACCTAACCTTCTGGCCGTAAATCTGAAAAGGGTTGACAGCCAATCTCCTGAAAATGTTACTTTCATGGGGTTATACGTATAACTCAATTGCATAAACACCCCACAAAAACAAAAGGGACCATGCAGCGTGATCGACAACCTTCCGGCAACACCTATCCCCCTGCGCATTCGTAAAGCGCGCATCGCGACGTTCCTCGGCTTCATGATGATTGGCGCCCTGATGTACATCTGGTCCACGGGCGTCAGCGTGTTCAGGGTGCAACTGGGTCTGACCGGCGAACTGGGCGACGGGAATTTCGGCTTGATCGCACTCGGGGTCGGCGTGGGCTCGGCAACCGGCGCGCTGTTTGTGGGCCGGTTGCTGGATACCTTCGGCGCGAAACCGGTGATCACGGTGTGCGCCCTCGCGTATCCCCTGTCCATTATCCCGCAGGGATTCGTCAGTGGATTCTGGTTCGCCCTGTGCTTCGGCGTCATCCTCGGGTTGCTGCGTGGCGCGATGGACACAGCGCTGAATGCCCACGGCGTACAGGTCGAACGCTTCTACCAGCGCTCGATCATGTCGGGGTTCCACGCGTGCTATTCGCTGGGTGGTTTTCTGCTGGGGATGGTGTGCAGTTGGCTGACCGGTTTCTACACCGACAGCGTGCAAGTGCCCTACACCGTACTCGGTGTGGCGTTGTTTATCGTGGGCTGTTTTTTCAGTCGATGGCTGCTCGGCAAGCATGATGTGCCGGACGCATCCTTCGGTGACTGGCACACCGGCGACCGCTCGACCGATGAGGCCGGCAAAGGCCCATCGACCAAAACGCTGCTGGTCATGATTGCCCTCGGCACCCTGTTGCTCGGCAGCATGATGGGCGAAAACGCGATTGCCGACTGGGGTCAGGAATACATTCGGCGTGAGTTCTCGACAACGACCTCGACGGCCGGCATGGCGGTCTCGGTGTTCGTCGGCGCGGCTTTTGTCGGGCGTTTGTTCGGTGATCGGCTGGCGGCCGCGTTCGGCAACTCACGGGTGGTTTTCGGCTGCGGGACGCTGTGTGTCCTCGGCATGATCATCACCATTGTCGGCGGTACCGCGCTGACTGGCATTGTCGGCTTCGCCCTGTACGGCCTGGGCCTGTCCTGCATCGCGCCGCTGATGATTTCTGCCGCCGGGCGCCGCGATCCCAACCATGCGGGTCGCAACATCGGCATCGTTAACTGCATCGGTTTTTCCGGGATGCTCGTGGGGCCGGCCGCCATCACGGTGATTGTCAGCAACTTCGGCCTCGGCAGGCTGATGTTTTTCCCGTTGATCATGCTGGGTTTGCTGGCGACATTCGGCCCGTTGCTGATGCGAACGCCAAAAGCCGCAAGCATCCAAGAACAGCGCTACGGGGCAACCTCACCCCGTCTAGGTGGCTGAACCACTGACCACCCCGACGTTCGTTGCGATGCCTTAAAGCATCGGCGAAGTGCTCACCACTCGCAACGCCAGGCCTTCAAACGCATCCAGGGTAATGGTGAACTCACCCTCAGGCGTGAGATCACCTTCGACCCGTTCATTGATGATGTCGACCACCGGCCCCGGTGCAATATTGGGCAGGTGCAGGGTTTCGGTGATCGGTGTCGAGCCGAAGTTCAGCGCCGTGATTTGCGTGCCTTTGCCGGCCGGCAATTCGTGAACCATGATCAGCAGCCCTGGATGCTCGACGTCCGGGATCAGGATCTGACGGCTGGCGGCAATGTCGTAGGCGCGGCGCGCGGCGAGGATTTTGCGCAACTGCGAGACGAACGAATCCGGATCTTTCAGTTGGCTCGGCAAGCTGCCGTACAGCGTCTTCGGTCGCGGCATTTGCCCGGCGGACAACGGCGCATCCGGGTTGAGGTCCACCAGGTCGTAGGCGCCGCGATGAATCCAGCGCGTGTCACCGTCGCCCATCAAATGCTCGACCTGTTCCGCCGGCAACGGCAGCGCACCGACCAAATCCCAACCCGACAGCGCGAACACGCCCGGCTGCATGGCGTTGTACATCACCAGCAGTAAATGCACCTGGCGAATCTGCTGGATATCAGCGGTGGTAATCGCGTCGAGGTCACGGATTCCCAACGCGGCGGTGATGATGCTCGCGGTGGTGCAGGACACCCCGTTGGTAACGAATTTCAAGTTATAGGGCGCGTGCTCGCCGGCCAGGCGCTCGTACATCTGCTCGCGGATATGCTCACGCAAGATACTTCCGGGAAAGGTCTGGCCTTGAAAGAGGTAAGTGTCGTGGGCGTGCAGCGTCCAGAAATGCACCAGCTCCAGGGTCAGTTCGTCGTGGTTCTGCAAAGCATGAATCAGCGAGCCCGGATCGATGCCCTGGGTGTGCATCTGCCGCAGCATCAGGCGCAGGAACTCGGTATCGCCCATCAGCAACGCATGCTGGTAGGCCGGACGGGTGATGAAGTCATACGAAAGATCAGCGCCGCCATGGGACATCGCGGCGATATCGTCGACGGTCAGGTTGAGCTCCTGGAAGCTGAAACCACCGGCCTTGCGGATCGCCCCGGCGAGCAACTGATTGCCGGTGATCGACAACGGATGGCTTTCAGACCAGGCGGTGCCGTCAAGCTTGCGCTCGACGCCGAGGAAACCGTTGGCGTCCAGGCGCAGAATCTTCGCCCCCATGACATCAATCGCATGCAAGGCATCGCCGATGATCATCTGCTGCGCCGCGAAAGTCGGGTCCAGCCAGTTCAACGACGGCTGCCCTTCCTTGAAGTAATGCAGGTAGACCCAGCGCCGTGGTTTGCCGTCGACCCCGATCACCACCGAGGTCGCGCTCCAGTCAGTTTCCTTGACGCCGGGCTCGAAGAAGATCACGCGCTGCAATTGCCCGACGATGTAATGCTTGTCCCGCAGCACATCGACCTGCGCCGGGCTGAGGTTCTGGGCATCGCGACCTTCGGCGATATCCGGCAGCAACGGCCAGTCCTCCTCGCGGATCTCGACCATGTGGTACAGGCCCGGATAATCCTCATATGCCATCTCGGCCAGGCGGAAATCCGCGCCTTTGCCGGTGTGCGAAGGGATCACGTCATCGATGATCACCGCGTTGTGCGCAGCGGCCATGCGGGTCAGCGCTTGAAGCTGCGCCTCAGTGCCCAACTGCGGGTCGATCTCGAAACTGATGCGGTCGAAATTGCCGTCGATCGTCGGTGTGTGTTCAGTTCCCGTCAGGCCACCGGACATTTTCAGCGGCCCATTGTGGATGCCCTGGATACCGATTCTCGACAGTGCATGCCACAGGGTTTCATCCCCCAGCGCTTCCAGCACCGTGCCGTTTTCACGGGTCACGATGGAGGCCGGGTACGCCGTGAACCATACCGACGCCAGGGCCGAAGCATCCCGGGGGCGCGTATGGGCATACGGCTGCTGCCACAACCGACCTTGCCCGGAATACAGTTTGGCCCGCTGTTTTGCGGCATGCAGCATGGATTGCTCGACCAGCCAGGTCACTTGGTTCTTTTCAGCAGCCGTCATAAAACAAATACCTATTGTCGGAGTAAAACCGCAATTGGCCAGTGCCTACGTACAGCAAAGGCTTCGCTCGTCTTTATATGAGGCCCTGGCGTGGCATTCGTTGCGTCGGACTGGCTCACAACGCCCATCTCGCTCATTACAGAGGCAACGGTCGATCCTGCACAACCCGTTTCATGACCAGCGTTGAGGTCAGCCGCTGCACGTTGGGCAACGTCGAAAGGCTCTCATCGTAGAGCCGCTGGAAGGCCGGCAAATCCTGAGTGATGACGTGCAGCAGGTAGTCCGGCTCGCCGAATAACCGCTGGGCGTCGACTATTTGCGGGATGTCGACCAGCGCCGTTTCAAAAGCCTCGACAGCTTGCCTGTCGCCCTCACGCAGCGTGGCAAACACCATGGCTGAAAAGTTAAGGCCCAATGCGCCGGGGTCCAGTTGGGCTCGATAGCCGAGCAACACACCCGACTCTTCCAGTGCCCGAACCCGGCGATGGCACGGGGAAAGGCTCAACCCCACGCGTTCGGCGAGTTCGGTGACCGAAAGACGACCGTCCTTTTGCAGTTCAGAAAGAATCTTTCGATCAATCCTGTCCATTTGGAAGAATCTCCCATTCTGTAGCGACTTGATGATTACCTTTGAAAGTAAATTCTAACCACATTTCATTATTCTTCCTCCTGTCAATAATGACCGGAGCGAGACGATGGAGCGAATGGTGTTTCAGCAGCAGATGGGGAGAACGCCATGACCTTGAGCGTTTTCGTGGCTTTTTGGGCAGTGTCGATTCTGTTCGTCATCACGCCAGGCGCCGATTGGGCCTATGCCATTTCTGCCGGATTGAAAGGTCGAGTCGTCATACCCGCCGTGGGTGGGTTGTTGTCCGGGCATTTGATAGCCACCGCTATTGTTGCCGGTGGTGTCGGCACGTTGGTGGCCAAGCACCCTTTGGCTTTGTCGGTGCTGACCGTCGCCGGGGCGGGTTATCTGCTGTGGCTGGGCGTCAATATGCTCGCCCGCCCCGCTACACCTCATGCGGATGACATCCAGGCGTCCGGCTCCTGGAAGCGCTGGGCGATCAAGGGACTTTGCGTGAGCGGGCTGAATCCGAAAGTGTTCCTGCTGTTCCTGGCGCTATTGCCGCAATTTACCGACGCTACCGCAGCCTGGCCGGTGCCGATGCAGATGATTGCGCTGGGGCTTATCCACACCGTGAGTTGCGGCGTGATCTATTTGCTGGTCGGGTTTGGCTCACAGGTGGTGTTGCAGACTCGTCCCTCCGCGGCTCGTTTTGTCAGTCGTTTTTCCGGAACGGCCATGATCGTCATTGCGGTCGTTTTGATCATTGAGCAGATGTTGGGTTAATCCATTTTTTCAGCGAGACACCGCCATGAGCGATCAGCCTTCACCGTATGACAACGCCCAGCAACTGCCACGGGTCCGCATCCCGCATTTGAAACAAATGAAAGTGGAGGGCCGGAAATGGGCGATGCTCACCGCGTATGACATGTACAGCGCGAGCATTTTCGAAGAGGCCGGAATACCTGTCCTGCTGGTGGGCGATTCCGCGTCCAACAATGTCTTCGGCAATGAGTCCACGTTATCGATCACCGTTGACGAACTGATCCCGCTGGTTCGCGCGGTCAGCCGAACGACGCGCCGGGCATTGGTGATTGCGGATCTTCCTTTCGGCTCTTATCAGGCTTCGGCGGAGCAATGTTTCCACACAGCTGTGCGTTTCATGAAGGAAGCCGGTGCGCATGCGGTCAAACTCGAGGGTGGCGTCGAAATGCTGCCTCAGGTTGAGAAACTGGCTCAATCTGGCATTCCCGTCATGGCACACATCGGCTTCACACCGCAGATGGAACATCAATTGGGTGGCTACCGCGTCCAGGGTCGAGGCGAAGATGCGCAGCGGCTAATAGACGCCGCCAGAGCGTTTGAAGCAGCGGGCGCATTCGCTGTTTTGATTGAGATGGTGCCCGGCGATGTGGCTCGAGCGATCACTGAAGCCGTTTCAATTCCTACCGTCGGGATTGGCGCAGGTAGTGAATGCGATGCCCAGGTGCTGGTCTGGCAGGACATGGCCGGGCTGCGCACCGGTCGCCTGCCGCGATTCGTCAAACAGTACGCCGACCTTCGTTCGGTACTTCACACGGCAGCCAGCGACTTTGCACGTGAAGTCGATGCAGGAACATTTCCAGGCCCTGAACATACGTTTTAACCGCGCCCCTCTTAATGGAGTCGTTATGAAGAGTATGAGAGAACGTGCTGCCGAAGGCCTCCAGGTCGGTGACCGGTTCACCGTCGTCCGCTGTTTTTCAGAGGATGATATTCGAAAATTCGCGCAGATTTCTCGGGACTACAACCCGGTTCACTGCGAGGCGCGCTACGCAACGCTGCGCAGGTTCAAAGCGCCTATCGCCCATGGCCTCCTGACCGCCAGCCTCATCACCGAAATTGGCGGGCAAATCGGTTGGCTGGCAACGGGGATGAGCTTTGCGTTCAAGCAACCGGTTTATGCGGGAGAACAGATCACCTGCCATTGGCTCATCATTGAGATCGATGAACGGGGTCATGCGAAAGCTGACGTGAGGATTCTCAACGCAGAGGGAATTACGGTGCTGGAGGCGAGTACGACTGGGGTACTGCCCGGAACTGAAGAGCGTGAATGCCTCAAGCAGATGCTTGCTGAGGGAGATCCTACTAATGGGACTGCCGGGGTCGCCTGTTAATTGCTCGGGGGTAGAACGCAGACAAATAAAAGGGGCCGCGAGATAAATCTCGCGGCCCCTTTGAATTATATGGTCGGGACGGAGTGATTCGAACACTCGACCCCTAGCACCCCATGCACGCAGTAACGTAGCAAACCTCTGGTATACGGTTGATTTCTCTGGCGCTCGCTGCAATCGAATAGCTATAGATCAACATAGAGTCACGCCAAGTCACGCAAAAGTCACGCAACCCTTCCCGGCGTCCTGCCGACCGAACACAATCCCTATCGACACACATTCATTACATACGCCTGAAGCGCCCTTAAGGCTGCTTGGTCGGCAATGATCCCGGCGCGGATATCGAAAACAGTTGATCCAGAAGCTGCAGAGAGTTCGATGGTGCCTGCATCGCCCAGGCTGGTGGTACTGGTGGTACTGGACAAGTCCCCGGCACCGGCACGACAACTTCCCGCGATGCGCAGCCGGCGAGCAGAGTCAGCAGCAGCGCGGCGCCACTTTTCATTTTCAGCGAGGGCATCGGTCTTCTCCTTCTGGTTTTTCTGGTCGAGGTTGGCGACGGCCTGCTCGGCGCTCTGTTGCTTTTCCAGTGCCCGGCGAGCCTGCGCGGCGCCGGCGTTGGCGATAGTGGCCAGGTCCGCCTGGCGGCTCGCCTCGTTGATGGCAATGATCTGGCCGTAGCTGTTGGCTTGCCATATCCAGGCGCCAGCTGCACCGATCAGCAGCGCAGCCATATAAGGAAGGATCCGCAGCCAGATCGACGTCATACCTCATCCTCCCAAGGCGGCAGGTTAACTGTCTGTCCGGCGAAGGCATGGGTGCAGTCACCCAGGAACTGGATCTGTCCATCAGTGACGAACGAGTGACAGACACGCTCACCATCAGACCAGTTGTAACGCACCAACACCGAAGGAGTGAGCGTTGGCTTGTCAGCGTCGCCATTCCATCCCCATCGAGGGCCGGCGCCCGGACCGTGCATGATTCTGTGCACCATCTCGCAGCCCGGGCATTCAAACCACAGACTTCCTTCCTCAGTCGTGGCCAGCACGCGAGAAACTTTGCGAAAAGCTGTCATGGCACATCCTTGAAGAAAATGTGGTGGCCGAGCTTCAACGTCTGTTTGGCACCCTTCACCCAAGTCGGTGGCGTCGGCATGGTGGTCGCGTAATAGTGCGTGGCGCCGCCGGTCGGGTCTGCGACCTTGCCGTCAATCACCTGGTCAGCGGCGATCCGAGCCTGGGCCAGCTCACGGAACGGGATCTGCTTCACGCCGATCAGAAACTTATAGTTGGGGTCGGTCTTGTTCCAGCAACTGAACTGGTATGGCGCCTGGCACACACCGGCGTAACCCTCGCCCCACCACGATTTCAGCTTGCCGTCGTCCACCCGATTGCGAATGGCCCAGGCCACGGCGATCTGGCCGGCCAAACTTTCGCCGCGGGCCTCACCCCACAGCGTGCGCGCGAGGATGTCGCGGTCTTTCTCGGTAACAGGCATAACTTTTCTCCAGGCAAAAAAATACCCGCTCGATGGCGGGTGGTTATTCTTCGATCGTCGGTATCGGCATTACGGGCTCTGGCATTGCCAGGCGGACGTCGATCCAGCTGTTCAGCGGCACATCAATTGGTGCTCCGCGCCCGGGGATCATTTCGCCGTCATCCGACAGCGTCCAGCGTTGCTTGAACAGCTTGATGGTCACAGTGCCGTCTTCAGCCTGTTGGCTTTCGGTGATGCCGAGTATCCGGCCGCCGTCGGGCGAGCATGGATCTTGCGTGCGCCAGCCTTCCAGCGCCAGGCCAAGGCTTCCACTGACGCGGTATTCGCCGACGTCCAGACGCTCCACAAGCACGCCATGCGCTTCTTCGTTCGCCACGCCCCAAACTCCGGCAGGTTCAAATGTCTGCTCCTGCAAGTCACGACGCTGCGTGTCTGCAACGTTGGCAATGCGTACGATGGGCGATGCAGCGGACAGCGCACCGCCCGAGCCTCGGGTCGTGTTTCCTGTGTGATAAAGCTCGGCCCATGAAGTCGCCGATGTTTGATCCTTTAAGATTGAGCGAATGTAAGCTTTGTTTTGTGAAATACCCAGCGCAAGCTGGGATTGCCAACGCGGATCAACGCCCCAATCCGAAGTGAGTAGCTGGATGGCCGCATAGGGTGCGTTCACAGCATTGCTGACTCCGTAAAGGCCAGTGGCCTTCGCATTGTTCATATTGGTGCTGTCAATGGTCGAAGAACCTAGCCAACCGCCAGCGCCAACGGGCATGACGTTGCCAGCGGCAGTGCCGACATTCGCCACAGCTGCTGTGCCCAGCCCGAGTCCGCTACGAGCGGTGGTTTGTGATGTTCCACCGGTGCCGCCCTGGGCAACTGTCAACGCCTTGGTCAAGGCATTTAGTTCGGTAATGTCCGCGTTGGCCCCTGACTTGGCCGTTCCAAGCGCAGTGCGTGCGCCAGGCGCATCGCCGGCACCGGTGCCGCCTTTGCTCACCGGCAAAATTTCGTAGTTGCCGGTGGTTCCCAGCACAGCGAGCTTGGCACCATACGTGTTGACCAGTGCCCGCAGCGCGTCCGCTGAGTCCTTCACATAGCCTTGCAGTGGGGCCATCGCGTAACTGCCGGCTCCGTTGGTTGCGCCCTGGTAATTCGGTGAAATCGACATGGCCGTGTCACTGGCAATATTGATCACCTCATACCACCAGCCATCGGGCCCACGAAAGCCATCACCAACGCGACTGTTCGCAATAAACGCGGTACCCGCTCCGATAACGGCATTAGAATTTTGCGTAACGGAAACCGTCCCGGCTTTATACCAAGGCATAGAGCTTTCCTTTTACTTAAAGATGAGTGCCCGCGCGGAGCAAGATAAAATGCTTAAACGAATTAGTTAAAAGGGAACGGTAGATTCGCGGTCTGAATATACAGTGCTGTCGGATAACGATCAGTTGGAATATTTTTATAAGTGGCTGGCGCATAATTTACTCCACTAGGAACAGCTTCGTTTGTGCCGGCCGATGCACCGAACATAAAACTGATTCCGCCGACCCTCCCATAAGCGCCTTCCACCACGCTGTACTGAATAGTCCCGCCAGTCGTGCTTTCCTGCGTTTCGGTTATAGTCGCTGCTCTAGACCAAGGGAGAAACGCCGCATACTCGACGCCACTCGACAACGAGACATCAACTATGCAATCCATTTGAGACGCAAGTGAGCCTCCCGGCGCGCCGCCCATGTACTGCCTCTTTTGTACTCGGCCGCCGTTGTAGGTTAGGTACTTGTTGCCGTCCGGGGCTCCGGCCGCAGGGGGGGCGGGTGATTGATACGCGCCGACTACGTTTAAAGGTGGCTGCAAAGAGTTAAACGTGATCTTACTGGTCGTATCATAAATTTTAATAAACGTTGTTCCAGCTAGATTGTCCGACATAAGGTCGAAGCAATAGAACTTTGTGTCAGTCGACGCGTTGGAATAAAGAAAGGTGAAAGCGCCCCCGCTTATTGATGTGCCAATCAATGTCCCGGAACCAGTAATAAAACAAATCGGGGATAGTGCATTATTGACAGTGAACCCCCACAACTGGTCACTGCGCGAACCTTGAGCGGGAGTTCCGTTTCCTGCAACCACAACGACAGCTGTCCAGTTCGCGCCATCATTCGGATCGAGCTGTGCCGACCTTAAATGGCGTCTGCTCCAATACTGCTGAAGCGACATATTGCCACTCTTAATTAATCCGTAACAAATCAGACTGGTATCGAAGAGTATTTGCCCATTGTCTTTAAAAACCTCAATATTGGACATTCAGTAATACCCGTAATATATCCGGCAGTTCGCCGAGAAGTATCCCCAGCCATTAGTTGCGTAGGAGTAAGCCCAGGACAGGGCGCTACCCGAAAGCGTAACGCCTGGCTTCTTGCCCTTTTCCTGCTGAAGATCCACCAGCGGCACGACGATAAAGAACTGCGTCTTGCCCGCTGGCGGCGCGGGTATGTTGATTGCGCCATTGGCCCCGCCGGTATCGTACGAGCCCTGCATCTGACTGATATTCATGGTCATATCGACCAGCAGACGACTAGAGTCGTCGTAAATGGTTATGCCAGTCATGTCAGACACTCATGTTGATGGCCAAGACGCCATTGGGGTGATAGAGCTTTACGCTGCTGTTGGTGATCGCGATCCGAGCTTGCCCGGTACCCTGACCGTTCATTTCGAAGCCACCGTTCTTGAAAATGGCCCAGCCGGTTTGGCCAAACACATAGTTCGTTGAGGCGATGTAGTCGCCGATCTTGGCATTGGTGATCGTGCCGTCCTGAATGAATGCGGAACGGATAAACACCTGTCCGCCGGTTACGGCGAACGGCGATGACAGCGTGCCGTTGATTCCATTCACCACCGCGAAAGTATCCGCACTGACCAGAAAGGTGCTCTGCAAACCACCTGGACCGTTCTCGATGCCGAGCCCGATCGCCGCCGCCACGTACTGCCCTTGGGCGTTGAGCTGCATTTTCACCGACCACATGGTGGTCAGCCTGCCAGCGGTGTCGGCGTAGGCCGTCGAGGTCTGCTGAATGGCCGCCGTGTTCTGCCCAACAGACACGTTCAGTTGATCGATCTTCGTCGCCGTGGCTGACGCGTTGGTGGCGACCACCTGCTCCAGCTCGGTGATGTTCGCCGCGTTCTTGCCAATCGCGGCGTCGAAAGTCGTGATCCGCTGCGCCGTTGCTTCGTTTTCGGAGGTGCGAACCTTTGATTCGGAAGCGATCGCCGCGGTGCTGGTCCAGCCTTTCAGGGCATCGGCCAAATCCCCTTCCCCGTTGTCGTCTCGGGAAGAAGCTTTCAGCGCCTGAAACGCAGTTGCCTGGGCAGTGGTCACACCATCCAGCTCGGTGATATCGGCAGTGTTGGTCGCAACCTGTTGTGCCAAGCCATTAGCTGTCTCGATCGACTTCCCCACATCCAGCCAGTAGGTGGCGTTCGGCGGTGGCGTGTTGATGGGCACCTGGCTTTTCGCCTGGTAGATGCGCCCATTCTCGACGACCATCTGATCTTTCTCGTAAATCTCGGCCGGCTTGTAGCCAGTCAAACCGTCGAGTGCGTCGATCTGATCCTGCAGGCCTGGGATTTTGTTGATCTCATCCAAAATATCCTCGCCAAGCTCAGATCGCCCAATCCTTCCGGCAATCATGTCCAAAATTGGATCAGCATTCGAACTCGATTGCCCCATGACGCCCATGCCCACCGGATACCACGGACCGATGTTGCCGATCCGATCCACCAGGCGCGCCCAGAAAAAGAAAGTCACGCCCGCTGCGAGCCCCAGCATCGAGAAATCGCTTTGCGGATACGACAGGTCCGTCAGCTTGGTCGTAGCCTCCAGACTGGTCGTCGGCCCGTACCAGATTTCGGTACGCTGGGTGTCCTCGGCGCCAGCAGGGAAACCCCACTTGAGGTAGATGCCGAACAGCAGCGGCGTGGCCGTCAGGAACGACACCGCCGGCGGATTTCCGGTTTTCCCAAAGAGTTCGGTTGGCTGGGAGAAGGCCCAGAGGGAGCTGTTTTCGTTCGGACCTACAGCAGCCACTCGCGCCGCATAGGTGCCGGTGTAGATGCCCGGAACCTCCATTGAGGCGGTGTAAACGCGCCCACCAAAAATCCAGTCACTAGAGCCTCGTCGCCACCACACGTTATAACTGGCAGCGCCTTTTGGCGCAGTCCAAGTAATCCGCATGGTAGCGACGTTGACGCCTTGGCGGACCGTGTCGAACGTAGAAAGCGTCACGCCGGTCGGGATTGCCTGAACCGCCGACGGAAGAACCGTTGTGGGCAGCGTGACGATCTGTGCTCCGTTATCGATAGCCGGGAATTTGCTCGCGTTGTGCTGCACGGCGACGATGTCGTACTGCAGCTTGTCTTCACCGAAGTTCTCGATAACGGACAGAATTCTGAATGTCTCGGCTTTCAGTTCTGCCGACTCAATGGTGTAGACGGACTGCGTAGTTGGCGTCGAGGAGAAGAACTCCGTCACGGTCACGGTACGGCCTGACACCCCCTGAATGACACGAGCCTCAGCGGTACCGGTGGGTCGTATAACAACCAGCGTATCGCCTGCTTCTGCCTCTATATCAGCATCCAACGTCACGCTGCCGGCTGTCGCGGCCTTGATTCGCCCGGACATTGGCTTGCCGCTATAGTTCTCGTCGGCCACCCGAATCAATTGCCCGGGCCGCGCGATGGTGCCGTCCAGGCCCACGGAGAAACTGACTGTGTCGGTTTCGTAGTGGTTAGTCAGTAGGATGTACTGACCGAGACGCTGGGCCTGCCCTTGCGAAACGCAGCCGAAGGCGGTGGTTTCGGTTTCGCGGATCTGATACCTCGCGATCGCCTCTTGGCTCTGAACGAACTCAACCTTGGCAGCGCCGAAGTTGGTTCGGTCGGACCAAGAAACCTTGCATACGCTGTAGCGAGTTGAACCGCTGGAAGCCGATCGGCTGAACTTGCCGTTTATCACGTTGGCGTTGGTGTAGGTGTAGACGGGGTCGCTCGGCATATCCGCCGACACCATGACTTCGCTGCCGGCGTAATAGCTCATGCCGCGGAAGATGCTGGCCATGTCTTGCAGCACGGTCAGTGCATTGGCGCGACTTTGCAGATAGAGATTGCAGGTGAAGCGCGGCTCTTGCCCACCCTTCCCGTCATCCACCAGTTCATCGCAGTAGCCGGCGATTTGATACAGGCCCCACTTGTCCACCTGACTATCGCTAATCACTGCTCCCAGACCGTAGCGATCATTGAGGATCAGATCGCGGTAAATCCAGGCCGGGTTATCGGTCCACGCCAGCTTGAACGTGCCGTCCCAGGCGCCAATGTAAGCCCTAGTGGCCGGGTCGTAATTGACCGGCACCTGGATGATGCGACCTTTGATGTGAAAGGCACGCTCAGGGATGGAGTTGAATTGCGAAGCGTCAATCTTCGTGCCGATCAGTGCGGTGTATGGGTACTGAAGCTTTGCGTCGATCACCTCGGTGTAGCTGACGATCGAGGTGTTGGCCTGGATGCTGGAGTTCGGTGAATCCGGGGTCAGGCGGCGAATACGAATCTGCCAGCCTCCATCAGTCGGGGGCAGCTCAATCCGGTGGCTGCGCTGGTAGCCGCTGGTTGTCTTGCCGTCGAATGCTTGAGTTAGGACGGTGACGTAATCGCCGTTGTTGGTGGAGAGATCGATAGCGTAATTCACCAGGTAGCCGACGGTGTCGCCGTCCGTCTCGGTCGTGTACAGCGTCGATACGCCCAGGCGAACGCGTACCGCCGACAGCTCGTTATTGCTGATGGCCTGCGTCCACGACTGTGAGAATTTCAGTTCAACGCCTACGGCGGTTTCCGACTCTACCGCCGGAAAGCCGCGGATGTATTCCTGTTCGGCTTCGCTTGTACGCTGCTCCCAGGTAACCCCGGTAAAATTCAGGCTACCGTCAGTGTTCGCCAGTGGCGTCTGGTTGTAGAAAATTGACTGAGCGCCATTCACCAAGCCAACAATCGGTCCCTCGCTGACAGCATCGAGGATATTGGCGTAGCTGGTGTTGATCAGGCTGTCCGGGCTCTCTACAGGCGAATGCGGTTTCTCGCTACCGCCCTTCGAGCCGCCGGCGCCGAATGTTTGTGCTGCGCCCATGCTTTTCTCCAGGCGAAAAAAAACCGCCGGAGCGGTCTTGGGGTTTCTGTGTGTTTGGTATCCGGCTGGCGCCGGCCTGCCTACTGCTGGTCTTCTGCGACGACGCCCAAGGAAACACAGGCAGAGCCAACCACCATCTCGCCGTAGCAGAGAGGGACCGGGTTGCCTTGGGTTACCGTGTTTTTTATGCCACTGAAGTTGTAGCTGGGCTGGTTGTCGGCGGCTTCGGAGCTGCCGATGCCGGGTGCAGTGCCGGCGACCATCTGGGCCACGCCGCCGAGGGCGAGCGAGATGCCGACTGTACCGGCGACCGTCCATGCGCCAGCCGCCGCCCCGGTAGTTCCGAACAGGGCTCCAGACCCGCCTGCCGCAAGACCACCAGAGAAATAACTGGCAGCGACGATCAGTGCTACGCCGATAATGGTCTGAAGCCCGCCCTGGTTTTTACTACCTTGGACGATAGGAGAAATCCGAATTTCATTATGACTCGGAGGATCTCCCAGTTCACTTTCCCCTACATTCCGATTGCCGTAAAAGACCGCGTAGACAAGGCCTCTATCTTTCGATTCAGTCATGAATTGATTGAATCCTTTATGGATCACGCCTAGTGCGCGGACAGCTTCTCGGGCGGAGTTGACCGCAAGATAGTGGACGTGACCAAAACGCTTACCAAGGACTCCATGAAGCCTGACTGTCCGAACTCGATTGCCGGCTGATTGAGTTGTGGCGGTTGGTATCACAGGTTTTCTCCGGGCAATAAAAACCCGGCGCAGTAGCCGGGTCTGTTTTTCAGGGAGACCTAGATGCATGTCTCCATAGAGGATATGAGCTTCTTGGAAATCCACGAATGTCCAACTTCAAAATACTGAATTGTCGTCTTCGCCTTCCTCTGCTGGATGTCAGCAAAGTACTCATTACCTTGGGTGTACACCGTCACTCCGCCGGAACGCCCTGGCTGGATATAGGCAACAGCACCACCACCGGCAAGGCTTGTGTCCTGCCATGCAAATAGAATGCACTTGGCCAGCGCGTCTTCTGGCTTATTCGACGAGTATGTCTTCGCCGGCCCCGTCTGACGCATCTCCGGCATCGTTGGCGTCGAGCACCCAGCCAGCGTCAACAGCGCCAACGCTCCTACGAATAATTTCATGCAGGTCACTCCTGTGGAAAGCGCCAACCATATCACCGGTTTGGCCCTGTACGAATCCCCAGTAACGCCCCGCCTAATTTCAGGAGTAGCGTTTGGCCTTCATTCAAGCCAAGGAGCGGATATGCGAATCAGAAGCCATGCGAAAAACCTACCGAAAGACCCTCGCGCGCCTGGGTCAGTTCTCGGATGGGCCGTTGTGCGAACCACACCGCAAAGCTTCATCGACATTTTCGCCATCAAAGACATTGCAGAAACCCAGGCGGCGCGACTTGGTGCTGCCTATTCCGTCAAATACGGATCACATCGCTTAGGAACTGACGACTTCATTGAGGCTTCTACAGCCTCAACGTAACAAGCCAATTTTCTGTAGCGAACTCAATTAAAGGATTTCCCAGTCCTTTGCCTGCAAGCCCAAGGACTGGGATTGCGCCAATTTCGGCGCGTTTATGACCTGGAGGTCAAAATGGCAAAACAACCTGAAAACGCAGGAAAGGCCTGGACAGCGGCAGAAGTTGCCGAGCTGAAGAAACTGGCTAAGGAAAACACTCCTACCCGCGTGATCGGTCTGAAACTCGGCCGATCAGAAGACTCCATCTACTCGAAAGCCGCAGATGAGAATGTGAGCCTTAAGCCAACTAACCAGTCGCCTTACAATCGTCAGAAGTAAGTTGAGCAACGCTTGATTCATATGCCTGGCGCTGTTCATGGCTCCACTCATGATTGTGTTCCGCCAGTGAGAGCGCCATCGAGTCCAGGCATTTGAGCAAATCAATCTTCATTTGATCCATTTCAGTCTCCCGCGGCCCTGCCGCATCACGTGGTTGGTTGTGCATCTTTGTGCCTGAGGTACAGCCGCGCCGCATCCCGCCAATACCCGCCGAAAATGTCGCGCTTTGAGTCTTTGCCGTAGAGGTGATGCAGGATGCATCCGGGCACCGGATGGTGATTCGGTTCTGTTTTCAGCTTCCCGTCTGCCAGATAGATCCCGGCGTGGTTCGCCTTTTCGGCCCGCACCTGCATGATGATCAGGTCGCCCTGACGAAGCTCGCTCGGGTCAATTTGATGGAAGCCCGTCGCCTCGTACTTGTCCATGTAGTGATCTTCGGCGCCGCTCCACCAGCCATCCTTACGCTCGTAATCCGCCAGCTCAATACTCAGTTCGCGTCGGTAGTAGTCGCGGACCAGCGTGTAGCAGTCGAGCACGCTGTGATGAAACGACCGCCCTAGCAGCGGCGCCTGGTAGCCGGTCGGCAAGTGGATCAGGTGAGAGACGGGCTTGCCCTCGCGCACCTCAACAATCAGCCAGGGCAACTCGGTCGCCTCAAGCGAAACACGGTCCGCGCCGCTCAGTCGGGCCGACTGTCCCGGGTGGCTGTGAACGACACACATAGGCTCACCCTGGTCTTCGGCGCCTGCCCAACTTTCAGCACTTATACGGAAGTCCTTCTCGGGTGCCTCCGCAATGTTTGGCAGTGGCAGATAACGTCTCTTTCCGCCGGCCAGCACCACAATACCGCAGCACTCCTTGGGGTTTTCCGCTTCGGCGTGAGCGTAGATGGCATCGATGATGGATTTATTGAGTTTCATGCGATGCCCCTCAGTTGCCTGCGCTGGGGTACGACCCGTAGCGGAGTTGGTTGTTTTCGCCAAAGCGAAGCTTGCAGCCCTTCAGGGTAAATGAGCACATATCCTTGGCGGGATCGTCGGTCGGCACATCCTTGTCGGTGAAGTAGTTCGACCCGGTCCAGGCGCAGTAGACGCCGCGGTAACCCCCGATGGATGACCATTGGCAGCAGTTCGCGACAATCTGCCGTCCTGGCAGCTTGCGGTCGGTGGCGATCAGTGGCGACTTCAGGACAAAGACCACCGCCTCGCCGTCGGCTGATTGTTTTTGGTCAATGACGTAGCTGTCCGAAGCGAAGTACTCGTTTGGGTCGGCTTCAGGGTTTCCGCCCGGGAAGTTCGCTGCATCCATGTAGCGCCCCAGCGTTCGGTGGCGGCGCAGCTTGGCGTCAACCAGGTCCTGATAAGTCGCGCAGAGCGCCGTGATGAAGCCGGTTACGTTGCCGACAGTGAGCGAGGGGTTGGATTGCTGGCCTTCCCCCGTCATGCCCAAGCCTTCAATCTTGATTGGCCAGGGCGAGTACTCAACGCCTTGCCAGTAGATCGGCCCAAGCTGCGTGTACCCGTGAAAACGGTAGATGTCGCCGCTCATGGGTGTCAGATCGAGCTCAAACAACTCGACGTACAAACCGACCTCCAGCTTCTGGATGTCTTCGTAGATACTTTCAGCCATCACTGCACCTGGAAGGTTTGTTCGAACGTGGCGGTGAGCACCCAGGCGTTGCCGCCTTGCGGTGTAGCGCCGTACGTGGCGCAGGTGAAATACAGCGGCCCATCGAGAGGCGTGGCCCAAATGAAGGACCTGTAGCCCTGGTGGGCACGCAGAAAGGAAAGAATCGCGATGATCCTTTCCTTTGGGCCGGTGAAGGTCTGCGTCCAGGACTGGGTTTCAGTGTTGAGCCCGTCCCCGGCGGTTTGCTTATAGCCACCGAAAGTGGCCGACCGCGTCCGCTGGGCGAACGTGACCGGGACCGACTTATCTGGGCGAAACGTGAATGTGTCGGTCATTACCCCCTCCCTTGAATTGCCTTGCGGATGTTGCCCTGCGGGCTCAACGACTTGGCTTCAAGCTGCTTGAACTTCTGCTCAACAAACTTTCCGATTTCGGCGCCAAAACTTTCGAGTCCGGACTGGTCACTCGACACGTCCGTCTTGCCGTCGCTGGAAATGTTGATGTAGACCTGAGGTGCCCCGCCCGAGCCGCCGGAAGCGGCAACCCCTGGCCCGCCACCGGTGTTCAGCGGCGTGACGCTGCCACCATTGGCGCCAGTCATGAGGAATGACTTGCCACCCTCGCTGTAAAGCTCGGGCCCTCGTTCATTCACCTCGTAGAGGGTGTTCGGATCAACTCCGCCACCGGTGGCCCGGCCACCGCCGAACGAGACAGACGCAGAACTGGCGTCAAACTGACTGCCGAAGCCTTGTGCGCCTGCTTCAGCGCCGCCGGCCGTTGCCGAGCCGGTAGCTCCGCCACCGGCGAAGTAGTTGGTGCCCGCACCGATGATGGCGTTGAGAATCCCCGACGAGGCTTGCCTGCTGGCAATCCGCGCCATGTCCGCCAAGATCGACTTCGCGAAATCGGCAAACGACAGCTTTCCGGTCATGGCGAAGTTGACGATCGCGTCCTCCATCGAACTGAAGGCATTGGTGAACAGGCTTTTCGTCTGCCCGGCAACATCCCGCGCCGACTCCAGGTAGTTCTGCCATGCCGACGATGCGCCGGCGCTCCAATCTCCCTGTGCGGCCGTCATCTGGTCATAGTTGGATTGCACGGTGTCGTGCAGATCCTGCTGCGTGGTTTTCAGCGCAGCCAGCTTCTTCGTGTACTCATCAAGGCTCATTCCCCGCGAGCCATCACCGTACTGGTTGGCCAAGTCGAGCTTCTGGGAGTTGATCTTGTCGTCGATGGCGTTCTGTTGATCGGTCAGGCCGCGCTGTCGATCTCCCTGGCCAAGCCCGGCCGCGGCGCGCTGTCCTTGCTGACGCAGCGTGTCGACTTGCTGCTGCAACGCACTGGTGTAGGTCTGGACGGCCAGTTCCTGCTTCTTCAGCCGGCCCTGCTCGTTCTTCGCCAGCACATCCAGTTCGCTGTCCGCAGCTTTCTGCGCTTTGACCATGTCAGCGCGCGCGTCGGCGATCTTCTGGTCGAGCTGAATTCTCTGCTCGCCCGTGGTTGTCGCCTTTCCCTTTGCCGCTTCAAGAGCGGTAATTTCCGCCTCATAAGCCGCAGTGACCTCATCCCGCTCGTTGCCGATCAAGGCTTCACGCTTCAGGAGATATTCCTGTTGCGAGATCAGCCCGGCCTTCTGCGCGGCATCCAGTTGTTTCTGGGTGTTCGAGTAATCGGCCTGGATTTCCTTGAGTGCGTTTTGCGCCGCGTTGAAAGCAGTTAGGTCGACGGCACTAGCGGATGCTGTCTTCGGGTCCTTGTTCTTGTCCTTGATGTTCTCGAGCGTCTTGGCGACATAGTCGGCCTGGACCTTCGGATCATTTGGATTCGCTTTCCTCAGTGTCTCGACGTCACGCAGATAAGCTTTGGTCAGCTTGTCCCGCTTTTCGGCATTAGTAAGGTTCGAGTCGCCGATCTGCTTCAGGCGCTGTTCGGCTTCGATCCCTTCCTTCTGGATGCGTACCTGATCCTCCTGCGTCTTGGTCCGTTGCTCGCCGGTGAAAACCGTGAGCTGCAGCAGGTACAGTTCCTTCTCCGAGGCTGCGAGTTTCTTCTTGGCGTCGGTGTCATCGGGATCAGCCTTGAGCGCGCTTCGTGCATAGGCTGCACTCTGCGTAAGTTCGGCGATTCTTTTCGCTGGCCCCTCGTCACGGCCAATGTTCTTGATTGCGTCGAGAGACTTCCTGGCTTCGTCAGTGATGCCTTTCCATGCTCGTTCAATGGTGCCCAGATTCTGGGTGATCTCCCCGGCCCGCCCCTTTACGGTATCGGCATAGGTGTCAGTCAGCAGCTTCGCTGCGCCAATGGTGTCGCCCTGCTCCTTGAGCAAGACAATCTGTGAGTAAACCGAGGCGGTCAGGAAGTGGTATTGGTCGTTCAGCTCTTTGGCTGCGCTGACCGGGTCCTTCGCGATTTTGACGAACTCCGCAATCGTCGCGCCGACCGACTTGCCGGTTGCGTCTTCCATCGCAGCGGCAGCTTCAGCGATTTCTTTGAAGCTATCGCCTGCGATCACCCCGCTTCCTGCCAACTTGGCGAGAGATGCCGCCGCATCACCGGTAGTGCCGACGGTCGCGCTCACCTGGCGCGCCATGTCGCTGAGTTGCCCGGCGCTTGTGCCGGCGTAGTTGCCGGTCAGGATCAGAGCGTTGTTGTAATCCTTGGTTTCTTCAGAGCCTTGGTAATACGCGTAGGTCAGGGCTCCCAGAACGGCGGTAACAGCCACAATCGGGCCAACCAGGGCGAGCAGCCCAAGCGCTGACGATCCAGCGCCAGCGCCAAGCTGGGCGATGGCGCGAACACCGCTTCCGATGTCGCCGGTTGAGAAAGCGTTGCCCAACTGAACGACGTTTTCCTGCGCCTGGCGTGTGCCGAGCTTTAGCTTGTCGAACACCCCACCAGACTTGCCGGCCTCGTCATTGAATCCTTTTTGCTTTACGCGGGCCGCGTCAATATCGGCAGAAAATGCCTTGTAGTCGACCTCCTTGATATTGCCAGCTTTGAAGTGCTGGTTAAGCAGTTCTTGTTGCTCATCAAGCCGTTGAATTGCAGCGATTGCCGGGTTGATCTTCCCAAGCAGCGCTTGCAGTCCTTCAGCTTGAACGCCAGTAGCTGCCGCGGCCTTCTTTGCCGCATCGGCCTGATGATCTGTCGTTCCGACAAGAGCGTCAGACTCGGCCTGCAATTTTTTCTGAAGCGCTGCCAGGCTACTTGCCGAAGAGCCGGACTTCTCTAGGGCGGTGGCATTGGTGTTCACGCTGGTGGTGAGGGTCTGGTAGTACTCGCTCGAATCGAGCGATGCCTTGGCCATGGCCGTCAGACGCTTCATCGCATCGTCAGTGGATTCGGACAGCTTCCCTTCCGCTGATGCCAGGCCAGCTGTTGCGGTGGACGCCTTGTTGAAGCCAGCCGCCATGCTATCGGCGGCTTTCTCGGCATTCGTACCGGCCTGAACAAGACGCTCCAGATCCGTGGCGGCCTGGACAGCATCGCTCGAATCTACTGCAAGGCCTAATTGCGCGATTGTGCCCGACATGAGTGCTCCATTACTTCGATTCGCTCATGACGAGCAGGGCTTCGGCCTCCATCACCTGAAGGTCAGGAAAAATCTCAGCGATTTGTTTTTTCTTGATGCCAAGGAAGTTGGCCACGTTTCGGATGGCCGAATAATCGAGCCCGGTGGCGCCGCATGCCCCTGTGCGCCATTGCGTTGTCATGGCATTGAAGAGGCAGAACGCCTGCCAGTTGTCCGGCCAAACGTCCATATCCTCATCAAAGTCCGCAGGGGATAAGCCGAACAGTCTCATTTGGTCGGCCGGCGCGCCCGGCTCGTACAGTGAGCGCGCCACGGCTATCAGTTTCCCAGGCGGGAAGAAGCGAAGGCTTTCTGGTAAGCGTCGACGATGGCATCGCCGGCACCGGCAGAGGTTTCAACCAGGGCGCGGATCGACTCGGGGCTCAGCTTGTCCTCAAAGCCCCAGCCAGCGACCAGTTGGGTTACTTGCTCAACCTGGCGCTCGATGTGTGAGTCGGTGATTTCGATCAGGGTCAACTCGTCGCCCTTCGCCTTAAAGCGCTCCTGATCTTCCTTGACGCTCTCCTGCCAGCCCGCGAACAACGCCGCGAGTTCTTTTCGGTCGCGATACTTGAACTCGAATGGCACCTTGATCGTAGTGCCGCCGACGCGAGGAATCTCCACATCGGCTTTGAAGGTAGCGTTCTGGGCGATCTTGAACTTGGCCATTGGTTACGCCACCACGGTCAGGTAACGGGTTGGTTCCGCCTGCAACGCCAAGTTGACGGTGCGGGTCAGCAGGTTGTTGCGGGAGACAGCCGGCTGTTTCGAGAACGAGGTGTAGGCCCCGTAGAGCAGCGTGTCGTTGCCCGGCAGGTTGAGACGCGCAGCCTGCACCTGCTTGCCTGCATCAGCAGACATCAGTACGGAGTTGAATGGCTGGGCCGGGTCATCGGCGATGGTCAGCACCATGCTCGCCGCCGACTTGTCGGTAGGAATCTGTTTGCCTTGGTCGTTCTCCAGGAACACCACGTCCAGGTAGTTCTGTTCGCCACCCGAGAAAGCAAGATCGGTGACCTGCGGGATTTGCACCCAGGTCAGCACCTTCTTCATGGTCCCAGCGCCGTTACCAGCCGGAAAGACCTGTGTATCGGTGGTGTCGATCGACTCCAGAGTAATCGCGGTGGCCGTGGCCACTTTCACGCGCACCACTTTGTTGTCCAGCTTGCTCCAACCCGAGCTGAGCAGGACGATATCGCCAGCGGCCAGGGTGCCGCCAACAACGGTGGCCACGGCCTCGGATGCGTTGGAGATGGCGGTGAAGGCCAGCGCAGCGGCATAGGTCGCGGCGTGCTGGAAGGTGCCGCCGTTGGGGATCTTGTAGCCCATGGGTTTTTCCTCTTTTCAGAAATGACAAAACCCGCTCAATGGCGGGTTCTGGGTTTGCCCAATGGGCGGATTAGTTGGTGTCAGCGCGGTACATGAACGACACGGGCACGGTGAAGGTGGTGCCGTCGGGAATGCCGGGGCCAGGGTCGACCGGACTCATGGTCACCACCGTCAGCACGCCTTTGGTGTTCCGCTCGTACAGGGGGAACAGCGCGGCGATCTGGTCTGCCAGCGCACCGGCCGCGCCTCGGTACTTGCCGGACGGTGTGACGATGCTGACCTGAAACACGCCGGTATACAGCTTGTGGTCACCGCCGAGCGTGTTGCTCGCGGTGTCGCCCGGCAGCGTGAAGACTCGCAGGTAGGTGACGCCATCGGCGGGCTCGTAAGCCTCGTTTTCGACGACGACCTTCAGCGGCACCGGCAGTGCTTTCGCCCAGGCAATCAGCTTGGCCTCGTAGATAGAGGCGATGGTGTTGTGGCTCATACCTGGTTGTTCCTGATGGCTTCATCGACGATCTGCTGGAAGCGGGCCAGGGTGATGCGGACCATACCGCCGGGCGCCTGCTTCGAATGCCCGTACTCAAGCGGCACCGCATACGGCAGGTTGTTGACCAGGTACGCCGTCTGGCCGATGGTCAGCGACTGCACCTGCGTCCTGAGCACTGCGATAGAGACATTGCCCGACGGGTCGATCTGGTCGAGCACTCCGTCGGCCGGAGTATCAATCGAGAACTGCCAGTTCCCGCGAAACCGCCCGCCTACGTAACCCTTGCCGGCGACCAGGCCGTTTACGTTGTAGTTCTGGTCGCGCTCAGTCTTGGTCAATGGCTTGGCGTACTTCACGCCACGCTTCAGCTTGCCGGCCTTGGTGAAGTTGCTGTCGGTCAGGTTGATGACCGTGTTGCGCACGGCTACGTTGAAGTCGTAGGCATCAGCCGCCGCAGTGTTGCCTTGTCGATGCGCGACGTTGGCCGCCCAGATCTCGGGGTTGCCCACCGGCGACATGCGGATCACGCTGCTGCCAATCTCGATCACGATTTCGCGGAAGGTTGCGTCAAGCCCGGCCTGGGCCTTCTCGGCGAACTGCCGGATGTTCTCCGCGAAGATGCCGTTGAGGCCTGAGTATTTGCTCATGACCGCACCTGCAGCTCGTACAGAATTGGCGTGCCGGCCGGGTTGATCTCTTTCAGAGGCGGGACGATAGACCAGGTGCGACCTTGGGCGATGACTTTGTTCAGCAGGCCAGGCGCCCAGGCCAATCCCTGCGCGGCGATCTTGAGCTTCTTGTCGCCCTGTTTAATGAGGCTGTTGTTCTGGAATTCTTGGCCGGTGAAGTCGAGCAGAATGCCTTGGGCGGTTTGCTCGGTGATGGTGTCAGGCGGCGCGGTACCGGTTTCGGGATCGTACTCGCCGACGGTGAATGCCCGGATGATCACGGGCTGGCCGAACTCTGTGATCATCTCCAGAGCCATCACGGCCATTTCGTCGTAGAAGGTGGCCATGAAAGCTCCGTTTCAGCTATGCGCGGACGGCGAACAGGCCCCGCTTTTGTAGGTAGTCAGCAAACTGCGTGGCGCTCGGCCGATCCGGCGCCGCCGGCAACAGTCGGCCGCTGGTGTTGGAAATCGTCGCGTACTCGCGAGTTACCGCGCCTTCGACACGCTCCAGCGTCACAGCGCCTTTGCGCTTGTCGATGGGGTCGATGTCGTCGGCATGAATCTCGGCGGCCAAGGCCATCTGGCCGTATTCGATGCGCGCAGGAAGGTAGTTGTCGGGCTTGATCTGGCAGTCCAGCTCAACACCCCGGCGCGGCCAGGCCAGAGCCTGATCGCTGCCCATCTTCCGGCCCTTCCAAGTCATGCCATCCATCGCCAAGGCGGCTCGACGCAGCAGCGCTTCCTGCTCGGAAACCCCAGCGGGGATGACCGTACCGAATTTCACGGCGTACATGGCCAGGTCCTCGGCGCTCGCGTAGCTTTCAGCGTCAGGCTTGCCGGTGCCGTCCTCGATAATGAGTGTCATGGATCAACTCGCTGGATTAAGCTTTGAATGATTGGACACCGGATCACCGGCAGCCAGCAGTATCACGCCTCGGGCAGTTCAGCGACGAGCTTTTCCAAGGATTCTTTCGAGGCGTTCGCCCGGTAGCTCACGCTGGCCGCGTCGAGTTTGGCCTTGAGGGCTTCGATATCTTGACCCTCACCCGCTGCCTTCAGGGCTTCGAGCTCGCCGCGCAGTCGCTCGTTTTCACTGGCGAGATCATCACGACTCGTTGCCAGGTCATCCACTTTGACGCGGATGTGATCCAGGGCATGGTAGAGACGGATCGCGAGCTCACCGCATTCCGGCTTCAGGATTTCACCTGAGTCGAGGCCATCAACGATGGCGCGGACCGTATCGCTCTCGGCGCGCAGCTTTCCGATCAGTTCTTCAAGCTCGCTCTGATCGCCGCCCACAACAGCCACAACCAATGGAGATGGAACCTCTTTCAAGGTCGCCTTGGGCACCTTGTCCGCCTCACCTTCACGGCTGTCGGTCACGTTGGCATCGATGATGATCAAGCCAGCCTTTTTGGCAATGGCCTTCACGTCATCTTCGTAGCGGTGGAACGGGCCCGGCAAATACCAGACGTTGTTATCAGTCATCACAAATTCTTCCTATTTTCCGATGGTGCACAGAATGTCCCAATCGCCTTTCCTGCCTGTTGCTAAGGGCATACAATTGCCATTGGGACAAACGGATGCCAGACATGAAAGCGAGAGATGACTTCGATTACGCATACCTTTCTTCGCTGCTTGAGTACGACAAAGAAAGCGGCTCCATAACCTGGAAGCATTCCCGAGGAAAGGCCAAGGCTGGAAGTGAGGCGGGCTGGAAGGACTCCAGGGGGTACATAAAAATCACATGCAACGGAAGAACTTATACGGCTCACCGGCTTGCATGGCTTCTTCACTACAAGGAATCACCTCCAGATGTCGTCGATCACATCAGAGGGGTTGAGGACGGCAACAGGATCAGCAATCTTCGACCTGGCATTTCCTGCGTCAACCAGCAAAACCAAAGGCAAGCCCACACCAGAAACACTTCAAGCAAGCATATTGGAGTGTCTTTTTTCAACGGTCGCTGGAGGGCAAAAATCTATCATGCAGGCAAATACATCTTCCTCGGTTACCACAAGACGGAAGAAGATGCTGCAAATGCATACCTCGAATCAAAGCGACGAATACATGTTGGGTGCGACATATAGATAGGGCGCAACATCGCGCCCCACCCACACTCCCGACCCGATATTACTTAGCCGCATCACCGATCAAGGCGACACCAGCGGTGTCCTTGATCGAGGTTGCCGTCTTATCCCAATTCGCGCCGGTGGCCAGCGCAGCGCTGGTAGGCGACTTGCCACCGTTCGCGGTGTCCCAGGTGAAGCCCTTCAGGCCCAGACCGAAGGTGTAATCGACCTGGATGGTGGTCTCGATGCGAGTCTGACCGTTGGTGGTCTGCACGTTCGAGATGATGTCCCGACCGTCATGCACCAGCGCCGCACCCGAGGCCAGGGCCAGGATGATTTCCTTGTTGGGGGTGCCGGTCTGCAACAGAGCAGGAGCATCCGTCACCACGGAGGTCTTGCCGAGGATGTCGACAACACGAACGTTGCCGGCCAGGAACAGGTTCTGGGCGTTGGCGAGGTTCTGACCGACCAGCTTGTGCCACGAACTGCCAGTCATGACCTGGGCAACCAGGTTCTGGCTAGCGTCGCCGAACTTCGCGTGTGCGCTGTTCAAGCCTGCCTGCGAGATACCGGTAGTTGCCGACACATCGTTAACCGCTGCGGCCTGGGCTGTGATCGCGGCAACCAAGGCAGCAATGGCGGTGTTCAACTGATCCTTGAGCAGGATCTCAGCGAACGCTCGGGATGCGACCTCGATACCCTGCGCAGTTGGACGCTGCAACCAGGTCATCTGGGATGGCTCGTAGCGCACCGGGCCGAAACCACCGGCAACCTTCACCGTGGTGTTCTGCAGCTCGGTCAGATCGACCGGGGTCACGGCGGCCTGAGCTGCGTAGCGGTTTACGCGACGCTGAGCTGCGCCGAGGTTCTGGAAGAACGACTCCTGCAGAAAATCGCCAGTGAAGCCGTCAGGCGAGAGCACGATCGCGCCGTTGCTGGCGGCATTGAAGGCCGCGAGCATTTGATCGAGGGTCTCCAGAGTCGCCGGCATGACGTAATCGTTGAAGACCTGCATTTGGGACAGGGACATGATTTATTCCTTAATTTAGAGGGAGATCCGGGAACTTGCTGGCAATTGCAGCAGTGCGTTCCGTCTTGGTGCCGCCGATATTTCCTTTTGCGGCCCCGCCGCCACCTCCAGCACCAGCAGCCCCGCCGCCAGATGCCTTACTACCCGCGATCAACGGCGCGAACGCCGTGTCGTTTGCGAATTCTGCTTTCAGCTCATCCAGCGTTGCCGCCGAGAGCTTGCCCTGCTGGTCAAGAACGACCACAACAGGCTTCCCTTCGCGCTGCTCGACGCTCAAACGGCGTTCGATGTGCGGCAACAGGGCTTTGGCGCTGCCTGGAATTGCCAGGGCAGACGCGATGTCAGTAGCGGTACGACCGACAGTCAGATCCCGGATCTGAGTGCTCAGCGTTCCACGCTCCTGCTCCAACATGCCGTTCAGCTCAGCTTCGCGGCGGTTGTATTTTTCGGACCAGGACTTTTCGAGCTCTTCGACGTTGCCCGATTTGCGGGCATTCTCTTCGCGCTCCAGTCGGGCCTGGTCTTCGGCATCCTTGCGCGCCTTGTCGGCGGCCTTCTTCTCGTCCAGCAGTTCCTGGACCTTCGACTTCAGGCCGGATACGTCTTCTGGTTGCGGCAGGCCTTCAATACCGAGGACAAACTTTCCTTCCTTCTCGGTGTAAAGCGATTTAACGGAGTCATCGAGACCGTCCAGAGTGTCCAGCTGATATTTCAAACCCATTTGCTTGTCTCCCAGAGACGATTTGCAGGCCCTGCCCGCAGATATGAAAAAGCCGGCTCATGGCCGGCTTGTGGAAATCAGTGTTGGTCAGTCGAACAGTTGCCAGTCATCGGCGAGCATGTCGGTCTGGCTTGGAGCCCAGGAAACGCGAGCGCCGTCCGGGTATGCCTTGCTGTGCACTGGATAGCTCAGCCGAACAAACGCCAAATCGACACCGCTGGCCGGGCGATACTCAAGCCACATGCCGGCACCATTCCAGCCAGCTCGGGTAACTCGCTTGCCCAGTTTCAGCGCCTCTACGGCCAGACCGAAGCTCATGCCGTCAGTTGCGCGATAGGCGTTGTCGAGTTGTGTTTTTGGCGACCAGCTGATGTACCCGGCATGGTCCGGATGGTTAGGCACGCCGCCGTCGGTGTACTCGACCAGATAGCCGTCGTCTGCGCCGTTCTCGTCGGCAGGCAGTTCCCAGCCGCGGTATGCGTTGTACGCGAGCCGCGTCATGGCTAGAGCCAGAATAATTTTGGTGCCGATAAAACGCTGAGTCATAGATAGCTCCAGATTACTGAAAGCCTGCCCGCGCGAACGCCAGAGGCTCAAGAGCCTTCATCTGCACAAGGGTCAGAGGTGAAAAGTTGCGATCAAGCTGCAGCTCGGAGAATCGCTCGATCGTCAAGCCGCCTTCGCGGAACAGCTTGGCGCGGACCGGGCCAATGGCCTTGTCCTGAAACGCGGCGGGCTGCTGCTGGAGCCAGTCGTAATAGCTGAGGTCTGCCCTCACCTGCTGCGGCCCGTCGTCACCGATGGATGCCCGCGTGGCGTCCTTGGCGAACAGCGCGCTGAAGCGAGTGATAGCCACCACCGTCGAACGGCAGTTGATGTGAATCGGCGGCCGTGGCCCCTCGGTCAGCTTGAACCGGCGCTTATCGAGCGTCCGGCACTGGCTGGTGGTCTTCGTGTCCAGGGTGCTGACCCATTCCACCGACTGCACGACGTCGCTGTTTTCCTTCAGCGTCTCCATGCGCGCCTGGGTGGCGACGTGCTGCACCGCCGTCCGCACCACGGCGCCGGCATTCCGGTTGGTCGTGGCCAGTATCCCGTCGTTGTACTGGAGCGCCTTGCTCCCGCGAATGTTCTTGATGATCTGGAAGTTGGTTTGGCCTTCGAAGAAGCCCTGGCGGATCGCGCCAGTGAGGCGTTGTCGCTCGGTGGCGGTGAAGCCATCAATGAAGGTCTTGAGCAGCTTGCCGCCATCCGCACCGCGCACGCTGAGCGGATTGGTGAGGATGGCAGCCCTGATTGCAGCGGCGCCCGGCACCGCGGCATCAAACGACACGCCCACCGGTGCCGCGCGGCTCAGGCTCGTCGCCTCAAACTCAGCCTCATAGTTCGCGATGTCGATCAGATCGAGGTTCAGCTTGTCGCTGTAGCGGTCGAAGATGCCCAGCAGCAGGCTATCAACCTCGCTCAGCAGCCGCTCCAGCCGCGCGACGGTGTAATCCGTCAGGTCTGCCCGGGTCAGTCGCTCGCGGATCGAACGGTCAATCTCCTTGAGGAAAGGCCCGAACTTCGCGACCTCCCCCGACTTCAGTTGCTCGAGGAAGACCGCGTGCCGGATCGTCGCATCAAGGATCGCTTGGTTTGCGGCCATTCGGGATTACCTCGGTGTCGTCCAGGGCAGGCCCGGGGCTCTCGGTTTCCAGTTCGTCGCGGATCTGGTCGTCGGTCTTCTCGGGATTGATAACGCCACGATCGCGCAGGTACTGCCAGAAGTCGCCCGCCGGCAGCTTGCCACCCTGCACTGCGTTGAACAATGCGGTGAGAATCGTTGCGTCCAGGCTGATCTGGCTGAAGTCTTGATTGAGCTTGTAGAGCGCTTCGCCTGGGGCGTTCGCGAACTCAGCCATCCAGACCAGGCACTGGCTGTAAGCCTCGCTGACGTTGCTCACCACCAGGGAGAGCACGCTGTGTTCGGCGGCGCTGTCGTTGTCGGCCTGAGTCGCGGTCTTCACCGCGCTGCCACGCTCGATCAGCCGAGCGCCGAGGGACACCATGTCCTCTTTCTTGCTGTCCATGGCCTCTTTGGCCACGGTGTTCGGCTGGGCCTGCATCATTCCGCAGGCGCCTCCCTGAGGAAGCAACCAAGGCGCGCGCGATCCAAGGAAGATGCCTTCTTCCTCCAGATGGTCGCGCCATTGATCGCCGAGCCCAGACATCCATGGTTGCGGCTGGCCCACCAGGTAGGCGGCCTCTTCGTAATCCGCGCTGTTGCGGTAATGCCCGATGTTGATTTCGGCCATGTCGTACAGCGGCGAGTCATCGACGCTGGTGTCGTTGTTTTCGCTACCCAGGAACTGGAATGGGATCACCTTCCACGGCAAGCCAAGGCCATTCAGCGGGGTGAACGGTGCGACGGTCATTTCCGTCTTGCTTGATCCTTCCTCCCAAACCTCTTGGGTATAGACACCGGCGGCATCGAGGCGCAGCACGCGATATTGCACGACCTGCTCACTGCCGAAGCCGTCGTCGGTATCAACGTCAACCGTCTCACGCAGCACAACGAGGCTCAGCAGATGCTGGCCGCCAACCTGTCGTGTCTTCCAGTTGATGATCGCCTCAGTCGCATAGCTGGCGACATTTGCACGGGCGCGTCCCGCTTGCTCGTCCGCTTTGCTCACCGACCCAGGCTGCACAGCCGCGTAATCCACCAGCAACCCGTGGCGGCCGACTTCGAGCAGATGCCCGATGACCGACTGCGACTGCTGGTAAACGCTCACGCCTTGCCCGTCGATATCCTTCGACACGTAGTCCAAAGCGCCCGGCACAGTGAGCGTTGGCCATGTGCGAAATACCGCACCTACCAGGCTGTGCTTGGTGCGACCGGTCGCGTTGTAGAACACGGCGCGCTTCTTGTAAGCGTCGTATCGGTCCTTGTTGTCCTGACTGGTGTCCGAAGCATTTGGCCGAGGCAGGTACTTATCACTGGCGGCCTTAATGGTTTCCGAGCCTTTGCAGACGTCGCGCACCAAGCGCCAGCGGTTTTGTGCCGCCTCATACTCAGGGCGTTTAAAAGTGACGTCGCTCATCAGCGTGCAAACCCCATTTTGATTTTGGTGGCCGGCTTCCTGGCGCTCTTCGCCACGGCGAAGTACCGAAAACCGTCGGATCCGTGAGAGGTCCAGTCATGGAGCGGTTTGTCTTTCCAGCAACCGCGCTTGTCGTCCCACTCCTTGCGGTAGTTCTCGAGGCAGGCGATGCCCTTCTCGCACTTGGATTCATCGAACACGCATTTCGGCAGGATCTCGCGAGCCTGCTCGATGCCGTCGTTGATGCCGAGCTTCGGGACCACCTGAAAGGTCATGCTGTATTTCTGGCCATCGATGTCGTAACCCTCGCGGGCCAGCTCTCGGCGAGTCTTGGCATCGCTGCCGAACTCCCGGTTGTCGATGTCGTGCGGTCCCCAGTGCTCGGAATAGGTGTAACCCTTGTCCTTGAGCACCTTCATGTAATGCCGCAGGCCTTCGCCCGAATTCTCGTAGTAGTCGATGACGTGAAACTCTTCACCGACCTGGCGCACGAACCAGATGGCGGTGGAGTCGCCGACGCCGATGTCCCAGAAGGTCATCACCGGCAGATGGCTGTTGTTCGGTATCGCGCCAATACGCTGCTGCGCGTAAAGCTTGGTCAGTTGCTGCGCGTAATAGGCGCCCTCGACTGACTGCTGGAAGGCTTCGACAGGAATTGACGGGTATTCCCGCTTCATGTCGTCGCCGAGCGTCTTCTCCTTGGCCGCGTACCAGGCGCGCTGGCCGTCATTGGTGACGATGGCGTGCTTGGCGTGCAGTTCGTCGAAGTAGTCGGTCAGGCGGTGCGGGATGACCACGTCAGTCGGGTCAAGCCGATAGGCCTTGTTCTTCCACCAGGAGAAGAAGAAAAACTTCCAGTCCAGCAGGCCCAAGGGCACACCGGCCAGTTGCTGGCGCTCAGCACTCTGCGAGTAATCGAAGAAGTAGCCGGCCCGGCCTTCCGCCGTTGATTCAATCGTGACGAAACAATCGGTGGCCACCGCCTCGAAGGCACCGGTGACAATCTCGCGGGCCTTGTGCGGGAACTTGGCGCAGATCTTCCCGAACTCGGACACATGCAAGTAACGCAACGTGCCGCCCCGGAATGAGGTGCTCACGTAGAGCGAACCGCCCTTGCTGAACACCAACTCGCCGGCAGCGTCGTTGCTCGCCGGGTTGGCCGCCCTGACTTCCTTCGGCAGGTTGTCGTAGGCGTACTTCACCTTCTCCCGGAACAGGCGCTTGGCGTCGTTCAGGGTGTGAGCGATCAGCGCGCACTTGGCAGACTCGAACAGCGCCGCGTCCAGCTGGATGATGCAGCACTCAGTGGTGAAGCCGAGCTGCCGAGCCTTCAGGATGATGTTGCGCGTGTGCATCCCATCGAAGTACTCGATCTGCTCGTCCGTCATCCGGAAGCGGACCTTCTTGCCCTGCTTGTCCGTGATGAAGTAGAGATTGTTCAGGCGCCATCGCTTATCCCGGAGCAGCTTCATGTGCTCGGGCTTCATGTCAGGCTTCCTTCGATAGTTCGTCCATCATGCTCGACAACTCGTCGGCATCGCTGCCGCCGGCTTTCGTATCCAGGTCGTAGGCTTGGCGCTCCAGGGCAACCAGCGTTTTGAGTGTCTCGGCCAATTCCCTCATGGTCTTGGTCCGGGATGGAAGCGCGCCGATCTTGTTGGCCAGTGCCAGCATGTCAGCCATCGCCTCGCCGTCTTCGTGATCGCCCTCCTTGAACTGTTTGATCAGCGACTTGATCGAGCCCTGCTCATCGGTGAGCGATTCCAGCTCATCCAGCAGCTTGTTGGCTAGGCGACGAGAGCGGCCAATGTCAGTGCGGTGGGCCATCCTGATGTCAGCAATGACCTCGGCATTGGCCTCTACGATTCCACGCTCGGTTGCCAGCGTTTCCGTGGAAACCTTTGTGGAAACCTCGCGTTTGGAAACCAGCGAATCAGCCTTGGCCTTGATCTTGGCGTTTAGATCCCGGTCCCAGCCTTCAGCCTTCGACCGCTTGTTGATTGCTGTGTGAGATACGCCGCATGCAGCGGCAATCTCTCGCACTGAGAGCAGACCAGCCCGGAAGAGCTGTTCAATGCGCTCCCAGTCAGGTTGCTTGGTTGTCATTGGAATCCTTACTCTTGCTTGATCTTCAGTGTGCGGATGGTGCCACCGGTGCCGGTGTCACGCTTTGCAGCCATTTCGACGGCCTTGAGCGCGCCAACCCCCATATCCATTGCAGTGATGGCATGGTCGGCGCCCGAGCCAATTGCATAGGTCGCGCCAAGCATGATCGGGCTCTTCCAGAACCCATCTTCCACGCCGGCACCGATACACCAAAGCTCTTGACCGTCAGAGACGATTGCTGAGGCATCCACATCCTTGGTAACGGCTGCGCCAAAGTAAGCGTCCTGCAGTGCGGTGTAGTCACAGGTCTTGCCGCACATAATGAACTTGACGCCTTTCACCTCATGGCACTTTTCATAGTCGTCATAGGTGATCGTGCTGCCACTGGTAATCTGAGAGTCGTAGGCGATCACGCCGTCTTTGTAGGCAATGGTCGTCATACAGTCACCATCTGATGGGTTTGTGCGTGGGCGTGCCCGTGCAACAGGGAAACGACCAGGCCTTGAGGTAGGCCGGCAGTCTTGGCAGCGTCCACCGCCCGGGCGATGGCGCTATCCAGATCGGCGATGGCCTTGTTGATGTCGGGACTCATCGGCAGGACGTGGCGCAGGCGGGTGACATTACTCATGCAGGCGCTGCTTCAGTGCATAGCCCATCAGCGGCCACAACTCCTGCGTCGCGTTCTCGATGGCAATCTTCTCACCAATCTCGGCGTTATCGTTCGCGGATGAAGCGCTAGCGGATGGCCGACCGGTGACAGCGAAACCGTTGACGGTGGTCAGCACTGCCCAGCGCAGCACCTGGCCAGAAGGAGACACGTGCTTAACGATCTCGGTATGGGCGATGTTTGCTTGCAGTTCTGCAACGCTGACACGCGGCGCGGTCAGGCCCTTCGCTTGGATTTCCTGCTCAAGTGATTGATCGTTCATGGTCATTCCTCGTCGCAGGTCGCGACACGATTTGATAATTCGCGAAACGTGTCGCGAATTACGTTTTACGGCGGTCGTTTTTGCCTGGGCCATGCTTCTCACACGACAGACAGTGCTCGCAGTTCAGCGTGCGACAGAGCCAGGCTTTCACCGGCTGCCAGTACGTGACCATGAAGATGTGGCGGGCGCCGGCCAGAGCCAGGGACACATGCAGCGTCAGGCCGGCCGAGGTCGGACCGAAGAAGATGTTCTGGCTACGCGCCGACACAACGAAAGCGGTGATAGCGATCGTCGTGTAGATCAGCTTGCCGAGGATCCCGTCGCGCACCTTTCCGCTCAGTACGCACCAGGTGGCCCAGAGCGAGATCAGGCCGCAGGCCATCGAGTTGATAAGTTCAAGGTTCATGGTGGATTGCCTCCCCCGAACCGCTGGCGGATAAGCGCCCATAGGTCCGCGGCTTTGATGGCGCGATTGATGGCTGCCAAGAGCGAGCCACCGAATGTGCCCAGCAGGAAGCCAATGCCGGCGACGATTTTTGGCTCTGTCACACCCAGGTAGGTGCTGACCATGCTCGTCAGGTACAGCGAGCAGGCGACACCCGTGATCAGAAACACAAGCCAGGCACGCCAGTCCGACAGATCGTCCTTGTGCCACCAACTGGCAACGACGGCGCCGACCAGTCCCGCGATCAGCAATTCAAACCTGTCGATCTTGTCGAGCAGGCGCTGCAATAACTCCATGCGCTCGACTCCGTTGGCATGACTTGATTTGAATCAGCCCCAGCAGCACTCCCAGCCGTAGCGATGGGTGTGGTGGGGCCGAAAACGAAAAAACCCCAGCAAATGCTGAGGCCTTGAATAAGTTGTGGAGCGTTGGGCTAACCGAGCCATCGCCGACTGTCGTTAGATAGATGGAATTTAAAGCGTCGCCAGAACTCAGTTACTCCTCACAAGGAGTAACAACCATGCCCTCGGCAATGCTTTACGTGATCGACTACGAGATACATGGGGTCCCGAAGTCTTTCATTATTCGTGCGGACATCATGAACAACGCTGAAGCATGGCACTGGGCGAGCTGCGATGCGGGCGTAGGCCGGATACCGAAATTCGGCCGAGAAAAAGTGCGGAGAGTGAGTAAACCTCTTGCGGAGCGATTCGGCATTGAGAGCGTTCGCTGGCGTTTATCTGGAGCCGAGGCCTTTAAGCCCCCCGCTTTCATACCGCCCGGTCATTAGCGTCGAGGCCGACCAGTTCGCAACAATCGAAAAAGTTCTAGTCGGTCATTAGGCACGTAATAGCAGACGTTGGCGACTTGAGAAGCTTTATTCCCGACATGCTCTGACTATCCAAGCACAACCGGAATAACCGCTGCTCGGGTGTTTGTTGCTATTACACAGGAAGGAGCCCATACCCGATGGAATACGAAGATAGAAAAAGGCGCCCTGTACACCGATATGGCGCAACTTAATCAAGCGAGCGGATCACATGAAATGCAACACGATAACCGTATCCACCTGGCACGCAGCGACTGACCTGAGTAACGAGTTGTTTCGCGAGGCAGATCGCCTCAACGACATCGCCTACGACCTCCTCCCCAAAGTAGCCAACTCACCAGAAGATTCCCTTGCATTTCAAACTGCGCGAGCCGCGGCCGATGCTAAAACCCGTGAAGGCAAAATATCCTGGGACAGGGCAAGGGCAGAGTTGCGGAGCGGCAATTAGTAACCACCTACAGCTCTCGAGGCTTCGCCACCCGGCGCAGCCTCTGACAGTGCGCACGTCTTTCCGTGCTGTCCGCCAAAGGCCTTCTCAGCGTCGACGCCCTTTTGCATCGATCTCGCAATCCAGTCTCGCGCCACCCCGGAGCATGTACGGCCAGGGTGCGCGGGCTGCCGGTGTTTTCTCGTGTCACTGCACTACCGGCTTATCAGTGTCCAGGCCTTCCCGAAGGCTGCCCTGGCTGCAGTGGTGTTTTCTAAATGTACGTCCGGGAAAGCATCCACTCGGGTAGCGGCTGTCCTCGGAGGTACAAAAAAAGCCCGGAATTTGTCCGGGCTTTTTCTATTGCTTCCAGGCGTATTCAGCAGGGGGTCAGACCGACACCATCAGGGGCCGGCTTGGCCGAAGCCATCACGAAATGGTTGCTGGATGCGCGCAGATTGGAAGCGAGACCTTCGTCACTGGACTGGCTACCCGTTCGCCACATGACGAGGGTCAGTTCCAGGCGCTGCATGGCGACACCCTGCGGCTCGGCGTGAGCGGTCAGATAGTGCGCGGCATAGTTGCCACCGGTGCGGATCGGCTCGGCGAATGCCGACAGGGAGAAACAGGACAGGCAGGCGGCAAGCGCCAAGCCCAGGTAAGCGGAGAGTCGCTTCATCATTCGGCATTCCTTCGTTGGGGTTTCTTCGGGCAATAAAAAACCCGGCGCAGTGGCCGGGTTTTGTTTGTCATTCTTAACACGCAAGAAGGACAAGATAGGGATTAATCTATGCCACTCTGCCACTATCCGTCAAGCAGCAATTTCACTCTCAATAAGGCCCTCGGCATCAAGGATGCCTTGAGCCTCGGCCAGCGCGGCATCAACCATGCCTTTCAACTGCTTGCAGATGGCCGACTTCCACCGGTACTGAGTGCGCTCGGCAGTTGGTTCGTCGAGCCAATTATCCATGCAGTACCAGCCGCCCGGCAGAACATTGGTTGAGCGCTTACCTTCCTGACCCGGGAGCTTCGGCATTGCCCAGGTGACTACCGCTGCATGGCGGAAGCGCTCAGGCGCTGGCGATTTGATCGACTTTGCGATTACCACGATCGCGTCATGCTTGCGTTCGGTGTGTGTCGAGTACTGGGCCAGCAGCGCAAGCCAATGCACGGGAGCCAGCCCTTTACGAAGCCGGCTGAAGACCATGCAATCGACCAAGAATGCTGCCTCCTTGCCGACGATCTCCCCCTTCTGCTTGGCGCACTGGACCTTGGGCTCAAAGTCGCAACCGCCGACGGAAGTGATGGTCTCGGCCGCAAGGGCTCGAACTACTGCTGAAACAACGTTGCGATAGGTCATGCTGCGAGCCCCTTTTTCAGTTCTTTGGTCTTTGCCCGGTATTCGGCGGTGATGGCTTTCAGTTGCTCTATGGTTTCTTTGCGTGGTGTGTGGTCGGCTTCCAGCTCCTCAACAGCTTTCAGGCCGATTCTGGCGATAAGCCCTTCGCGGAATGCCTGTGAAACCGTCTGCCCCTTTCGGGCGTACTTGGAAGATCCGGCGTTACAGCTTTTGCACTGAAGCCAGATATTGGTCGGGACCAGCCTTAACTCTGGTCGAGCACCTTTGCCCATGAAATGGCCAGCATCGAAAGCGCCGCCGGTCTTCCAGCCCTGGGCGTGGAGAATTGATTCCTGAGACTCCCCGCAACTGATGCAACCGCTGCCGATGCTCAGCTCGTAGGTGCGCCGGTAGTCGCGCACCGCCTTCTCGGCATCCTTCATGTGGTCGGCACGGGTCTTCAGCTTCTCCTTGCGCACCTTGATTTCCCGGCGGCCGGCCAGCGCCAGAGACTTTTTCTCCTTGGCCTTCTTCACCTCGACCACGGCCAGCGCGCACTTCGGACTGCACACCGCCTGGCCCATACGCGAAGGGACGAATGAGGCCCTGCACGTAGCAGCGCGGCATTTCTTCGGCTTGGCCGGCTTCCGTTCGATGGTCATGCCGCCTCCCCCATGTTGCAGCGCATCTTCATGTACTCGCTGTCTTCCGGGTGCGGCAGGTAGATCCCGTGCTCAGTGGCCCAGACGTCGATGCAGGTCATGAGGGCGTGCATGGCGCCTTTATCCAGCTCGCTGGTGTGGCGCAACTCGTAGCGCTCGGTGACTTCGCCTGTCTTGAGGTTGATGTCGCGCACCACTTCTTCGCCCAGGAACGTCAGCTTGAGGTTGCGCTTCATGTTCTCCATGTTCATCGCGGCACCGGTGGCGAAAGTGGTCTTTCCCATGGACACGAAGAACTGGGCAGCGCACTCGCACCACTTGTGGAAGAGCGCGTTCTGCGGAAGGCTGCGCGATGCGCCGGTGATCGACACATTGCAAGGGAAACCTTTCTTTCGAATGGCAGCCTGAAGCGTGGAAAGGTCGTTGATCTGGTTGAGGCGTAATTTCTCAGCCATGGATCACCTCCAAGGCCTTAACGGCAGTCTCGAAGCTTGGCTGATCCGCACCATCTACGCGCCAGGTGTTCGTGACCTGCTTGGTCTTGCGATCAAAACGCTTGAACAGAGTCAGGCGTGGATGCTGAACGCATTCGTACCCGTAGGCGAAAAACGCTTTGCCGCCGTTGTAGTGCGCCACTTCGCGGATAGTCAGCGTGGAGATGTCGATCATGACCGCTCCCCCTTGCCCATGGCGGCGCGAGCCAGGCGACGAGCTTCGTCTTGCTTTAGCGAATTCCCACGTTCGACCCAAGGCACATAGCCAGATTGGCCAGCCCATCGCTCATACAATTCTTTCGCGAAGGCTTCGAGCAGCGCCTCAATCCCCTCCTTCAACGCCGCGTTCTGCGCCTCATACGCCTCGTAGCCGGTCTTGAGGCCGGCGACTTCGGCGCGGAGTTGGTCGCGCTCGGTACGAAAGCCCGTCAGCGTGTCGAGCAGGCGCGTGCCCGTAGCGTGCTCGCTCCGGTAGAGGGATTCCCATTTGTCGTGGTCATGCCGGAGCTGGTCACGATCAGCGCGCCATTCCAGCCATGCATCCAGGTCGTAGTCGCCCTTCATGCCAATGCGCAACCGCTCGTTCTCGGCGATCAGGGCCAGTACTGCGGCAGGGTTTGCGGCGGCCACGTAGCGGAGGCACGCATCCTTCTCCGAGTCGATGCTCTCGTACGCCAGGAGGGTTCCGAGATCCACATCGAACACGTAGCTGGTGCCCGGCGCATATTCAGGGCCGAACCACGGACCTTCCGGCGCAGCCTCGGCAAGTTTCTTCAGTTCGATGTAATCGCTCATGCCATCACCGCCATTGTGATCAGGACGCAGAAAATACCGATGCCAAAGCCTGCGAGGGTTCCAGCAGCGCCAATTAGAAATTTGGAAGTCATGTCCGTTGCTCCGTGGTCTTTCTGCCGAACTTGGCCATGAGTTGCGCCCGAGCGGCCGCGCCGGTGGATGGGATGCCCTGAACGCTCAACAGGCGCGCCTGACTCTGGCTGGCAAACTCTTCCGCCAGCTCCAGTTCGGTTTTCTGGCTATCGTGTCCAATGCCGGTGGCGATCTTTCCGTCCAGCGGCTGACCAGCCTGAGCGCGGCGCAGGATCACCTCGTAGTTGCGATCAAATCGTGCACGCAGGCCCTTATCCTCTTGCTTGGCGGCGCGCAGGTCGAACAACCCAGTGGCTTCGGCGGCGATCTTTACCGCCTCATGGCTGTAGGCTCCCATGAGCGCTTCGAGCCATGCGTCCGTGGCGACTGGCATGCCGAAGTCTTCAGGACCGGCGACACACATGGCGATGAACTCACCAACGCTCGGCGCGAATGGCTTCTTGAGCTTTCGGCACTTCTGAATGCCGAACTCGATCTGCTCCAGGGTGCGGATGCCTTCGTCTGCAAACTCTTTGATCCACTCAGCCTTGGCGGCGTCGAGCGCTTCGGTGGATGGCCATGCTTGGCGCCAGGCCGGGAAGATCCCGCGAAGGCGACGGAACAGGTCGTTCACCACTTCGGCCGTCTGAGGTGTCACATGGAGCGGCTGGGTGTGAACGGCTGGCGGCAGGTTGCCCATGGTCGCCATCAGTTGGCTGACTGGCTTCATGGGCTCACCACAAGGCCTTCGGCCCAGGCGTTACTGTCGAAGTCAGGTTCCGTGGTCTGGCGGCGCGACGGGAACTGGCGAACGTTGCTGGCTTGGTTACGGTCGGACTTAACCCACTTCACCAAGAGCGCTACCCATGCGTCTTGCGTCTCCATGCGACCGGATGCCGTGTAGTGACACACGAACGATGCCGTAGCCTCGGCGGTGAAGATGTCCACCGGAAGCGTCATGCGCAGGGCGTAATTCTTCAGGAGGTTCAGGTCGGGCTCCCAGTTCAGCGTCATCTCGGATGGCGCTTTTGGGTCAACAGGTACTGGGTCGGCTTCGGGGCTTTCGTCTGCCAGCACTTCCTCGGCAGGCGCGAAGCCGTCGAACGTTTCGGCGACCAACGCCTCGTGCGCAGTGAGAGAGTTGTGTTGATCTTCTTTCTTCTCTACATCTACATCTTCTTTAGGTAACGCAGAAGTAACGATGCGAGCGTTACCTTTTGCGTTACCTGCCTTGTGACTGGCTACTCGCTTTGCCGTAAGAAGCCTGTTTTTAGCGGTCTTGCCGTTGTGTCGCTCAAAATGAGGAAGGCTGATCACTCCATCGTATTCAGCCATCCAGCCGACAGATTTCATGTGATCACAGAAACCGGTAACGCCAACGGAACGGTCGAGTAACTTTTTACTAACGCTCGGAGCGTTACCATTTTCGGTTTGTTGGTCGAACCATGCCCATACGCGCATGAGTTTTCCCACCACTGCATCAGGATCAATTCCGGCCAGGTCTGCGATAAGGCAGACCTCCGGCTTATCCATGGTGGTGAGTTCGAATTTGATCCAGTCTCCGGCCATTACTTGCCGCCTTTGCCGACCAGGTCGGCCAGTTCGAGGAAGCGATCGACGTACCAGTGAGGCTGTGTCTCGCGGGGGGATTGAGGGCTGGTGAGGTTCTTACCGAAGGTCATGCCCTTCTCGGTGATCGACCAGAACGGGACCATTTCGTGCTTGGAGTTCTTGCGCTTGAGTTGCTTCAGGTAACCCCTGGCTTCAAGTGCACGATTGAACGCCGCCGGCGCGTAACGGATGCCATGGTCTTTCAGCAAAGCCGTGGCCGACTTGGTCGGCATCGAGGAGCCGCCGGTAGCATCTGGCGCGGCGTCCACCGCGTAGCCTGGGAGAAACTTCGGATCTAGTCCGTTGTTCTGGGCAATTTTGGTGAGCATGGCCATCTGGCAAGACGCCGCCGGCTTCAGCAGCCGCGTGAAGCATTCCATGATGGCGATCTCGCCGACCACCTTGGTGCCACTGAACAGGACCTGCTCGCGGGCGCCCTGCTGCTGTTCCAGCTCCCGCCAGCGGCGAATAACCTTCATGCGCAACGGGGCGCTGTAGCCAGTAAGGAGGCAATCGGTGTGTTCGCGATCGAGCAGGTATTGCACCTGCTCGCGGTTGCGGCCGTCCAGGTAGATGTCCTCAAAACTGAGTACATCTCCTTTCAGGTCTTTGAGCATTGCGATGATGTCGCGCTTCACGTTGTCGTGCCGCTTGCCGGTGACGTTGGCGATCTCGCGGGAGGACATCGTGGTACGCGACACGTTTTCGGAATTAACAAAACGTGTCGCGACCTGTCCGGTATTGTCCTGTTGTGTCTGTGCGTGCATAATCTTCTCCACTTGCTTTACCGCTGTAGAAAAAGCCGACCTCGTACGTCGGCTTTTTTGTGTCTGGAATTCAGGCGGCCTTCAGCGACTCGCGCAGTACATGCAGCGCGTCGATGGCTTCTTGAATGGCTTTGTCGCCCTGGGCTTTTTCGTGCTGGCTGATGTGGTTGTCGGAAGCGGCGTCGAAGATCAGCCGCCCCACATCGCCGCACTCGGCAGTCAGGTGGCACAGCGCGGCCATCAGCGGTTTCGGCTCTGGGCGCTTGCGCAGCACGACGTCGCATTCGAACTGATTGGCGAGTGCGCCCAGGACACTCAGGCGCCCTTCCAGCGGCAAGTGGGTCAGAACCATCCCCAGCATCTGGATGTTCATCTTGTGATTCGCCCGGTTCGGGTTCGCACAATCCAGCAGCGTGGTTTCGTTCACGCCCATCCGTTTGGCCAGCGCAGTACCGCCGTCAGCCTTCACTTCCCGATGCAGCGTTCTTTCAAATTCTTCCATTGCGAAACGCCCTCTTCTTCTCGCGTGGCACCGAGCCACTACATCCGCGATCATTCGTTCATCAACTGATCAGGGAAGATTCCATGACCTACTTTTCTTCTTGGCCCCTAATGAGGTGCCAGCCCCGCTTACCCCAAACGTTGTTGCGGTGGCCCCTAATAAGGGGCCGGGGTGTTACCTCACAGGAAAAATTGAAACCACGTTTCCTGTCCGTGCTTCTTGCGTGTAGTGATCAGCGAGGCGTCTTCGCGGGGTTGTTTTATCCGTTGCGAGGCGAGCAGCGCTGCGCCGCTCAACCGCAAGCTCTGTCATCTGCAGAATCCGGTCGGCGAGTTGATCCATGCCGATACCAACCTCATCAGCCCAGCGCTCAAGCTCGTCCTTCTCGTCCTGCGTGTACTGCCCTACTTCAGGTGTTGCGGACATTGGTGCCTCCTCCGTGGCCTAATCAGGCGCTGAGCTTTTTGTCGTTGATCTGTGGATTGGCGTCCTGCTCTCGCTTGGCTTGCAGGGCTGACCGGATGAGCTCGCGAACTAGCGCACCAGGTTGAATTTTCAGCTCGCGGGCCAGTTCGCCCAGCGCTGGAAAGCCGTCCAGTTCGGACGACTCGCCGTCATCTACCAGCGGGAAGTACCCGTAATCCTCCTTGAACCGCAGAGCGGCCAAGGTGAGCTCACGAACCAAGGCGCCCGGCTGAATCTCACGCTTCAGTGCTTCCACCTCGAGAGCGGCGTAAGCGTCGTCATTGAGTCGCGACTTCAGCTGGTGAGTGTTGCGATGCGTCTTGTTTCCATAGGCCATGGGTTCACTTCCGCTTTGGTGTGACGGGGCTGATTTAGGCGGCAGATCTTTGCGATGGGAACGGGCGCTGCTCTTGTGCCTTGAAGCTCCCGTCAGGGAGTTCAAGCACTCGGATATCCCGCTTCGCGATCAGGGCTTTGTGAATGGCTGGGGCGGTCACTCGAAGAAGCCTTGCGGCCTCGGACTGCCCTTTGTCAGCCACGAACTTGTCGAGGGAAGTCTCATTCATGGTCGTGCCTCACTTGTAGATGAGGCTGATATTAACCATCTGTTAATTTTTAATCAATACCGATGGTTTCTTCTTATTTTTAACCATTGGTTTAAATTCTCGCGATGACGAAAAAACGAATCCTTCCCCCAGACCGTATGGCCGAGTGCGAGTCGGCTCACGCTCTGTTCCTTTCAAAAAAGAACGAACTCAAGCTCAGCCAGAAGAAAATTGCGGATGCCGCGGGCATGACGCCGGCCGCCGTAAATCTCTATTTCAAGGGGATAAACCCTTTGAATGCGCAGTTTGCTGCTGTCCTGTCCAAGATGCTCAATGAGCCCGTCGAAGCTTTCAGTCCGAGGCTTGCCGCTGAAATAAGATCAATGACCAACTCCGCCCGGCCAGCTAGTAATGGCACTGGAGCTGCACTCAAGGTTCTTGAAATGATCCGCAAGCACGCAGGAAAGTCGCTTGATGAGTCAGCTCAAAAAAAGATCGCCGATGCTGTCGCTGAGGGCCTGGCCGATGAGCAGGGCCGCAATGTCATCTCCGCGGACTTTTCCGGACTTCGAGCACAGCCAGACGAAATACTGATCCCGCAGTACGACGTGCGCGCGGCAATGGGGCACGGCCAGGTGCCTGCCGACTACAACGAGGCGATTCGCAATCTTGTTGTGCGCGAGGAAGTGCTTCGCGAGAAGGGTGTCACCTATACCTCCGCGTCAGCGCTGGCAATGATCACTGGTTGGGGCCAGAGCATGGAGGGCACCATCAATGACAAGGATCCGGTGATCGTAGATCGCGGGGTCACTGAATTTATTGGTGAAGGCGTGTACGTCGTCACATGGCATGGCTTGCTCTACATCAAGCGACTACAGATGAAAGATGCGGAGCACTTCTGGCTAATTTCAGACAATAAAAACAATAAAGACCTGGAGGCGCGCATAGATGATGTGAGCATCCACGCAAAGGTTTTGTTGGTTTGGAATGCTACTAAATTGTGAGATGTAGATACTAAAACATTGCACCCATAAAACTTAAGGCTGAAATTCAGGGAATTGAAAATGGCGGAGAGCACAGTCGACTTAGGGGCTGATGATGTCCCTACTTTAAAAGATGTAGAGTCTATTATCAGTAGAAAAGACTACTCCTCCCCACTTTCATTTTTTCCGGACCACCGAGAACGAAAATTTGGCGGCATTATTGCCCCGTACCACCTATCGGGAACAAAAATTAAGTGTGGTATAAAATCCTGTAGAACACCGCACTGGCACGGCTATTTGATATCTACAAGCGACGGCTATGAAACCAACATAGGCAAGGACTGCGGAAAGACGCACTTCAAAGCCGACTTCACTGCAGAAATGAAGAGGCATGACGCTCTATATGAGCGGCGATTAAAGCTGAACAGGATTCTAGAGTTAAAAAAATACGCTCCTAATTTACTAAGGGAATTATTGGCTTTGCAATCTGCTTACTCAGAATTGAAATCCATGAGATTCAAGTTTAGAGGCTGCTTATCCGCATCGGAAAACAACCGAATAGAAAGCAAGGTCAAGTCTGCCGACGCTACCTTGTATCACTATCAAGAGCGCACCAAGGAGGAAAGAGACGCTTATCTTGAAGCCAATCCTGCCTCAAGAAAAAGTGGCTCCGTCCCACCGAAAGAAATTCCAGTCGGCGAAATAAAAGGTTTCTGGTTCTTAGGGGCGACCTACAAGGATGAGGAGATATTCAACTACATAAATCCTCTCCGGCAAGTAATTTCAGCAAACAAAAATCATATTGCAGCTTGGAAGCAAGGACAGCTTAACGCAACTCACTTGTGGATCGGAAAATCGAAAACTCTAATTCCGGCCATGGAATCCATAGTCGAGCAAGGAAAGTCTTTTTTTAATGTTGATAATTTGATAAGCCTTTCCATTATAGGAATATCAGAAGAAAGTCTTTCTCATGCCGTCTACGAGCTAAAGAAAGCGATGTCCAGCATTGGCAAATCACTCGGTTAAAAATTCAGATGTCAATTTGTTACCATCTGGGAGAGCTGCCCACAACATTGATTGTTCTGGGCTTAACGGCTCGTAAGTGCCGAACCTAAAGAAACCAGAGCTTCCGTTAATTATTTTCCAAGTGGCTAATTGAAAGCCCTCGCAAGGGCTAAATACTAGGCACTCTTGGTAATTACTTGGGCGATGAGTTTTTGCGCTTCTAATAATTAGATCCATCTTCACATAATCCTCTAGCGATTAGTTGATTGCCTGGTCTTCATTAGTCTCGGCTAAAAAGGCGCCTTGTCTAAAACTGGCTCGACCTCCCACTCCGCGATCAATTGATCATTATCAGTCTGAGCGTCCCACCTCAAGGTAATCGCTCCGTCATCATTGAAAATCATCTCGATCCCGTCTGTCTCGGACAGTACCGCCACTATTTCATCCCACGCCTGATCATCATCTGTATCCAACTTATGGATCGTCACCCATCGCTGTATCTGTGCGACAGGTGAGGCGATCATCGCCGACACCCTCAAACCAAGCCTATCTAAGCCAGTCAGCGCCTGTGGCTCCCGCTGCGTCTGATTTTGTTTTTTTCCCACGCGAACCTCCAGTAGCTGTACATGCATACAGTTGTCGGGTGAAGCATAAGCTATTCCCATCAAAAATAAATTAACCATCGGTATTGACGGATAAATATACCGATGGTTAACTACATCCATCGCAACCGGCACCCAATCAGGGGCCAGCTGCGAAGGGCTTCAAACCCCACCGCTCTTTAGCTCCACCACTTCACCTTGCCGGATCACCACCGGCCCAGATTCAAAGGCAGCGATGAACCGGCCTCAACGGTTCAGAGGGTTGGCAACTGACCCGGGCGTGCAGCGTAAAACGCCAAGAACAGTTATCCAGCGGGAGAACAAGCCGAAAGGCCCGCGGCTGGAGAGAAAGATTCCCGAGCCAGCTTGAGGCAAATAGCTGGGCATCGGTCGCCGCCTCCGGGTGATTTTGAGCGACTTAAACCCTAGGCAATTTGGGGTGCTGGATAGATCCGTAGGCCAGCAAGATTTACCTGATTCAAGAATTAGCGATCCCGATAGCCTCGGCTGGGACTGCCGGACCTCATGCACCCTGCCCACTCAATCAGGGCACTCAGAGCTGTAGCGTGCATGTTGTAAGGACCTGTGATCCACGGCGAACAGATGCTGTTTGACGCTGTGAGTAGGAAGCTCGAAGCCCGCACCAACGACGAACCGCCGACCTGCAATCAGCAGCGGGATACGCGGCGCCGCCATAGCGCACCAGGACAACTTGATGCTGCAAACCCAGGCCGTCGCCAGTAGCGGGCCTGGGCACCCTTCCCCGCCTCTATTACGTCAGCACTCACCCCGCGCCCATCGGCAGCCAGCGGGAGGCATGAGTGTTGACGAATACAGGTGAACCAACGAATGGAGAGAGTCATGCAAACATTCTGGCTAACGTTTCAAGGCAAGCCTGCTGGCTGCGTCGAGGCGCCGACCGAAGCCGAAGCTCGATCGATTGGCGAGGCAGATCGCAAAGCTCAAGCGTTGACGTGCGACATCATCCCTTACCCTGCAAACCCTCGGATCAACAAGTTCGACGACCCGAAATGGGGCGTCTGCCCTTCCTTCTGCTACAAGCCGAATTCCTGCAAAGGTCGAACGTCTTGCGGCGAACGACGCGCTTGCACTGACTGATCCGCCACTCTGGAGGCGACCATGGCAACCAGCTATGCAGACAGTTCGCAGGCCAGGGACTGGGACAGGCGCTACGACGCCTGGGGGCGCGAGAAGAAGCCACAGCCGGACGAGTTCCACGACTACGAGGCCGAAGCGCTGAAGCGCACCCAGGCGCTGGCAGATCAAGTGGCTCGCGAGTTGGTTGAGCGCAAGGCCAGTGCAAAACGTGTCGCCGCCGCCACTGATGCGATTGGCGAATTCTGGGGATTAAAGGAGAAAGTGCAATGAACAATCACGAGGCTGCAGTGAAAATGATTGAGGCAGAAATTGCCACTATCCCGGCCACTGCGTTCCCAGTCATGGCTGGTTCAGTTTGCCGGATGGCCATCTTCTTAGCGCATCGCCTTGAAGCGATTGCCTCAGCAGAGCGCGACGATTACCTCAAACAGGTGCGCGCACTGGAGATGACACGCTTCGTCGAGCTTTTGCAGGGAGCTGCAGCATGACCATCATCGCCCGAAACGCCAAAGCAATGACCGAAGCCCTGCAAAGACGGGGCTTTTTTCTGGTCGCCGATCTTCCAAAGAGCATCACCATTCAGACCCGGCGCGGCATGCTGGTTGTGAGGCTGACATGAAGCCCTTCTGGTGGTTCTGCATTGTCGTCACTGTGTTCTGGTGGGGCATCTATGCCGAGATGCGCGAGATTCAGCAGGAAATCCGGTTGCCAGTGGCGGTGTCGCGATGACCTCATACCAGCGCGCCAAGCGATTTTGGTTCTGGCGCGGCTCAGCCATCACCCTGCTCTTCTTCACTGCCTGGATGCTGGCAAGCGCTTACTCCGGCCAGATCACTCAATAACCCAAACCTTCGAATTCAGCGCCCCGGCAACGGCATGGCGCGGGAGTATCGCCATGCTCGCAGCAATTGCAGATCGCATTCGTTCTAAGTCCTACGAACTTCCATTGTCCCGCGATTACGTGCGCCACTGGGGCCTGAAAGAGGCCATCCGGGAGCTGGTGCAGAACGCGCTGGATAGCGAGTCGCCTTTCGAATACGCCTTTGCCGACGGTCAATTGTTCATCACCAGTCGCTTCGCAAGGCTGGAAGCAAGCACCCTGGTGCTGGGCAGCACATCCAAGGCTGACCGTTCGGATGCAATCGGCAGTTTCGGTGAAGGCTACAAGATCGCTCTGCTAGTGCTGACCCGAAACGGCTACGACGTGAAGGTGCTCAACGGCAACAAGCAGTGGGTGCCGGAGTTTCGGCATAGCGATCAGTTCGATGCGGAGGTGCTTTGCATCAACGAAAGTCCAGCGCACCGGCAAAATCAGGGTGTCGAATTCGTAGTTTCTGGCCTGACAGAGGAAGACGAAGCGGAAATTCGCGGCATGTGCCTCCGCATGCAACCGCCAATGAGTGACGTCATCGGCACCAAGTACGGCCACATCCTGCCATCCCGGCCAGGCAAGCTCTACGTCGGCACGCTCTTCGTGTGCGACACCGATCTTACTTACGGCTACGACATCCTCCCTGAACACCTGCAGCTTGAGCGTGACCGCCAAACGGTGAGCGGCTGGGATTTGAAGCAGGTATCTAAAAATGCCTGGATCGACACGGGGCGTCTGGATGAGGTGGCAGAGAAGATCGAGGCAGGTATTCCAGACGTTGAATACGTCGAGTACGGCAGCACCGAACTTGTGAGGGAAGCCTGTTACAGGCTTTTCCAGCAGAAGCACCCTGGCGCCATCGCTGTTCAATCCCAGGAAGAGCTGAACAACCTGGTCAAGCAGGGAATGACCAACACCGTAGTGGTGAGCCGGACATTCCACTCGCAAGTGGCCAACTCGACCTCATACAAACAGCAGGTCGCCCACGTCGTGGCCATCCAGACGCCCAAAGCTGCCATGGAAGAATGGTACCGCGACAACAAAAAATATATGAGCAGGCTGCCTGCCGCTTCCTTCAAGGAACTGGTTAAGCGCGCTGACGGTTGGAGGAATAAATGATGTCCACGAATATGCGGATTTGGGGCCAAGTTAACAAGACCGATACCAGCCACACGAAAAAAGCCGAAGTTGGCGGACAGAAGATCACCAGCCTCAACGGCACGGCGATGATCATGAAGGCGACCGAGATTTTCGGTCCGGTCGGTATCGGGTTCGGCTGGACGGTAGTTGAAGAGCGCTTCGACAAGGGCTCTGAAATGGTCATAGGTGAAGGTGACAAGCGCGTGGTGCTGGGGGTTGAGCTGAACCACACCATCAAAATCAAGTTCTGGTTCGAACTCGATGGCAAGCGCGGTGAAATCGAGCAGTACGGTTGCACCCGCTACCTCTACAAATCGAAGTACGGCACCACCACAGACGGCGAAGCGCCAAAAAAATCACTCACCGATGCCATCAAGAAATCTCTGTCGATGCTGGGTTTCAGTGCCGACGTGTTCCTGGGCCTGTTCGACGACGACGAATACGTCACCCAGCTCAAGGAAGAAGAGGCAATCGCAAATGCCGACGACAAAGACGCCGAAATCCTGCGTCAGAAGCAGGAGCGCGTGGATTGGCTGGCCTCGGCGGTTGAGACCATCGGCAAGGCCGTCACTGTCTACGAGCTCAAAACCTTAAACGTGAAATACATCCGCGAAGCCAAACGCCGCAATGAGCCCGCGTTCATTGCCCGTATCACTCGCGCATTCGAAGAACGCAAAGCCAGCCTTGAGAAAGGCACGGAGGCAGCAGCATGACCCAGCTCTACGCACTGACCGGCAAACTCGCCGAACTCCAGGCCATGGACGACACCGATGATGAGGGCCTGAAAGAGGCCTTGCAGCACGCCATGGACGAGATCCAGGGCGACTTCAACGACAAGGCCGACAACATCGTCATGCTGCGCCGCAACATCGAAAGCGACGTGACCGCCATCGACAACGAGATCGAGCGCCTTGCCGAACTCAAGCGTATCAAGTCGAACAGCGTCACGCAGATCAGCGACTATCTGCGCCGAAACATGGAGGCCGCCAACATCAAGTCAATCAAGCGCCCGCTCTTCACCATCACCCTGGCGATGGGAAGTGAGCGGGTAATCGTGGATAACGAAGATGCGGTTCCGGACGAGTTGTCCTCTGTGAAGTCGAGCATCTCTCCGGACAAAAAGGCCATCGCAGCCAAGCTGAAGGAAATCCGGGAGCACAACGAAGCCGTCCGCAAGCGCATGGCCGCCGGAGAGGACGCAGAACACGAACTGCTCGAAGAGCCTAAATGGGCTCACCTCGAACGCGGCGACAGTTCAATCCGCATCAAGTGAGGCCACCATGATCAGCAACCACCTCAGCATGGTCGAAGCCCTTCGGCCAGCATCCGACGAACTAGCCGCTCAGGTCGCCCAATATCTGGCGGCCGGCGGCCACATCGAAGAAGCGGCGCCCATTGGCTACAAGCCCAAGCCGATCAGCTACAGCAACCAGATGCCGCCAGTGCCGAAGCCGTTTATTCGGCGGCGGATTGAAGCGGCTCCTGTACCAGCGCCGCTCAATATCCGAGAAGAAAAGCGCAAGGCGAAGGCCGACCAGGTAATGGCGCTGGCCACCACCCACACCCAGACCGAAGTCGCCCAGGCCCTAAGCATGAGCAGGCGCACTCTCTTGAGCATGTCCCAGGAATACGGGTTCACTTTCAAGAAAGCGGCAAGCGGCGGCGCTAACGACGCTCACCGGCAAGAACAGGTCGAAGCCCGAGACGCGAAGTTCGCCGAGCGGATCAGGGCCTTCCTGGAGCTGGGCATAACCCGGCGCCAGTGCTGCGGGAAGCTCGCCATTGGCAACAAGGCCTTTGAGCGGATTATCGCCGCCCACGGTATTGATTATCCAAAAGCGCGGCGAGGTAGCGCTTCATGCGCCGCATAGCCAGGGTACAGCAACGCAAACGACAGACATGGCTGGACTTGCCGGCCAGCGGAATTGAAGAGGTAGGCCATGGCCAAGAATCCAGCCGAACGCAAGCGCGACCAGCGCGAACGGGACAAGCTAACCAAGGCGGAAAAAGAAGCCTCGCTACTGTCACGGCAGATTGTCACGAAGCTCTATCACAACGATGACGCTGCGCTGAAACGGGTCATGGCCCGGACGAAGATCGACGAAGAGCAAGATCTGATTTCCCGCCTCATCCGCGGCGCTGACCGCATGACTGACGAACAACTGGCGGATCACATTCGCATTGCGTGACATGCCGCCGTGACACACCCAAACCTACTTGCTGCATCCGGTCACGGAGGGCGGCGCACACCCGGAGAAAACCATGACTCAACATGCACTGAATTCCGTTGCCGCCACCGACCTGCCTGAACGCGGCCAGCCTCTGGCCGGCGGTGTGTTCGTCACCCGCAACTGGCTAAACGGTGAAGAGCGCGCACTGGTACTACTCGACGAAGAGCTGACCGGCGCCTGGGGCAAGTACGGCGAAGACGTGGCCGGCGCCAAAAGCTACAGCGACGGCGCCGCCAATACCCGCGCCATGGCCGAAGCCGGCAGCGAACTTGCGGCAAAGGTGCTGGAACTGGATGCGCACATCCCGTCTCACTTGGAAGGCGCTCTGCTGATGTCGGCCAAGGCCGATGGCCTGATCACCCTGCGCGAGGATCGCTGGCACTGGCTGAGTACGCAGTATTCCGCCTACAGCGCCTTCTACATGGACTTCGAAGATGGCTGGATCGGCAGCAACGACAAGAACGATGGGCGGCTCGTCCGCCCTGTCCGCAGCCTTCCTATTCAGTAATTCATTCCTTCTTTGATTTTATGCAGGCGATTCCCGGGAGTGTCAGGACGACGCTCAGACCAGAAGCTTGCCGGGTAGCGCCGGCGGCCTGCGCCCAATTCCCTCACAGGAGCATCCCATGCAAGCAAATCAACTGACCACCTACACCCGTGGCGATCTGATGATCAGCAGCCCTGACGAATCGGTGGTTCTCAAGCTGGCTTCTCTGGCGATTGCAGTTGCGCCGACGGCCACTCCAAGCCAAATCCCTGCTATTGGCGAAGTCTGGCCCGGCGAAGGCGGGGTGAGCGGTGGACTGTTCCCTGGAGACGGAAAGCCCTACTACTTGATCGTGCCAACCGGCGCCGATGCAGAAGCCGAACTTCAGTGGGGCGGCTACCGGGAAGAACTGGATGGTGCGAAAAGCGCGCATGGCGGCCCGAGCAATACTGCCGATCTGGTTGAAACCGACACGACCTATCCCGCTGCTCAGTTCTGCAGCTCGTTCGAACGAGACGGCCATAAAGACTTTTATCTGATGTCCCGCCGAGAGGCTTCATTCCTCGAAATCACCCTTGGTGACAAGGATGTATTCAGCAAGGCCTACCACTGGACCAGCACGCAGTATTCCGCCAACCTCGCCTTCAGCATGGCCTTCGTAGATGGCTGGATCTACTACAGCGTCAAGAACGATGAGCGGCTCGTCCGCCCTGTCCGCAGACGCTTTATTTGATCATTCAATAATTCATTCATGGGCGCGATAGCGCCCTCGCTTTTCAAGGAGGCCAGGATGGCCATGCATTCGGATCTGGAGATCCACAAGGTTGCAGAAGAACTTCTCGGCATGTCGCTCGATCTGGTGCGAAACATCCCCCGCGACCTGAAACAAGTTGTCGGGGCAAAGATCCGCGATGAGTGCCTGCAAGTTCTGGTGTTGATCGGCCGAGCCAACATGGCGCGGGAAAAACTCCCACATCTGAATCTGCTACTTGAAAGTGTCTGGATGCTGAATTACTTGCTGCGCGCTCTCACCAATCGAGGGTTGATCAGTAAGGGTCAGCACGCCAAGGCAATGAAGATGACGGCCTCTGTAGGTCGACAGGCGAATGCCTGGAAAAAGTCCGCAACAGCGCCCGCTACGTGAGGGTCAAGGCTCTCCCGTCTATGCGCAAAATCTGGTCGAGCCGCTGACCTCTGGGTCACCGCCATGCGCACCCAAGATACCGCCGGTCTAAAGCGTCCGCGTAGGTCTTGCGCAGTTTCCATCCTGATCGGCGAAGCCTTCGGGGTGGCGATGTAGATAGCTCGGCAGGTCGCAGTATTCCGCCAACAACGCCTTCAACATGGACTTCGAAGATGGCTGGATCAACAACAACGACAAGAACGATGAGCGGCTCGTCCGCCCTGTCCGCAGATTTGAATGTTGCACCCTTCCAGTTCGAGGATCTCGTCCAAGCGTATTACGACTGCCGGCGGCACAAGCGCAACACAGCGAGTGCCAGGTTGTTCGAAAGGGACATGGAGATCAACTTGCTGGAGCTTCACGACGACCTGATTGCCGGCACTTACCGGCCAGGCCGCTCCATCTGCTTCGTGGTCACCCGGCCGAAAGCCCGAGAAGTGTGGGCAGCAGCATTTCGGGATCGCGTCGCCCACCACCTGCTCTACAACCATGTGGCACCGCGCTTCTACGCCAGCTTCATAGCGGACAGTTGCGCATGCATTCCTGGGCGCGGCACGCTTTACGCCGCTACCCGGCTTGAGTCGAAGATCCGCAGCGCCTCGCAGAATTGGTCGAAGCCCTGCTGGTATCTAAAGTTGGATTTGGCCAACTTCTTTGTCGCCATCGACAAGGCGGTTCTGCGTAAGCAGCTGGAAGCCAAGATCACCGAACCCTGGTGGCTGGCCCTGACCACGCAGATCCTCATGCATGACCCGCGCGAAGACTATGAGGTGCGCAGCCCGGCCCACCTGTTCAATCGGGTGCCGCAACACAAGCGACTGGTGGCGCAGCCAGCGAGCCTGGGCCTACCGATCGGCAACCTGTCGTCGCAGTTCTTCGCCAACATCTACCTCGACGCCTTGGACCAGTTCGCAAAGCACCAGCTGCGCGCCAAGCACTACATCCGGTACGTTGATGACTTTGTGTTCCTGCATGAGTCGCCCCAGCAGCTCAACGAGTGGCTGGCCCAGGTCGAAGCGTTCTTGCCCAGGCTTGGCGCCAAGCTTAACCCCACGAAGACGATCCTGCAGCCAGTAGATCGCGGCGTCGACTTCGTTGGACACGTCATCAAGCCATGGCGGCGAACCACCCGCAAACGATCACTGGCCCAGGCACTGAAGCGAACAGCCGCGGCACCTGCCGAGGATCTGCGCGAGACGGCCAACAGCTACTTCGGCCTGCTCAGCCAGGCCAGCCACAGCGAGAAAGACCGGGCAGCACTCGCCCGCGTCGTGTTGAAGAGCGGCAACAGCGTCAATGCGGCGCTGACCAAGACCTTTCAGAAGAAGTAACCCCACCCATTTTTCGAATCACGCCAGCCGGCGAGGATCCCTCATGTCCGCACAACGACCACGAATCGTATGCCAATTCAGTTGCGGCGCTGCGTCGGCGGTGGCCACCAAGCTGGCCCTGGCGGAATATGGCGCCACTCACGATGTGCAGATCGTCAACGCCTTCCTGGCCAACGAGCATCCAGACAACCGCCGCTTTGCCCTAGATTGCGAGGCGTGGTTCGGCCGCCCTGTGACTGTACTGCGGGATGAAAAGTACGGAGCCGACGCTCAGGAGGTGTTCCGGCGCGAGCGGTACATGAAGAACCAATACGGCGCCCCCTGCACAAAGCTGCTCAAGCGCCGCTTGCTCGACACATGGAAACAGCCAGGTGATGTGATGGTGTTCGGCTTTACTGCCGAGGAGACGGATCGCCTGGCGGATTTCCGCGAGCGCAATCCCGACCGGCCAGTGATAGCCCCGCTGATTGATCGTGGCCTGGGCAAGGAAGATTGCAAAGCCATGGTCGAGCGCGCAGGCATCGAACTCCCCCTGATGTACCGCATGGGCTACGACAACGCCAACTGCATCGGCTGCGTGAAGGGTGGCGAAGGTTATTTCCGGGCTATTCGGGAAGACTTTCCGGAGCAATTTGAGGGGCTGTGCCTGATCCAAGACGACTTGGGCGAAGGCTCCTACCTTTTCCGCAACCGGACTACCAACGTGCGCTTTTCTCTGCGCGACCTCGGCGACGGCCCGGTGCGGCGGAACGAGAAAATCCCGGCCTGCTCCTTCTTTTGCGAAATGGCCGAAGCCGACATCATCGCCAGCGCATAACCACCCCACTTCAACGCCCGGGAATAGGACGCCCCCTTAAACGTCAATCAGTCGGGCAGCCACCTCCGAATCAATGACTGGAATTATTCCAGAGCCCTGCTGATCCTCTATCCACTTCCGGGCAAGCTCAACGTCAAAACGCCAGCCGTGTTTATCCAAGAACGCAATTGCGCTACCGGTGACTCGATAGCGCCCGCACTTGCAACACGCAATCTCCAGGCATCTATCGAACAAATCAACCGCCGTCGCTGGCTCATTGCAAATCATGCAGGTCATGAACGCCACCTTTTAAGAATTAACGAATCTTAACTGATATCTGTTCCCATTCCACCGCCCGGGCATGCCCCGGTTAGGACGCCCCATGCCCACAGAAAACAAACCGGCCGAGCCGTTTCGCCGCGAAGACCGTTACATCGTCATCAAGCGCAGCGATATGGAAAAGCTTCCGGCAGATGTGCGCCGAAACTTCTCAGGCCGTTGCCGCAGGTTTTATGAGCAAATGCTGATTGCCGGCGCTCCAGCTCGTTCGTTCCTGGTCATCGAAAGTGACTGGCCCGAGTACGAGCCGTCCTGGCAGATGATCGAGCGGCGCGTGACCGGTCTCCCTGCAGTGACGGCAGCGGAAGAGCTGGAAGCCGTGCTGCACTGGCGCGGGAAGCATGCCCAAGCGATTCGCGAGCGTGACGCCCTGCAGCTGCGCCTGAACGCAGCGGACCAGCGGATTGATGAGATGACCCCGCCTGTGTCACCCGATCCAGTGACGTGGGGCGCGCCCAAGACAGTCCGCCAGTTGATCCAGCAACTCCAAAAACTTGACCAGGACCTGCGACCTCTGTCGATGCTGCGCGTGCCTGGCGATGTTTTTGAAGATGGTAAAGAGCGAACTCGCGCCTTGCACCTATCGATCTCTCACGAGCGCGTTGACGGTCAATGGCTGGCCCCTTTTAAAAGCGAAGGTGAAAAGGTCTTGGCGTTCTGGTGCAGGATGGAGCGGCCAGCGCCAATGTTTGGTTTCCCGGTGGTTATCGATCCGACCCTGGCACCTGATGAAACGCGGCTGGTGTCGCCTACGACTCGCCGAACGGACGAGATTCAGATCAAGGGCATGATCGAGACCATCGGCGGCGAGTTCGCCATCATGATCGACAAGGATAACGCCCACTACGGCTGGACCTTCAAGCGCCATCCAGATGGGATGTGGGTGTCGGGGCGCAAGGCCACCGACGCCGAAATGCATGCCGCGCGTACTCACGCCCGCATCACCAATCAGCAGTAACTCCCTCCCCATTCAAAGTCAGCCGCTATAGCGGCAAGGACGAAGTCATGCCCAAACATAAGCCAGAGTTGGCCGACATCTACAACGTGTTCGGTCTCAGCTCCAACCACGAACTTTCGACGCTGTTGGCCAACATCGAAAACACCAAACGCTTCTCTGATCTTCTGCACGATGTCGAGCGCGAGTTCTTCATGGTGCCGGGCGAACCGTCAGGCGAGCCGGAAGACGAAGACGCGCCGGTTGACGACGAGTGCCTGGTAAATCGTTGGGGATCAAACCAAGCCGAATATCTCGAACAGTTCAGGGCGGCCCTGCCGATAGCTGCGGCGAACTCGATTCCTGACTATGAAGCTCCGGCGACTGGAGAGAAGTGGTCCCTCACCGGTGAGAACGGTTCCTGGGATTACGACAGCCTTGATGAATTGCTCAAGGACAACTACGGCCACGACAGCGACGGCGATGGTCACCCGGCCAGCTTCAGTCTGGGCCTTTACGAAGGCGGGACGGTCTATCGCGGTACCGAGCGCAAAGATGATCCGGCCAGCTTCCTGCCAGACCAAAGTGAACTGCTCGACCACATGAGCGAGCGCGCCTACGACAGCGACGCCGGCGAGTGGGCCGACAATTACCCAACGCTCGACGCTGCGGCGAAGGCTGATCTGGAGCGAGCTATGCGCCCACTGATGGCCTGGGCACGGAAGCATTGCCAGCCCCATTTCTTCACTATCAAGGACATCACCCCGCACATTGTGACCGTCGATGACGTCAGGAGGGCTGCGCCATGATCTTCGCCCCGCTCTACATGGCCTACCTGATCTACAGGGGGCCGTGGCGATGACAGAACAGCACCGCATTCTGGTCGGCGACTGCATCGACATGATGCGGACGCTGCCGGAAAAATCAGTTCATACCTGCGTGACCAGCCCACCCTACTTTGGCCTGCGCGATTACGGCGTAGAAGGTCAGATCGGCTTGGAGGAAACCCCGGGCGAGTTCATTGCCCGACTGGTCGAAGTGTTCCGCGAAGTACGGCGAGTACTCCGCGACGACGGCACGGCCTGGGTGAACATGGGCGACAGCTATGCCGGGAGTTGGGGCGCGCACGGCCGCGACGATATGGGAGTCGGTGTTTCAACCATCAGCCAGCGCCAGGTGATGGCATCACAAAGGAAGGCAAAAGCCACTACTCATGCCGAGTACAAGCCCAAGGATTTAATGGGCATGCCGTGGCGCCTAGCCTTCGCGCTACAGGACGACGGCTGGTATCTACGGCAGGACATCATCTGGCACAAACCGAATCCGATGCCTGAGTCGACTCGGGACCGGTGCACCAAAGCCCACGAGTACATCTTCTTGCTCAGCAAGGCGCGGCGGTACCACTGCGACATGGAGGCGATACGCGAGCCGGCGATTTATGGCGCCACGCCAACCGGCGTCGGTTTCGGTCACGGGTTCGACGCAGTGACGAAGCCGCGGGCAATGGTGCCGACCGGCTGGGATACCTCAACCGGCGACGGTGGCCACGGAACTTTTCACAAGGAAGGTGCGGAGCGTGCACGGCGCGACAGTTTCAAGCGGGAGGATTCGAAGCGAGAGCAGGTGATCCCGGGGCAGAACAAAGGCACGCACCGACCAGACCGAAAGGAAAGCACTTGGGACACGGCAACGAGGAACAAGCGCAGCGTGTGGACTGTGGCGACCCATAGCTTCAAGGGCGCCCACTTCGCCACCTTCCCGCCCGACCTGATCCGGCCATGCGTTTTGGCCGGGGCTCCCCGCGGTGGCGTGGTGCTTGACCCATTCGGCGGCGCCGGTACCACAGCGGTGGTCGCCATGCAGGAGGGCCGAAAGTCGATCCTATGCGAACTCAACCCAGACTATGCCGCCATGGCTGAGCGCCGGATCTCGGCTGCCTGGCTCGACGGTGCGGCGCAGATGGACGTGTTTCACGACGCGAAGGCGGTGGCGGGATGAACCGCATGGTCAGCATCCGCACCGAGGAACTGGCCGGCCCGGCGCTGGACTGGGCAATCAACGCGATCGAGGGTGATCAGCAGCCCGGCGCCGGTCAGCTTCAGCTCTTCGCCCTGCCCGACGCCGAGCACCTGATCACGAAGTACGGCGTCTGGGTCGATGTCGGTCACCGGCACCCTTGGCTGGCCGACATGACGAACGACCCGTTCAACCGCCAGCCCGGCGAAACCCGGACCATCGCAGTGTTCCGCGCCGTGGTCTTCGCCAAGTGCGGCGGCGCCGTGAAGGTCCCCGCCGAACTGATCCAGCAGTAACCCCTCCCCAACACAACAGCCTGCCGGCGTTGGCAGGCAAGGAATTCGTATGTCTTCAGCAAATTGCGATACCGCGATCCAACAAATCAGCACCCCCGACTTTGTCGCCACTCTGTCGCTCGATCAGCTCCGCGCTGCCCGCAGCATCATCGAAGAGAAGATCAAGGCGGCTGAGGCGCAGCCGAAGCGCATCGTCTGGCAAGTGTGCCGCGACGGTGTGATCGACAAGTACTTTCGCGAAGAGAGGTTCGAGGCGGCCGCCGATCACTTGCTCAGCATCTTCAAGGAACGGTTCCAAGAGATTGCTGAGGACTTTGTCGCGAATCCTTACGGAACTCACCAGCTTCAGTTGGAGATGCCACACATCACGGCCGAGCTGGTTCCTCAGTTCGAATATGAAACCCAGTGGTTCCCCGCCAAGACCCAATAATCAACTCAACAGCCTGCCGTTGTATGGCGGGCGAGGAATGCGTATGTCCGCACTGAACCACTTTCATGAAACGGCGATCGATGCGTTGGAGAAGATCAGCGCCTGTCTGCCAGACGGCGCCAAGCTCTGCCTGACCATCTACACACCCGAAAAACCAGAACTCGACATCGTTCTGCAGGACGATGGGCTCGACCTGAACGAGGTGGTTTCCACCCTGCGCCGGCGCGGCCTGAGCATCGACGGCGACAATGCCTACAAGAGCGATCTGTGTGACGTGATCATTGGATCCTTGGCCGTGGGCGCACAGAACGGCACCCCTCCACCTGCCGGTCACTGGGCGCAGCGATTCTTCGATATCGGACGGGAGGAGCGCGGACTGCACGAAGAACTGGTTGCCGCGCTGAAACTCAACCGCGAGAACCTGCGCGCCTGCCAAGCGACCATCCACCTGGCCGGCTACTTCGATCCCGCCTACGTGAACGACGCCCAAGCCGCAATGGCAGTTGCCGACGCAGCTCTAGCCAAGGCCGGCGCATAACCCATCACCACCTTCTGCCGCCACGCGCGGCATGGAGCACCACCATTTAACTGCCCCAGCAGGGGAAAAGGATGCTGTATGGGCGCACAAAAATTGCAGCCACGCTTTATTCGCGCCGGCGAGGCGCCTGCCTACCTGAGCATGAATTTGCCGCTATTCAACGAAATCGTCAGGCCGTACGTCAATGAGTTCCCGATTGGCGAGCGTGGTATCGGCTTTGACCGACAGGAGCTTGATGCATGGGCCTCGTCCTATGTGGCAGCCAAGGCAATTGATAAAAAGGGCGCGACGGAGCAACAATTGCCCCGCAGCGAGCGCCAGAAAGGAGAAACACAATGGCGCGAAAAACAATCACAGGCCTCTCCCAAAGGAAAGGCCTCTGGCATATCGACAAGAAAATCAACGGCGAAAGACTTTACGAATCTACTGGAACAAGTGACCGGCAAGAAGCAGAGCGCTACCTGATCCACCGGCTCGAGCAGATCCGACAGGAGAAGGTCTACGGCGTTCGACAGGTCAGAACATGGCGGGATGCGGCAATGCGCTTCTTGGTCGAATTTAAGGATCAGCCTTCGATCAAGCTTTCGGCTCATCACCTTTCACAGCTGGACGCATTCATCGGTGACATGCCGCTGACCCATATTGATGACCAGGCCCTGGGCCCTTTTATCAAGGACAGGTTGGCGACCAAGAAGCTCGTGGATGGCAAAGTGAAGAAAGGCGTCAGCAACAGAACGGTGAATATCTCGATTGAGCGCGTGATTCGGGTTTTGTCGTTGTGTGCCAGGAAGTGGCGAGATGATGAGCGACGGCCATGGCTGGATAGCGTGCCGATGCTCTCGAAGCTGGAAGAGAAGAAGTCGAGTCGCAAGCCCTACCCGATGTCGTGGGAGGAGCAATCGATTCTTTTCGGAGAGTTGCCGGCTCACCTGCAAACGATGGCTCTGTTCAAGGTGAACACAGGCTGTCGCGAGCAGGAGGTCTGCAAACTTCGGTGGGATTGGGAGATTTCAGTTCCGGAGCTTGGCGAAAGCGTGTTTCTTATTCCGGCTGATTTTGGTGGGAGACATGAAAAATCTGGCGTGAAGAACGGCGACGAGCGCCTGGTGGTGCTGAACAGCGTGGCCAAATCGATCATTGAGCGGCAGCGTGGCCTGAGCAAGGAATGGGTATTCCCTTACAACGGCAACGCAATGCACCGGATGAACGACTCGGCTTGGAAGAAGGCACGAGTGAGAGCGGCGAAACTCTGGCAGGAGGAAAACCTTCGCCCCGCTCACCCTGGCTATCTGTCGATCAGGATTCACGACTTGAAACACACGTTTGGCCGTCGCCTTCGAGCGGCGGGTGTCACCGAGGAAGACCGCAAGGCCCTTCTTGGCCACAAGAACGGCAGCATCACCAGTCACTACTCGGGCGCGGAGCTCGGGCATCTGATTGAGGCTGCGAACATGGTATCAGCAACCGATTCGCGTGGGCCGGTGCTGACAATTTTGAAGAGGAAGCAGGCGTGAGAAGTGGAGTAGTCACGCAAATGTCACGCGCATGAAAAAGGCCAATGCTGTGAACATCGGCCTAAGTCATTGAATTATATGGTCGGGACGGAGTGATTCGAACACTCGACCCCTAGCACCCCATGCTAGTGCGCTACCGGACTGCGCTACGCCCCGACTAGGCGTTAAACCTGTTCCTCATCTCGAGGAACGCTCAAGAATATATCGCAAGCTTTTGAAAACTGGAAGTATTCAAACGCAGGAATTTATTTCTTGAGTACAACCAACACGTCTTCCAGTTCAGCAATCATCTGCCGAATCATCTGCTTGTATTGGGTGGTGTCGTCTTTGGCTTCATCGCCGGACAAACGCAAGCGAGCGCCGCCGATAGTGAATCCCTGATCGTAAAGAAGCGCGCGGATCTGCCGGATCATCAGCACGTCTTGGCGCTGATAATACCGGCGGTTTCCGCGGCGTTTGACGGGGTTGAGTTGAGGAAACTCCTGCTCCCAGTAGCGCAGCACGTGTGGTTTT